>DGWW01000201.1:472-11033 GCA_002395385.1 Myxococcales bacterium UBA4248
TTTTTTTTTTTTTTTTATGATGCATTAGATTTATAGCTGAAATACTGCTATAAATTGTTAGATCATTGGACATTAGCTCGTTTGGAGGGTTGCTGCATGAATATTCATTATTTTTCAGCGGTATTAGGGAAAGAAAATGTAGCCACATCAAATACAATGCGATTATTTTCCAGACTTTACTCATATTTATCTGATAAATTCTTTCATTTGTCGAAGTCTCAGTTTTCTTTTGAATCCATTGAACCAGGAATTTCCTTTAATATTCAAAATGACATGTGAATATAGTATTTCAGATGCAACAATTACACGGGCATAATCGAAATTTCTTTTGATACTATTCAAAGACTCACATCATGAGACATAATTCCAAACTAAACCGTCTTACATCCCAGATATCATCTCCTTTAAAGGTAAGCTCCCTGCCCCTTGCGACTTCGATCATCACGATGTCACTATGCCTGCTCTTTTCGGTATTCCTTGTCAAATCAGTCCACGCTGAGGACATATATGAGACCGATTATGGAACATACGCTTCTAACCTTTACTCGGATGTCACGGATATCATCAACTCCGACTTCATCATACGGACTTCTGGAAGCTTCCGCTATCTACGTTACCCTGTATCCAGGACAACTGTTGATGGCGACAGTCAGGAGAAAAGTTTTAACTATCTCGGCGCAGGCGCAGACATAGCACTGTTTTATTGCAAGAACAGCTCTTGCTTCGGCATCGATCAGACATTGTCAACAATTTATACCTATAAAAATTCTGGAAACCATTTTATAGGTTCGTCACACATCGAATACTTATACAGACAACTCCTGGCAAGCCGTCTCTTACTGCAATACGGTGGCGGAATCGGTTTGAACTACGCCTCAAATTCAAACAAAACTGAAGAAAAAGTCTTTCTCGGCAATGGTCTGGCATTGTCATTAAAATTTTTGATCATCGCAACATTCTTTTTTACGCATGACATTGGCGCGGGATTGAATATCGCCCCTACCATGCTTTTCGAATTAGGCGTAAAGGATGACGAAAAAAATAGCAAACATCTACTATATGGTGTCGATGTCGGCATCCACTTCATGTTCAAATACTGATCATCCGCTGTACTTGCAATATTCAGCGATAACTCAACCAAGGATATGACCATGAAACGCCATGCCTTACCATCCCCTTTCTTTCTCACATGCATTTTTCTGTCCGGTTGTGCCGTACACACCGACCTGACATATCCATCGTCCCAAGCCAACACCATTGACAGCAATACCAGTGTTGAAAAACACCTAAAGCCCTGCCAAAGTATGACGTATGTTCCTAACGGCTATACCGTTGAGGAAGATACTTACTTCTATTCATCACGTCATGAATTTCGACCCATGGAGCAATCCACACTCAGGTACAGCTACATACGCCATAAAGACAGAAAGCTCATTCTGGCCAAGCCTGACGTTCTTTCTCAGATAAGGGAAATCAATCCAAATATTCCTGATATCACAGTTCAGACACAATACAGGGATGATCTCTGTCAGGATATTGTTCACGACAAGATTTACTTGCAGGAACTCATTGATGCAAAGGCGGACGTCAATGCAAAATATAGTGATGGCGAGACGCCGATTCATTTTGCTGCAATAGAAGGTTATGCTGATGTCGTCAAGGCTCTCATCGATGCTGGAGCAGACGTCAATGCTAAAGATAATACTGGCAAGACGCCTATTTATTTCGCCTCAAAGAAAGGTTATGACGATGTCGTAAAGGCTCTCATTGATGCTGGAGCAGACGTCAATGCTAAAGATAATGATGGCGGGGCACCCATTTATTTCGCCGCAAAGGAAGGTTATGATGATATCGTCAGGGCTCTCATCCATGCAGGAGCGGACGTCAACGTAAAAGATAATACTGGCGGGACGCCGATGCATTTCGCCGTCAAAAAAGGCAATGTTGATCTCGTCATGGCGCTCATCCATGCAAAAGCGGACGTCAATGCTAAAGATAGTGATGGCGGAACGCCAATTTATTTCGCAGCAAAGGCAGGCTATGCCGATATCGTCAAGGCTCTCATCAATGCGGGTGCAGATGTCAACGCAAAAGATAACACTGGCGGGACACCGATGCATTTGGCGGCAAATAATGGAGATGTTGCTATCGTCAAAGTGCTCATCGACGCGAGAGCGAACATCAATGTGAAAAATAATACTGGCGAGTCGCCGATGCATTTGGCCGTCAAAAAAGGAAATGTTGCTCTTGTCAAGGCGCTCATCGATGCAGGTGCAGATGTCAACGCAAAAGATAACACTGGTGGTATGCCAATTCATATAGCTGCAAATAAAGGTCGCGCTGATATCGTCCAGACTCTCATTATGGCCAAAGCATACGTCAATGCAAAAAACAATGATGGATGGACACCGCTTCATTATGCCGCATCTGATAATCATGAAGCCGCCATCAAGACACTCGTTGATGCAGGCGCTGATATCTATGCAAAAAATAATGAAGGGTGGACTCCGTATATGCTTGCCATAAAAGAGTGTCATATCACAGATTGGAAAATGATGGAAAGTAATAACGATTATTTGTTAACTGGTGTCAGTTGGCAAACTGACTTTTATGTACTCCCTAATCAATGTATAGTGTTTAAGGTAGAACTCGAACAGGCTCAAAGTAAAGCTGCACTTGATGGCGTGATTTCATCATACTATCAACGAGAGCTCAGTGTAGATTTGATCAAATGTTGGAAAGATAGTTTCTATTATATTCATCAAGGGGACAAAAAACTTGAGGAAGTTGCAAGAAAATGTGAAGGCAAATGGTTTTGAGTTCCCTATCGAAGAAAACCGCCAGCGTATCGCAGATAGCAGGCGGCAGGCGAGCCGTATGCGCCATACAGGCGCATAGGCCGCAACAAAGATGCACGAATTCCGACACACTCCAGACTGATTCCTATCGGGGAGCTGATGGCAGGAAATCCATTATCGAACGAATGAGGTATCACCATGAAACATCACAATAAACTACTTTTTACTGTGCTTCTTTCCATTGCCCTGTCCGGATGCCTTGCCGAGCAAGAGGAATTTGAGCTATATATGAAATCCAATGCGGACATGACAGACAATACAGACCCAAGCTACGAATGCAATGACCGCTTTTGTCCCGATGCCCCATGCGATTTTCTTGGATCTGGTAATCGGGTATGCAATGAAGGAAACCCAAAACAGATTCTGGTGTGCGGCATCGATAAAAAGTTTCGAGTCGAAACAACATGCGAATATCAATGCGAGTTCGGGAATTGTATTGAAAATCCCAATCCTGATACCCAATGCAAGGATGGTGAATATTGTCCCGGTGCCTCATGTAATTTTCTTTTCTCTTGGAATCGTGTATGCAGTGACATGGACCCAAAACAGGTTCTGAAGTGTGACACCAACAAGAAGCTTTCAGTCGAAACAACATGCGAATACAAATGTGAGTCAGGAAAATGTATTGAAAATCCTGATCCCCAGTGTACAGATGGTGATACCAAATGCATTGACAATGATGCGTTTGTCTGCCAAGGCGGAGACTGGACACTTCAATACAACTGCGAATATGGATGCAAAAATGGAATCTGTATCAACAAACCAACGGATAATCCCGGTACGGATACACAATGCAAGGATACAGAACATTTCTTTGCAAACCAATGCGAAACAGATGATGTGACCCATTGCGGCACGCATACCAACGACTGTACCAAATTGTCCGGCTGGAAGACGGGTGGCTGCATTGGAAAATTATGTTTTGCAGAGGAATGTCATGCCGGATTCCATCTGGCCAGCGTTTTTGACAGCAATAACAAGGAAAGAACAGTCTGTGAAGAAGATACTCATGACGCATGCGGTTCCATCAACACCAAATGCAAAACAGATGAAATCTGCTCCCAGGGAAGATGCCAAGGCAGTTGTCAGTCAGGTGAAGCGCTCTGCAACGGTTCCTGTATCAACCCAATGACGAGCAGGTATTTCTGCGGAGCGGATGCATCGTGCAGCAGTTATACCCCTTGTTCGGAATTCGAAAATTGTATCAGTGGAAATTGTGTCTTGTCGTCGTGCCAGAATACGGAGGAAACTATCTGTTCTGAAAATAATCAAAAGGTCTGTGTCAACATTCACGGCAGTAATACCAATCACTGTGGTGCTTGCGGAGCCGTCTGTGCAAGCAAAGAAGCCACTAAAGCAAGTTGCCAAAATGGACAATGTACCTATACATGCGACAGCGGAATGAGCAACTGCGGTTCCCCAAATGACCCTTTGTGTCTTTCCGAAACACAGATGAAAACCGATTCGGCCCACTGCGGCGACTGCAAAACCCAGTGCAAATCAAATGAATACTGCGAGAATGGCAAGTGTCTCATCAGCACATGTTATAATAACCAGTGCAAATATAACAATAATTGTGTCAATACAAATGACCATTGCGGAACATCCTGTACGAACTGCAATACGGCAAACCACGCATCTTCGGGAATCTGTGAATCTGGGAAGTGCAAGATAACGTCTTGTGCTGAAAATTACCATCTCGACAACGGCTCATGCGTTGAGAACAGTGATACGGCATGTCCCAATGGCAGAACATCGGGAACAGACAACTGCAATACCATTAATCCATATACAAAGACAGGAATCTGCGTGAATGCAAAGTGCCAGGCGACAGAATGCAAGACAAATGCTCATATCGACAACGGCTCATGCGTTGAGGACAGTGACACTGCATGCCCAAATGGCAGAATATCGGGGACAGACAACTGCAATACAATTGATGAATATACAGTAATTGGAATATGCGTGAATGCAAAGTGCCAGGCAACACAATGTGCTGAAGGTTACCATCCCGACAACGGCTCATGCGTTGTGGACAGTGACACCGCATGTCCAAATGGCAGAATATCGGGGACAGACAACTGCAATACAATTAATGAATATACAAAAACTGGAATCTGCGTAGATGCTAAATGCCAGGCAACAGAATGCAGGACAAATGCTTATCTCGACAACGGCACATGCTTACCAGATGATGTCATGAAATCAGTATGGGATGTGACCTCCGATAACCTTACTGTGACCTTCCCTATTCAAGGAAGGTCGGGAACAATCACCATTGATTGGGGAGATGGCAGTGCTAACACAACCATCAGCTCCGGATCGGATAAGTATGTTGCACATCCTTATTCTAGTGCAGGAAAATATACCATCACAGTGACAGGAAGAATTGATGCCTGGCGTTGCTATTATAATAGTGATTTCCATGGACTTTGTAGCCAGCTTGTTGAGATCAAATCCTATGGCAATACAACTTTTGGTGAAAGAACATTTCACTATGCTGAAAAGCTTGTTAAGCTTCCAGTAGGTAGCACACCTAAATTTCTGAACAATTCAATGCAATATGTTTTCTATTACGCAACAAGGTTCAATCAAAATATTAATTTTTGGGATACTTCAAATGTTAGAAGTATGGGCGGCATGTTTTATGGTGCAACCAGTTTTAATCAGCCGCTGAACAACTGGGATACTTCAAACGTTATAAGTATGAGCGGCATGTTTTATGGTGCAACCAGTTTTAATCAGCCGCTGGATAACTGGGATACTTCAAACGTTACAAGTATGAGCTATATGTTTTATGGTGCAACCAGTTTTAACCAGCCCCTGGATAACTGGAATGTGTCAAAAGTTACGAAAATGTATAATATGTTTTATTATGCAACAAGTTTTAACCAGCCGCTGGCGAACTGGGATACATCAAACGTCACTTATATGAGCTCTATGTTTCAGGAGGCAAAAAGTTTTAACCAGCCGCTGGCGAACTGGGATACTTCAAACGTCACTTATATGGGCTATATGTTTTATGGTGCAACAAGTTTTAACCAGCCGCTGGATAACTGGGATACTTCAAATGTTACAAGTATGGGGTATATGTTTGATAGAGCAACCAGTTTTAACCAACCGCTGAACAACTGGGATACTTCAAACGTCACAAACATGACAGAAATGTTTAGGAGTGCAACCAGTTTTAACCAGCCCCTGGATAACTGGAATGTATCAAATGTCACAAGCATGAATTATATGTTTTATGCTGCAACCAGTTTTAACCAGCCACTGGATAACTGGAATGTATCAAATGTCACAAACATGGATAATATGTTTTACGCTTCAGGGCTTAAAAAGGATAATTATTGTGGATTATTTGCAGGAGCTTATACGTCCGTTTGGCAAAAGTATGTTGCCAATCTTGGTTTATCATACACTTGTCCGTAGATTGTAATGCTTGCCTGCACACTCCATATTTTGGATAACATCCCCGTTCCTTCGATTTTGAGGAACAGCAATCGTCATAAATAATAAGAAAGGAGCTATTCTATGAACGACATGATCACTTTTGTTCAGTTCATCCATCCCGGCGAAGAGAGCCGCCCCACGGTGCGGAGCGCGTCAGACTTAATGCCGTGGAATCACGGCGATCACAAACGCAAGTTCCTCTGTCAGCCTGGTTGGTATTTGGATGATGGGCAGCTGGTGCATGGCGAACTGACTTTTTGGGGCGAATGGGAACCGCAATCGCGCGTTACGCGCATTGACAATCCGATAGAAAACGGAGGCCCACACGTCATACACCGTCCTTTGCTCGACCTTAGCGAGCCGGAGAAATCTGAGGACGGCTGCCGCCAGAATACAGACCCCTTTGTGTTTCACGAACGATTTTTGTATCGCTGCTGCAAGCAGACCAAAACGACAGGCCAGATGCAACTGGCCCACCTACTTCCGGGAAGCATCGTGCTGTTCGGGTCGATCGTGGAAGAGCAGTTTGTCATTGACACCGTGTTTGTGGTGGGTGATGACTTTAGAGACTACTACGACCAGAAAGGCGGCATGGATTTCGACCCAAATCTGCAAGAGTATGCTAAAATTGTAGGCGTTGGTTTAAATGACTTGGGATGTGAGAACGGTTCGGGATGTGGAAACCATTCGGGCTGTGGAAGCAATCCTTCGCAGATGCGCCTCTATTATGGCGCATCGCCAGAGAAACCTTTCGAGGGCATGTATAGTTTTGTGCCCTGTAAGCGGCTGAGCGACAATGAACAAGGATGGGCTCGCCCGATACTTACACAAGACGATATGCGCGACATCTACGCCGACTGCATCAATGACAACCTCCAAAACCTCAAATACTGCAAAGAAGCCAACTTGGAAAGCAACGTCAAGGCCTGGAACCGCATTCGAACGCTCTTTGCCCAGAGAGGTTACCTTGAGGGGGTAAAGTTTGAGTGCCCGCAAAACGGCACGATTTGATATCAGTAAAGCCGCTTAACTGGGATACATCAAACGTCACTAAAATGGCTAAAATGTTTTCAAATGCAAGCAGTTTTAACCAGCCGCTGGATAACTGGGATGTGTCAAAGGTCATGAACATGATTGGTATGTTTCAAGGTTCAGGGCTTAAGGAGGATAATTATTGTGGATTATTTACAGGTTCTTATTCTGCCATTTGGACAAGATTTGAAGGGGAACTTGGCAAATCATACATTTGTGAGTGAGCAACATTTCTCGACCAATTAAAAGATTCACTGAATAAATGCCGCCCATTGACAGAGGGGGAAGTGGCTCGGTAGCTGGCGGGGGACCGAAGCCACCAGTGCGCAGAACACTGAATATGTGCACAGGCAGCATTCCGATCTGACAGATTTTGTACGTCTGCACCATTTTGAATGGCATACGTCGTAGCTTTTGCATCCACAACGTCGCTCATCTCATCATCATCGTCGTCGTTTGCCGCTTCTTCCTTGAAAGATTCTGCATCAAATGTCTTACTGTCGGCGTTTGTCTCATCGTCTTCATCGTCATTCGCCTCATCATAGTATCCCAAACCCAGATTATAATGAAGATATGACTCATATTCCTTAGTATCCAGCAGGAAAACCTTATCCTGTGTGTCCACACCGCCATCTTTTCGTATGTCGTCTTCTTTATAACCCATCGTCGAGTTCGTCACCTCGACGATGAGGGACTGATCCTGCGCGGTAAAACACGCTGATCTCAGGAATCCCGAACTGCCCGTATCGTTCAGCCACTTGCGGATGTCGCTTTCCGCCCAGGTGGGATAGATGTTCTTGCCATCGGAATTCTTATGGCTCGTATCAAACGGCATTGCATCGAGCACATACTTGCTCAGCAACAGGATCCGACCGTCCGCGTTTTCCGTTTTGGGCACGACGTCGAGTACAATCCATTCGATTGGTTCGAGCGTTTCGGTTGCCTGGGGGTATGAACCAAAAGTCACGATGTCGCCCTTGTGGACGCACTGGCTGTTAAACAAGGCACCGTCGCAAGAGACGGTGGGGCGACGGGGGATTCGACTGTGGCCTGAGACGTCGTGGAGGAACAAGCTGGCGCAAGCATGACGGCGCACAGCAAAGCAAAACAGCACGGTTTGAAAGACGACATGGATACCTCCAGCAGGATCGGTTCTTGATACGCCCTAAGACGAGAACAATCTCGAGCATGATAACACAATGACACGATAGCGCAAATCGCATTAAGAATGTGCAAAAGGAGCGATCGCCTATGCCCAATACCGTGCATACGGCTCGCCATTTTTGCTCCATCATGCTATGATGCTTTCGGTACTTCGCCAAGCCGCTTCACCAAAACGACGTCGGCGGGCAAAGGAGGTCATCATGGGCGTGTATCTGAATCCGAGCAAATCGAGCTTCAACGACTGCGTATTATCAGAAATCTATGTGGACAAAAGCGGGTTGCTCCAGCACTTGAACCGATGGGTTTCGAGAAACGGGCGGTTTGTCTGCCTGACGCGTCCGCGCCGCTTTGGCAAGTCGATGGCGGCAGCCATGATCGCCGCATACTACTGCAACGCCTACGACAGCCACGATATTTTTGACAAGCTCGCGGTGCACACCATCCCATCCTACGAACAGCACATCAACCAGTATGCGGTGATCAGCTTTGACGCGCAGTCTTTCCGCGATCGCGTCGATTCCCCCCTGGACTTTGTCCCAAGTTTGCATCGTGCAATCGGCGAAGAGCTAAAGGCGCAGTGGCCGGACATTCTGGCCGACATAAACGGGATTGCAAACCAGCTCATCGCTATTCATGCCAGAACAGGCACGAGATTCGTCATCCTCATCGACGAGTGGGACAGCATCTTTCGACGTGACAGGGACAACGAAAAGGCGACCAAGGCGTGGGTTCAGTTTCTGCGCAGCGTGTTCAAATCCGCCGAGGCTCGTGAATACATCGCCCTGGCCTATATCACCGGCATCCTGCCGATTAAAAAATACGATGTCGAATCGTCACTGAACCTGTTTGACGAATATACGATGCTTTCGTCGCGCCCGCTGGAGCCATACTTCGGTTTTACCCCGGACGAAGTTTCTGCACTGTGCAAAGAATACGATATGGATTATGACGAAACCATGCGCTGGTACGATGGCTATCGGATTTCGCGAAATGTCTCCGTATGCAATCCACGGGCAGTTACGCAGGCCATGCGCCGTGGCGAATTTGATGTCTACTGGTCGCAGACTGGCTCGTTCGAGGTTTTGAAAGATTATATCAATATGAATTTCGACGGGCTGAAAGATGCGATATCCCGCATGCTTATGGGGGCACATGAACCGGTAGACACGAACGGATTTAATACATCGCTTGAAATTGACGACCGCGATGATGTATTAACCGCGCTGATTCATCTGGGCTACCTCACATACGATTTCGATACAAAAAATGCCTGGATTCCCAATAACGAAATACGAAACGTTCTGGAATCTGCGATAAAAAAATCCGACTGGACCAAAGTCCTCGAACAATTACAAAAATCGCGGGATTTCATGGACGCCATACAGCGGGCCGACAGCACCACGGCCGCGCAGATCATCGAAGATATCCACAACGATATATCGGTGCCGATCCATTACAATTCCGAAGGCGATCTGACTGCGACGCTATTACATGCCTGCTACGCCGCCCGCGACTACTGCATCCTTGCCCGCGAGCTGCCGTCCAGCCGTGGTTACGCCGATGTCGTGCTCATTCCCACGGGCAGGGGCAAGCAAAAGTTCAAGCCGACAATTTTCGAACTCAAGCTCAACGATACCGTCCAATCCGCCATCAAACAAATCGAGGAGCGTAAATATATCTCCGTCAAGATGCTGCGCGATTACCACGGCGAAGTACTGACCGTTGCAATGGTCTACGACAAAAAGGCCGGGACGCACCGCTGCGAGATGAGGATGATACAGATATAATATTATATATTATATTGATATATCGCGTTTGCCAAATATTTACGCTTTGGGACGCAGGCTATCTCGCTGAGAGACGTGCGGACCGCACGGCTCTATCAGCTCAATACGCCCTGCGTTTCGGGCTATTGGCGTGCCGCCAATACGCCCTCTTGCCGCCCGCTATTTGCCATATTGCAAATACGCGGGCGGTTCCTTTTTATATATTATTTCCTCTATTTCACAAACCGCCTAATCTCGCACGTGTGTTCATTGGTCTTTTCGTCATAA
>DGWW01000153.1 GCA_002395385.1 Myxococcales bacterium UBA4248
CCTACAACCCCCGCACGCTTTTTATGCCCATCTCATGCCCATTGGAACCCGCCCGTCTCACCATCCTGGCTCGACGGTCGGCAGCCGACATCGTGTCGTCTGTACATGATGAACTTAGAAAAAACATGCAAATATGCATGGTATAGTCGTTTTTTTGCCATGTATTTAGCCATATTTTTTAGAATGCGACGGCCCTGAGGTATCCCATCCCTTTTGCTCAAATTTGCCTGCCCTTTGGGCAGGCAAATTTGGTAGAAAAAAATAGAGGGGAATCCGTTTTACCCCTGGTAGCTTACGCAACCGGGGGCTACAAATATGAAAGCCCAGCGGACTTTAGAATCATTTACACCGGAAGTAAATGCGGTAGCCCTGATTCATAGAACCTGCGCTATTACAAATCATTTGGTATATATAAAGGATAAGGCGCGTCTTCGGGCCTGTTTATTCTCATCTGTTGCAATATGGATCATTCAATGGAATCCAAGTCAGTTCAAAACTCACAAACGCAAGCTAACCCCAAAACCATTCATGCATACCAATCGCACATGCTCACGCCGGAATCTTTGCGTGATAAGTACACGTTTGAGCGCGAAATCGGGCATGGTACGCAGGGGCGAATTTATCTGGCCAAGCGCAATGAAGATGGCCTCATGGTCGCGATCAAACAGCTGAACATCGAGTCGGTCAAAAATTGGAAGGCATACGATTTGTTCAGGCGCGAGTCGGATGTGCTTGCGTCGCTCGATATTCCTGGGGTTGCAAAGTTTTATGATGCCATTGAATGTCTCGATGACGATCCCCCCTGTTCCTACATCGTTCAGGAATTTATCGAAGGCAAATCACTCGCCGAGATGATCAAATCCGGTCACAGGTTTGCGCTCAATCGTGTGTACGATATTATTTTGCAGCTACTTGCCATTCTTAAACAATTGCATGCGCATGTACCGCCGGTCATTCATCGCGATATCAAACCGTCCAATATTTTGTTAAAGCCGTTAAGTGGCGATGATTATCAAATTTATCTGATCGATTTTGGTGCGGTTGCCAATCCCCAGGTGCAGGGTGGTGGATCGACGGTGGCTGGCACATTCGGGTACATGGCACCCGAACAGATGATGGGCAAGCCCGAACCGGCGAGTGATATCTATTCACTCGGGGCGGTAGCGGTGCATCTGATATCGGGGCGGTCACCAGCCGATATGCCTGTCAAGGATTTTCACCTTATCTTCGAACCCGAGATGCAGAATATGCCTCCGGCATTGGTTGCTACACTCAGGCGCATGCTTGCGCCGAATGCGGCAGATCGACTGTGCGACATTGACGTTTTGTCCGGTTTGTTTACGGCTTTTTCGGAGAGTATATACAGTAGTCAGAGCCATTTTAGCGGCGAATCAATGTCGGAAGGGGAATTTGAGGCCCGGCTGAAGGCAGTGGAATACTATGGTCAGGAAGGAAATCTCGAGCTATGGCAACGTCTGCCGGATGAGACGCCGCGACAGGTTGCAGAATTTGTGTCGAATCCTCCTATGCAGCTGTCTGGGGAGACATACGACTTTCCGGAATCTGCAGAAAACAAGGAAAAGAATCGCCAATTGCAGCAATTAGGGCTTGAGGACGATTTGTGGGAAAAATGGACCGCAAATGTCTTTGGATTGCTGGTAAGCATACCTTTTATTGCAATTCCAATTGGAGTTCTCTTATTTATGTTAGGTTTTCCATTTGGAATGCTTATATCTAGTATTGTAGAAATAGCCACTGGTATACCAGTTTTTGATTTATTTACGAATTTGTTTGATGGAGGCAGTAACTTATCGTTTTTTTTACGTTTTTATTTAGCCGGACTGTTGGTTGAGCTTTTAGTTTTGGGAATTTTATTTATCAAGCATCAGATTCGAAATATTAAGAACAACTATGTTGCTTCGGCCAATGCAAAGAAGTTAAAATTATCTTTGATAGAAAAACAATATATGCCGACAGACTTGTCCGTTTTATTACATAATAGTTTAAATTATCTCGATTGCAACCTTCAAAAATTGCTTTCGACTGGTCGCAAGACGATTGCGACGGTCGTAAAGATTAAATATGTAAACGCAGAAGCGAGTCATGTGGAGACACAGATATCAAAGACGCATGGTAAGGTGTGTCCATGTGAATATTCGTGTCACGGTCGTCCTCGTTTTGTGATTAGTTATAAATTTAATCCACCGGATGATGCGCGTGAAGAAGATATTATTCATAAGATTTCGACCTATACGGATGTAGAAGAACATCTTAAACCTGGCGATCCGCTTCCAATTATCTATCGGATTGTTCCCCGTGGTGAGTGGATTGCTGCAGGTGTACAAGGGGCATCGGTGATTGGCATTCGTGAGCGAGTTGTGAGCATGCCATTTCCTTTTCCACTTGGGGATCCGCTGCATCTGAGTGATATTATGTATTGCGATGAGGCTCCTATCTCCTTTGAGGATGATGATCCTGATAAACCAGATGAGCTTTTTATGGAAAAAAATCTCTATACCAGCGTTCAGAATACGCTTTCTCATATCGTTCAGAAAAGGGAGTCTCAGAAGAAAGGTAGAATTGGAAGAACTCAGGAAGGGCTTACAGAGAATGCGAGTAGGAAAAGGGATAATCTGGACGATCTTTTTAATGAATTGATAAAACGGTAGCGTATGGGTGATGATGCAGGCATGATGATTAAAATAGGAAGAAATCGGCGTATTTGCGCAGCAAAAAGCCGATTGGGCCGGGCGTATCGAACGCAGTGAGATAGCCGGCCGACGCGATAAAAACATTGACAAAACCACAATGAGAGCGTAAAGACTGCGCGCCTCGGTTTGGGCGACTGTATCCGGGCGGTCTCCCGAAAGTTCAGAGCAGGTGTTCTGGATGTCCATAATACGAGGAATTGACTTGCCGGAATAAGGAATTTTTCAATGGCAGCAAAACGTCCTGCTAAGATTTCGACGACCAAGAAAGTTGTCTACAAGAAAAAATGTGTCGTCTGTGCCGCAAAAGGTACCGATTCTGACATGAGCATCATTAAAATGGTCCGCCATTCCAAGCCCAGTGGAATGTTTTGGGTTTGCCCGAAATGCAACGCTGAAGTTCCCACCAAAATGTAATCAGGAGAGAGAGAATGGATACCAATACAACTGTTAAGTCTGATGCCCGCGTCCCCGCTCGTGGTGCCGTTCGTCGTGCCAAACGCAAAGCTTGCCCCTTCAAATCCGATGTTTCTTTGACCATCGATTACAAAGACGTTCAGCTTCTTAAGCGTTTTCTCTCTCCACGCGGTAAAATTCTGCCTTCGCGCATTACCGGCGTGTCTGCCCGTTTCCAGCGCAAACTTGCCCGCGCCATCAAACGTGCTCGCCATATTGCCCTGCTGCCCTATCAGGCAGAGGATTAGTAGTGAGACGTTCCACGGAACGTCTTTACATTGTGTTAGAGAGACGCGCAGATTGCGCGTCTTTTTTTGTTCTTTTATTCTGCGCACCAGAGTGCCGCGCTCAGGGCACGCCAGAGGCCGAGGAGCGGGAGGTCGGTATTCCCACTGTGGACTGCTTCGCAGTATTCTTCGTAGGATTCGCTCAGGCCGTGCGCGTTCAGGATCGCTTTGAGCGGTCCTTTGGGTAATGCTTCGATCGACGACACGATGAGCGGTTTACCGTGATTGGCCAGACCATCGTGCATGAGAGCGTCGAAAGACTGACATTTGGGATGGGCAATAATGTCGGGTGGCAGCAGCGGCGCGAGTGCTTCCTTATAAATTGGGCGATATTCGCCGCCTTCGAGAAAATATTGCGGCGGAATGCGTGCACAATACATGTAAAGCTCGAAATCAAACAGTGGATCATAAAAATGATGGCGTGTTTGTCGTGCGACGGTATCGAGGGCTCGGACGTGGCTCTCCCATTCCCAGGTTTGGAACATCATCGTTCGTTCTTCGATGTGTGACAGGAAGAATATTGGGTCGACCGATTCCGGCGGGTATTTTCGGTGAAAATTCGAACATAGCCATCTTTCTGGATCGTTGTAATCCCTGTGGTTTTTGGGGCTCATCGCGTGATACAGGCGTTTGATTCGCCCATTGGCGAGGTTGCCAAGTATGCGCCGAATCGTCGCATAATTCTGGTGTACTGCTTTGAGTTCTTTGGCAATACATGACCATTTGGGGTTTCTGAATAGATGGCGCCATAAGGCTTCGGGGCGGACCTTTACTATATAATTGCCGCCGTAACCCGTAATGATGGTACGGGGACCGAGTGCGTCCTGAATCGCGCGGTACATGTTGACTGTCGATTCAATTCCTGGGGAACATAAGGGGCCGTATCCTTTGCATGCGCGGTAAAGCTGTGGTTGCGATAGAGGCCACGATTCATCCATGGACAGGCGCATCAGATGGATTGGGAATGCATTTTCGAGAATGTCCATTTCCTGAGATTCATCGCAGGATTGATGCGCATTGGAAATCAGCGTGACAGCATCGACCGGCCCGGGATGTGATTGTAGCCAGGACGCCAGAATGCCCGAAGAGTCGAGCCCTCCGGACAGCGTAAAACAAAGATTATCTGTTGGAATGCGCGCGGCAGCCTGGATAAGCTCGTGTCGCAGTCCCTCTGCAATAGACGATCTCGCATCCGTCAAAGGCTCCCATCTTTGCATTTCCCATAGCTTCACGGTTTTTGTCTGGTTATATTTGGGGGGGCGTGGGTTGTCTTCGACGAAATCCGATAAAAAATCTTCGCAGCTGCCAAAAATCCAGTAATGTGACTGGCCCGGCAAAATGCGTTCACTGCCCACATAAATGTCGGCCTGGCTCGTATCTGTGTTGTACTGTAGAAATTGTGAAAACCACGCTTCATTCAACGCGGAATGTGCATGAATTAGCGCATGATAGTCGGGGTGTGTGGTAAAAATCCTGCGTTCAGGGGTGGTCAGCCAGGGAATTATTCCAAATGCATCTCTGAAAATACAGAATTCATCCGACTGTGTATGCCACAAAATTCCAGATGTAACGCCGAGATGCCGTGCAAAATCGATGTTTTTAAAATGCCGGATATCCTGTGGTTGCTCGAGATTGCTCAAATATGCGATGAACGTATGTTTTCGTTGGATGATATGCAGCTTATGCGGGCTTTCATCATCCAGTACGGCGATCTGGAATTGCCCTGTGCGGTGCACTATTCGCCATTTGGAGGGCAATTTCTGTATGTTCGAGAATGTAATGTCGGCCATTATCGTTTATATATAATGATATTTTTATGCGCGGCTATTGACTTTGCCAATACGCCAGCGCAGTTTTGCTATGCGCTGCATACGCAAAACACTTTTGTGACATTAACACAGGGAGAAATTGATGAATACGCTTTATTTTGAATGCCAGATGGGCGCCGCGGGAGATATGATTGCAGCGGCATTGCTTGAATTACAGGAAGATCCCATCGCCAGCATTGAAAAATTGAACTCTCTTGGCCTGGAATCCGTCCGTTATGTCGCCAGACCTATGATGTCCCATGGCATTTGCGGTATGCATCTGGATGTCCTTGTCGATGGTGAGAGTGAACATGTCGAAGATATTCATGATGATACGCATGTACATCCGCATTGCCACCACCATCACCCTGATGATGAGGCGGAAGAAGCGCATGCTCATTGCCATTGCCATCATCACCACCACCCAGATGAGCCGGAAGAAACGCATGCTCACTGCCATTGCCATCATCACCACCACTCCGATGAGGCGGAAGAAGCGCATGCTCATTGCCATTGCCATCATCACCACCCTGATGATGAGGCGGAAGAAGCGCATACTCACTGCCATTGCCATCATCATCACCCTGATGATGAGGCGGAAGAAGCGCATACTCACTGCCATTGCCATCATCACCACCACCATGATGATGAGGCGGAAGAAGCGCATGCTCATTGCCATTGCCATCATCACCACCATGATGATGATCTGGAAGAAGCGCATGCTCATTGCCATTGCCATCATCACCACCATGATCATGAACATCATCATGCACATCGGGGAATGCATGAAATCGAGGCAATTGTCGAGGGACTGAGCGTCTCTGATAAAATTAAACGGGATATTCTGGGGATTTATCAGCTCATTGCGCGTGCAGAAAGCAAGGCACACAACCGTCCCGTCGAAGAGATTCATTTTCATGAAGTCGGTGCGATGGATGCCATTGCAGATATTACGGCAGCATGTGTTTTATTAGATGATTTGCATGTCGATAAAATCATTAGCTCACCCATCAATGTTGGATCGGGTTGGGTTCGTTGTGCCCATGGCATCTTGCCTGTTCCCGCGCCGGCGACATCACACATACTCGCCGGGGTTCCGATTTACCGCAGCATGATTCCCGGTGAATTGTGCACTCCGACGGGGGCCGCAATCCTTCGTTATTTTGCTGCTGAGTTCGAACATGCCGCAATCATGTCCTATGAAAAAGTAGGGTACGGCCTGGGAACCAAAGAATTTGACCGCCTCAATTGCATACGGGCCTACCTAGGGCAATGTATCGTGAAACAAAATTCAACCGCATGCTTAGACCTTCGGCGAGAAGCCAGCCAACTCGTTCAACTCGAATGCAACCTGGACGATATGACACCCGAATACATAGGGTATGCCATGGAACAGTTGTTTAAGGCAGGCGCACTCGATGTGTGGACGCAATCTATCGGCATGAAAAAGAATCGCCCTGGAACAATGCTGTGCTGCCTTTGTACGTTGGAAAAACGCGAAGATATGATTCGTGCAATATTTGCGCATACGACGACATTGGGAATTCGTGAAATTGAAATTCGACGTCACGAATTAGATCGACAAATCATTCACAAGGAAACTGCTTTTGGAGAGATTCACATTAAAAAATCGAGCGGTTATGGTATCGAAAGAGAAAAACCGGAATTTGAAGATATCGTTCGAGCTGCAGAAGCTTCAGGCGGTTCGGCGCTCGATATCTGGAAAAAACTAATGACGTGAAAATATAGACAACATGCGCGCATCTTTAAGATACGTACATCAATGAAGATAAATACTGTAGAAAAAGCCTTAGAACTAGGATTTTGAAGAGGGATTGGTTGTTCAATTCAGAATTGTTTTATTGTGTGATCATGTAAACCGTTGTGTAATAAATGTATCTGCGGTTTTGGATTGTGGATGATAACTCATGTGCGCATTCACATTCGCATGAATGTGCGCATGCAGAGTGAAAATCGAGGCTAGACAGCTATTTTGGAAAAAATGCGTAGACGGTGGTTGTGTGGGATACATGTGGTTGTTGGGGGGGGATGGGTATAGTTCGAGGTAACACCAGGGTTACCTCTCT
>DGWW01000323.1 GCA_002395385.1 Myxococcales bacterium UBA4248
AAGTTTCGCACCCGCATTTTCAATGTTTTTTAGCGGTAATACAAAAAGTGCTGAAAAATAATGATAATTTTGAGAGTTGTATTAGGAAGCCCGCTAGGGCTTCTATATTTATAGCCCCCGGTTGGAGCCGAAGGCGACTACCGGGGGATCAGAGCATGACCTTAATCCATAGAACCCCAGCGGGGTTCAATATTGAACGCCTACGGCGTTCCTCTTTTGGGGAGCATTCACCATCCCCCGGCGTTGCCGGGGGCTATTGATATTAAACGCCTACGGCGTTTAGATGAGGGGGTGAACAGTTATGTTTCAAGCGGTTATGTGCATGATGCGAAACTTGAGATATTGCCATGAAGTGTCAGCCGAACATATGGATGGTGTACATGTTATCCCGCTCATTAACAAAACAATTAACAATTTTACTCTCATATAGCCTTTCATATTAAACAGTTTCTAAGGGAGCGGTCCGAGCGTGTCGAAGACCGGGGCTGTGAGCTCATTGCCACCGACGTGAACGGTTTGGAGTTTCCATTCGATGTTTGAAGCTTCCTGCAGTCGGTTTAGAACTTCATCTGCATTCTGAAGATAGGGTTCGCCGCATTTTCCTGTTTTGCACCTGGTCTCTGTGTAATAAAAGATGTTGTCTTCGGGAGAACATACCAGCGTGAAGTCATTCGTATCGATCTTATCTATGAGAATGTTTTCACATTTGTTCTGGGGCGAAAGAATGACGATGTTGTTCAATTTGGGTTTGGATGATAATGACCCAATGATTCCATATAAGGGATCATCTGAGATGATAATACTATTATTAACGGATAAATGTGGGCAATATGTATAGCCTATGAGACCGGAAAGCGACATGCCGAGACCGGAAAACTTGGATAATATAATGACGGCTTTGGATATATTAATCGTGCTTTCATTTCCGAAATAACCTATCAGACCGCCGGAATAATTGCGGTTCCCTGTTGTTTGTTTGAGTGAATTAAAATTGAAATAGACATCATCAATTATTAAGTCGCCTGTTGCTGTTTGAGCTAGACCTCCAAAAAACCAATCATAGGTTTGAATTATGACTTCTTTGGCTTTAAGAGATACTTTTTTTATGGTGTGCTTTTTATGTAATTCGCCGACAAGGCCAGATGTTTGACAATTATAACATATATTTCTTAAAAGTCCAGTGGAGATATTGACGTTATTTATATTACCATTGGTAGCATTTGCAATTAACGCCCCCATCAGTCTTGCTGTGCCAATCATTTCTTCATATTCGATCGTTGTATCAATTATCTTATAATCGTTTGCTATCGAAACAAAGGAGAATGTACTTTCTCCATCATCTTTACCTATTTGAACCGCTTTGCCCTTATAAGTCAGTTTTTCGATTGAAGAATTGGTCAGCGAATTGACCAGTATGCCAGGTCCCTCACCTAAAAAGTCGTAATCGAGATTAAGTTTGTTGATAGCGCCATTTTCGACTTTATCGAACAGGGCTTTGGGCAGTGTGCATCGTATGGCGTTTTTCGTGATATATTGTATGATGGCGTCCTTGCCTGAAATTGTCATCCCCGTGGGAATGACAAGCGGCTCCCAATTTTTCCACTCGCATCCAGCTGCTGTTTTAACGGTTTGTTGTGCATCGTCGAGATTGATGTTTCCTACAAATACGAGTTTGTTGAACTTAGAACGTTCTTCGTCGGAGAGCTTTTGGTATTCGGGAATGCCTTTGGCAGAACAAATATAGAATACAGAACCATCCATTTTGCAATGTGTACATTCAGCATTGCAGACTGTGGTCGTCGTTTTGCATTCTTCTTTGTCTTTGCAAGCTTCATCGTCGCAGTCAGCTTTCCCGTTGCCATTATCATCGATGTTGTTGTCGCAGATTTCCTGGACAGGTGTTGCCGTGCTGCAGTGTTCTTGCGATTTACAAGCCTCATCTTGGCAGTCAGCTTTCCCGTTGCCATCATCATCGATGTTGTTGTTGCAGATTTCTTTGTCAGATGATGTTGTGCTGCAATTTGAATGTGTTGAGCATGCCTCATCTTGGCAGTCAGCTTTCCCGTTGCCATCATCATCGATGTGGTTGTCGCAGATTTCGTTGCTTGGTTTTATCGTACTGCAATGGGTATGCATCTTACATATTTCGTCCTCGCAGTCTGTTTTCCCGTTGTTGTCATTGTCGATATTGTCGTCACAGATTTCCTGATTTACCTGGGCTGGGGTTGGAATAGCTACGCAAGCGCCATTGTCGCATTTTTGTCCGGTTGGACACTCTTCTAAAAGAGATTTGCCGTTTTGGCAATGCTTTGCTGTAAAACCATCCTCGCATGTGGATTCTGTGTCGTTGCAATCCTGGATGGTGCATTGTCCGTTGGCGCATGTGCCGTTACACTCAAAAAATTCCCAGCCATTGGGGCCACATTGTTTGATTTTGTGTTCGTCGACGCACTGTGTGCTTCCCACTGTACATGCGTCATTGGTTGCGCATGCATCACCATTACAGCCGAGCATGCAGTTTCTTTCGTATACTTTTTCGTCATCGATGCATCGAAACAGTGCACCGCCATTGCCGTCGTTACTGGATTCACAAATAACAGTCCCCTCTTTGCAATTCGGCATGGGGGAGAGTGAACATGCAGCTGTCGCACAGCCGATAACCGACAAAATGCCCATAAAAAACAGACGATTCATTTGCAACTCCAAGAAATCCGAGTCCTCAGTGGACTGGGCGTGTCTTTTATATCATTTGGGCTATACAAAATCCAATTTGGCCATGGAATACACATAGTATTGCAGATTGGTTATTTGGCATCGATTGCCGCAGCGTATCCCGTCATCAAGACGGGATAGCGGCGGCGCGCAAGGCCGTATTGCCGCAGGCAAAAGGCCGCGTCCGTATAAAAAAGTTGACACTCAAAAATTGTGTCTACGATCATACGCCAGTGGTTGTAGAACAGCCCAAATAATAATGAATGGAGGTATGATTATGAGATTAGACAAACTGACGATAAAATCGAGAGAAGCCATTGAATCGATGCAGCGCATCTGCGCCAATAATCAGAATTCAGAACTGACGAGTCTCCATTTGCTGGATGCTCTTTGTATACAGGGTGGCATTGTTACATCCTTATTTGAGCGCATAGGTGTGAAAGGTGTGCAGGCTGCGACTGAGGCGGCCATGCTTAAACTGCCGCGTGTGAGTGGCACTGATGCGACGATGTCCAAAGAGCTGAATAATGTTTTGATGGCATCGCAGGACATTGCCCAGGATATGCGGGATGATTATGTGTCGACCGAGCATCTGATTCTGGCCATGGTGCGTGAAAACTGCAAGGCACGCGAAGTTCTCGTTTCTCTTGGTGTTAAATATGATGATTTACTTCATGCACTTGTCGATGTACGAGGCAATCAGCGTATAACGAGTGAGAATCCCGAATCGACGTTTGAAGCGCTCAAACAATATACGCGCGATTTGACAGAGGATGCCCGCAAAGGGAAGATAGACCCGATCATCGGTCGAAATGAAGAAATACGGCGTACTCTGCAGGTTTTGAGCCGCAAAACGAAGAACAATCCTGTTCTCATCGGCGAGCCTGGTGTTGGCAAGACGGCCATTGCAGAAGGCATTGCGCAGCGAATTGCCTCTGGTGATGTTCCTGAATCACTGAAGAACAAACGTGTTCTGGCGCTCGATTTGGGTGCTTTGGTGGCGGGTGCCAAATACCGCGGTGAATTTGAGGAACGTCTCAAGAGCGTGCTGAAAGATATTACAGACAGCAATGGTGAAATCATCCTGTTTATCGATGAATTGCATACGCTGGTGCATGCAGGCGGTGGCGAGGGTGCCATGGATGCCTCGAATATGCTCAAGCCGGCTTTGGCAAGGGGCGAGTTGAGGTGCGTCGGTGCTACGACACTGAAGGAATATCGGATCATTGAGAAGGATGCGGCTTTGGAACGACGATTCCAGCCGGTGATGGTCGATGAACCGAGTGTTCAGGATGCCATCACGATATTGCGTGGTATTAAAGAACGCTACGAGATTCACCATGGGATTCATATTACGGATGCGGCAATTATTGCGGCTGTCAATCTGAGCAAGCGTTACATTGCCGATCGATTTTTGCCCGATAAAGCCATCGACCTCGTGGATGAAGCGGCAGCCGAACTCAAGATGGAAAGCGAGAGTTTGCCGAGGCCGATTGATACGATCGAGCGAGAGATTATCGAGCTGGAGATTCAGCGGCAGGCGTTGAAAAAAGAGACCGATGAAGCTTCGAAAGAGCGGCTCGCCCAGACGGAGGCTGAAATTGCGAACATGCGCGAAAAATCGGAATCGATGAAATCGCAATGGAAGCATGAACGCGAATTGCTGCAGAATATGAAGAATTTGCGGGCCAAACGCGATGAGCTGCGCGTCGAAGTCGAGAATGTCCAGCGGCAGGGCGATTTTAACCGTGCTGCAGAAATCCGGTATGGTCAGATTCCCGAGATCGAAAAGCAGATCGAAGCGATTACCGCAGAGATGAAATCGTATGCCGAGGGGCATGAATCCTTCCTGCGCGAGGCCGTTCAGGCAGAAGATATTGCGGCGGTCGTCTCTCGCTGGACCGGCATACCCGTCAAAAAGATGCTGGCTGGTGAACAAGAAAAGCTGCTCGAACTCGAATCGAAGCTGCATGAGCGCGTGATTGGCCAGGATGAAGCGGTTCAGAGTGTTTCGGATGCCGTTCGTCGTTCGCGTTCCGGTCTTGGTGATCCCCGCAGACCCATTGGGAGTTTTATATTTCTTGGGCCGACGGGCGTTGGTAAAACGGAATTGGCCAAAGCTTTGGCGGATTTGTTGTTCAATGACGAGCAGTGCATGATTCGTCTGGATATGAGCGAATACATGGAGAAGCACAGCGTCAGTCGTTTGGTCGGTGCACCTCCGGGGTACGTCGGCTACGACGAGGGCGGACAGCTCACCGAGGGCGTGCGGCGCAAACCCTATAGTGTCGTGCTTTTTGATGAAATCGAGAAAGCCCA
>DGWW01000233.1 GCA_002395385.1 Myxococcales bacterium UBA4248
GTCACTTTTTGGTTAGGCGAGGTTGATATCATTCTCATCTGTGGGTTTCACCCACGGTTATTGGCTACGAATGTATCACCTCTACGGGGCGTATGGATCATTCTGCATTCTGCATTCATCATTCATCTTCACCAGCTTCTTCCTGCCGTTTGGCTGCTGTACTTTTCTGATATTTTTCCTGCTCGATCAGGGCTTTTTGCCACTTAATTTGTTCCTCGACATGTTTGTTCCAGAGTGCTCCCTTCTTGTCCTCCGGCATATTCGCCATATTCTCGAGCCATTGGTTCGTAATCCTGGTTTGTTCTTCTTCACTCGCATTCATGTACTCAACGGTCGTTGCCGGAAATAACGGATTTTGAGGCATCTCCAAAGACCCCATGCCATCCACTTGTTTGCGCGAATCACTTAGATCGAAAGACATATATTTATCTGTGTCATCCTCGACGCTTAACCCCGAAAAATAGCTGGCACTGCCATCCGATGCGATAAAGTAGATACCGAATTCACCTCTTGGCAGATCCGCATCTGTAAATTCTCCATTTGGCCCAAGCGTTCCCTTTCTTCCAATCGACCATTGGTCGGTCTCACGAGGCGTATAGTCTTCGGTAAGAATATAATATTCTATCTTTTTGCCTGCCAATCTGGGCGGAATTTTCACGGTTGCCTTCATTGTACCACTGTAGATCAACGGCAATTCCACATAACGCGTTTCACCCATTTCGAGATTGGGTACTTGGACCCTGGCAATGTGATATTTTGAGCGGTCCATTTTCTCCCATTGCTCAAATTGGTCCCACGATGCATAGTCATCCCAATAAGAATTTGGATAGGCTTCGACGATGTATGACCCGGGCATCAGATTTTCGATCATTGCGGTATCCGTCATAATTTGCTGCCATGGCATTATCTTTTCGCTTGTCTCATCGGTTATTGCCACCGTTCGATAGAATCCGATTTGTTCTTCAAATCCATTATGTCGGGGCTTGTCTGGTTTTCCAATAAACCGGACATGGATGCGCCCAAACGGTTTGAGTGTCAGCGTCGCCGTGTTGCCGGCAACGATCCGAACGGATGCCTCGGTAAGTTTGTCAGCCGAAGTGCCGTGCACCAAATATGGACCGCCGGTGAATTCAGGCAGCGCATATCTGCCATTTTCATACGTATGCTGGTAGACGACTTGATTGGATGTGGTATCGGTTATCGTCACCAGCGTTTCTATCGGATCGCGTCCGGTTCGATTGTCGACGACGACCTCAATTCCTGCCACTTTCGACTTCTCGACATCGTATGCATACCGTTCATCTTCGTCGGCATGTATCGTCTCCTTGACGATGATCGGTGCTGCCATTGCACGGTCAGACAATCCATCCGAAGTGTGTTCCGATCGCACACTGGAATCTGTCTTTTTGTCAGAGGTGTCGCTAGCCGCATCATCTTTTGTATTCGATGTGGGGCCTTTGCCATCATGAAGTACATAAATCACGCACGCAGCGATGACTGCGATCACGACGCATATCAGAATGGTCTTCGTTTTTTTCATTCTATATCCTTTGGGTTACATGGAGAGTGGCTGTGACTTTTGATTTCTTTTGCGGTATTGGGTTCAAAGACGAATGACGCATTCAGTTTTCTGGGCGCGTATTGCCAGCAGAGACGTGCGGCCCGCACGTCTCTGCTGGCAATAGCGACCAGGCGCAGGCGTATTGGCCTGCAGGCCAATACGCTGCGCGCCAAAAAAGAATGGCGAATACATTGCGATAATACAGAAATAACTGCTACGTTTGGCTCTGTTGAATGCGCGTGGATCATGAGGCAGAGCAGCATGCGTTCAGATATTGGCAGAGCGCTTGGGCGGTATCGCTTTTGAGGTCTCTGCCGATGACGACTTTGCCGACGCCATCGTTTTGTATGATGATTCTGTAATAGCGTTTAATGGGGAAGATACTGTCTCATGCTCATCGACTATCCTGTAGCACTGTGTGCATAAATGCTTAATCATAATGAACTCCTGTGAGGGATATGAGGTGCACGCATTGTGCTTTCTGATTATATCGCATCTACGGATAAACACATTTTTTTGGCTATGTTTAACGAGGGTGGATTTATTTTCACAGATTACATCGATTCTAGCTTAGAGCTTAGAGCTTGGAGCTTGGAGGTTTTAGAAGTTTCATTATTTTACAGGCAACTGTATGATTTCCTATGAAAGGGATTCACAACTATGAGCTATAAGCTATGAGCTATGAGCTGAATTCATATCCACGCTGGTTAAACATAACTTTTTTTTGCACTCGAGTGTAACAATGCCCAACACGCTGGCATTATTAGGATTGGGAGATGTGCGTTGTGCAAAAGTGAATAATGGATTTTTGTTACACGAGGAGGTCGTGATGGCTGTGTTTATCAATCCATTTACTGATTTTGGGTTTAAGCGGCTGTTTGGGCAGGAAGACAGCAAGGACATTTTGATTGGCTTTTTGAATGCCTTGTTCGAAGGCGAATTGAAAGTCTCTCACATTGTCTATCGCGACAAAGAAAAGCTTGGGGAATCTGCACGTGACCGCAGCATGATCTATGACATTTATTGTACAGGCGAGGATGGCAGGGAATATATTGTCGAAATGCAGAATAAATCGCATGTGAATTTTGAGGACAGGGCGCTATACTATGCGTCGAGGTCGATCGTCGGCCAGGCTCAGAAAGGCTCCAAATGGCAATACGAGCTTCGTCCGGTTATCGGCATTTATTTCATGAATTATACGGAAGATGTGCTCAAAGGGCGGTTTCGTTCGGACTATATGCTGATCGAAAAAAAGACGCATCAAAGGCTGAGCAATCGACTGCGCATGATCTTTTTACAAATGAAATGTTTTAAGAAGACTCAGGACGAATGCAAGACCGACTTAGACAAATGGACGTATATTATGAATCACATGGAAACGCTCGACAATATCCCCTGGAAAGCTCAGAATGAATTATTCCAAAAGCTCGAAGAACTGAGCAAAGTCGCCGCAATGACCCCAGAACAGCGCGCAGAATACGACGAAACTTTGCGT
The DNA here is from genome assembly GCA_002395385.1 of Myxococcales bacterium UBA4248. GTDB lineage: Bacteria > Myxococcota_A > Bradymonadia > UBA4248 > UBA4248 > UBA4248. Next base: position 3,057 of record DGWW01000233.1, read on the forward strand.
CAATACAGAGATAACCTCGCTGTTCGAAGTGCGGCGATAAAAGAAGGCGAAAGAAGAGGCGAAAGAAGAGGCGAAAGAAGAGGTAAAAAAAAGGGAAAAAGTCAGGCACTGAAATCTATTGCGATGAAGATGATCGATAAAGGAATGGAAGATTCAAGTATTGTTGAATTAACCGGCCTATCATTGGATGAACTCAATAAGGTGAGGTCTGGCAATGTGTCGTAAGTCATACACTTCTATGAATATCGAAACGCTCGACAATATCCCCTGGAAAGCTCAGAATGAATTATTCCAAAAGCTCGAAGAACTGAGCAAAGTCGCCGCAATGCCCCCCGAACAGCGCGCAGAATACGACGAAGCGCTGCGCCAATACAGAGATAACCTCGCCGTACGAAGTGCGGCCATTAAAGAAGGCGAACGAAGAGGCAAGAGAAAGGGAAAAAGTCAGGCACTTCATTTATGCGCGTTGCACATACGGCGCGCTAGTTTGTCGTGTCACAGCATGCGTTCAAAAAGACGCAGAGCATTTTGGCGGTTTCATGCGTTAAGTCCCTTCCAAGCACAACTTTGCCAGCGCTATCGTTATTCATGATAATTCTGTAATAACGCGTTGCAGGTGTTCGACTGCCTCTGCCGCCACCGCTCGAGGAACTCACTTCCATTGTGACATGTGTCAAAGAATTGCGCGGGAAGACTTTGTAGGGGCCATTTGCAGTTACGCCATCGCGAGCCTCGATGCGATCCGGATAGATGCGAACCCAGCCCGAAAAAGCAAGCTGTTTAAAGCTATAGTATCCCAATGCGATTGCGCCGGCAAAGATACAAAAACCGACAAATATCGTCCAACCGGGGGATAAGTCGCTGTTGTTTCTGGTGCCGGACAAACCTCCACCATTGATGCCATGAAGCACGAGAAAAACGCCAAGAGCAAAGAGGATGATGCTGACAATAAATAAAACAAACGTGGTGCGCTTGATACGAATCGTCGTAACATTTTCGGTAAAACTGAATTCTTTTTGAGGCTTTTCGATAAGGGTTACATTTTTTAAAGCGCTTAAAAACTCAGAAGGATTATCTGTATCCATTACAATGGTCTGGTTTAGACCGACGCGATTGATGCATGTCTCACACACGTGGGCTTCGATGCCATACTTTGCATAAACTTTGGCTCTTAATGCCGGTGGCCAATCTTTGAGCCCCGGTATTTTTTTTTCCAAAACCCAAAGTTTGGTGAACGATCGATACTGATAGAAATTTGGGTCTTGATTGACGACAGATTCCACTTCGAGAGGGATGGTGAGTTCCATTTGGTTTTCGTTTTCGTTGACGACTCGGTAACACTGATTACACAGATGTTTAATCATAGAGAACTCCCATTGTTACAGATATGGAAATGGCACTATGGCTTCCTTGATAGTGGGGCATGGCCCACTGTCTGTTGAGTAATTATTTATCCGGACGCGTATTGCCAGTAGAGACGCGCGGTTCGCACGTCTCTCTGGCAATAGCGGCCGGTGCGCAGGCGTATTGGCCGAAGGCCAATAGCCGCGCCACAAAATAACGCAAAATGGTCTAGATTTGAATTTTTTACTCTAATGAAGTAAACACCCCCGGCGGGATAGTTTGTCATCCCTCTGGTCAACTGAAGTAAATTTGAAATCATGACAAAATCACTCATTATTCTTGAATCTCCCAATAAAATTAAGGCTTATGAAACTTTTTTGGGCAAGGGCTACAAGGTCATTGCCAGCAGCGGTCATATTAAGGATCTGCCTTCTAAATCGCTTGGTATCGACATAGAGCACGGTTTTGAGCCGAAGTATGTCAACATTCCCAAAAAGACGAAGGAGATCGCTGAGATCAAGAAATGCGCTTCCGAGGCGGATGTCGTCTATCTCGCGACCGACCCCGACCGCGAAGGTGAGGCGATAGCGTATCATATCGCCGAAATTATCAAGAGCATAAAGAATGGCCCCAAAATTCTGCGCATTCTGCCGCAGGAAATCAGCAAGAAAGCCATCCTGAATGAAATTGCGCATCCGACGACGATCGACCAGAACAAGTACGACAGCCAGCAGGCACGCCGCGTACTCGACCGTCTCGTGGGGTATCAGATTAGCCCGATTTTGTGGAACAAGGTGCGCCGCGGTTTGTCTGCAGGCCGCGTGCAGTCGGTGGCCGTCAGGCTCATCGTCGACCGCGAAAATGCCATTCGCAATTACAAAAAGATCGAGTACTGGAAGATAGGTGCACAGCTCGAAAATGAGAATCATGCGCCGCTGCAGGTGGGGCTTGTGCGCGATGGCAAACAGACGATTTATTCCGATCCTTCGTCGGTCGAAAAATACCATCCCAAGGGCGTGATTGCCAACGAAGAACAGGCGGATGCGATCGTCGGGCGCTCGAAAGCAGCGCCGTTTGTCGTGGCTTCGGTCGATAAGGAACGCCGCGAATCCCGCACGAATCCGCCGTTTTCGACGGCCGATTTGCTCCGTGCGGCGTCGAGTCAGCTCGGGTTTTCGTCCAAAACGACTTCGAGCATTGCACAAAAACTCTTTGAAAGTATCGACATCGCCGAGGGGCCTGTTGGTCTGATTACTTATATCCGTACCGACTCGGTGCGCGTTTCGGACGAAGCCATGGCCGCGTGCCGCGATTACATCGGACGGAATTTTGGGGCCGATTATTTGCCCAAATCGCCGATTCATCACGAGAATGCCGAAGGCTCCAAAAAGAAAAATACCGTCAAGATTCAGGATGCACACGAGGCCATTCGCCCGACCGACGTCAATCGGACGCCCGAATCGGTCAAGAAATACCTCACGCGCGACCAATTCAAGCTCTATGACCTGATTTGGCGCCGTTTTGTGGCTTCGCAGATGGCACCCGCAGTCAACGATGTCACCACGGTCATCATCCAGAATGGCGATCTCACTTATCGTGTTTCGGGCTCTGTGCCTAAGTTTGCCGGCTTCAAAAAAGCTCTTCTTAAAAATGATAAGCCGGACAATGCCGAGGATCAGGAAAATACGCAGCAACTGCCCGAACTCAAAGCTGGCGAGGTGCTCACTTGCAAATCGGTCGACAAATCGCAGCAGTTTACGCAGCCTCCCAAGCGCTATACCGAAGCCTCTTTCATTAAAGAATTGAAAGATCGCGGCATCGGGCGGCCTTCGACGATTACGACGACCGTCGTCAACATCCAGACCAAGGGCTATGTCGAAAAAGATAAAGATGTCTTTAAACCGACAGAATTGGGCGAGCTCGTGACTGAGCTATTGATTAAGAGTTTCCCGGATATCCTCGAGGTCGAATATACCAAGGATATGGAGGACAAACTCGAGGTCATCGCTGCAGGCGATCAATCCTGGAAACAGACGATTTCTGAGTTTTACGAGCCTTTCTCGAAAGCACTCGACAATGCCAATGAATCGATGCGCAATGTCAAGGCGGAGGCAGAAGAAACCGACCTCGTCTGCGATAAATGCGGTGCTAATTTCGTCGTCAAATTCGGGAAAAACGGACACTTCCTCGCCTGCAAGAATTATCCGAAATGCAAAAATACGATGGAATTTACCCGCGATGAGAACGGCAAAATCATTCCGCACAAGAAGGAAGTCGAATTCGTCGGCGAATGCCCCGACTGCCATCGCCCCATGATCGTTCGCACCGGACGTTTCGGAAAATTCCTCGCCTGTTCTGGCTATCCCGAATGCAAGCACACCGAGGCGATTACGCTCAATGTGACCTGTCCCAAAGAAGGATGCACGGGCAAAATCGTCCAGAAGCGATCCAAACGCGGCAAAGTCTTTTATGGATGCAATCGCTATCCGGATTGCGATTTCGTAAGCTGGAACGAGCCGACGAACGAGACATGCCCCAACTGCAAAGAAGCGCGCCTCGAAATCGTGCGACGACAGAAAGGTTCGCGCCTTTTGTGCCCCAAATGCGCATTCAGCAGGGATGTCGAAACCGAGGAATAATTAAAAAACCGCCTGTTTTGGGCGGTTTTTTTCGTTGGAGGCCGTGCTTTTGCCGCAGGCAATACGCACGGCCTGCGCGCCTATTGCCTGCGGCAATACGGCACGCATATTTGGAGTGATACTCCGCAGTCGTGGCCTATGAACTTGTCACAAAATGGATTATTCGAGCTTTTAGTTGCAGATGCCATCACAATCATTTGAGTAAATGCATGATGCCCATGAGATGATTTCTCAATGGTAATCTATACGCTCAAAGCGATAAAACTATATGGAAATCATCTGAGGACAAAATAACCACATTCGTTTAACTGAGCTTAAATATTTGATATAATTAATAAACAGAGAGGCTCGGTGACTCTTTGGGAGGTGAGTTGGATGATTGGTATGCATAAAAAAGTTTTGATATGGATGGCATTGTCGTTAGCATTTGACGGTTGTATGCTCAAAGAGGTAGAGCAGTATGGCGATATTTGTGAAAATAATGCGAAAGTCAATTACATCATTTATTCGGGCAAAGCGAGTTGCAATGTTTTAGATGGGGGCTCCAAGTGTAGTGAGGAAGATATTGCACTTGGGATGGAAGGAAAATGTCCCCAGTATACGCATTGTTATAAGGATAAGGATGATAAGCATTATTGCATGACAGAATGCTCCCAGGGGAAGGTCGCATGTGACGGGGATTGCATTGATCCCAAATCGGATCCTAAGTTTTGCGGTGCCGATGATTCGTGCCATGGATTTATTAGCTGTGAGAGAGGTTGTGAGGATGGGAAGTGTGTACAAGATTGTCCTTCGGGACAGGTATTGTGCAATGAGAAATGCATCGATCCTTCTACCAGCAAAGATTATTGTGGTGCCGATGAGCTTTGTTCCAGCTATGAACGGTGTGCGCATGGATGTATCGATGGGAAATGCAGCGACACATGTTCACCGGGAATGGTATTATGCGGAAATGAATGTATCAATCCTCTGGACAGCAATCGCTATTGTGGAGCAGATTCCCTTTGTGAACATTATGAAGATTGTGGTTCTCAATCTTGCATCAATGGTGAATGTCGTCTGGTATGTCCCGAAGGACAGGTAAAATGTGATGAGCATTGCATTGATCCGCTGAATGACAAGGATTATTGTGGGGCCGACAAGAATTGTATGAATTATGAAAATAACTGTCTCTTTTGCAATGAAGGGAGCTGCGTAAAAGAGTGTGAGGAAAAGAAAAAATATTGTCAGGATAATCAGATCATGGAGTGCAATGGCGCATACACTAAGATGATTGAAAAATGTGATGATGGTTATTATTGCAGCGTGTCTGGCGATTCTCCCGAATGTAAGCCAAAAGAATGTGATAATGAAGGCGAACTGATTTGCAGTGATGATAAAAAATCCATTTTATCGTGTCATGAATATCATAAGGTATTGGATAGTGAATGTGTGGATTATCAGCATTGTGAAGATGGAACATGTGTATATGATGCATGTTCGGAGTCTGGCGAAATTCGATGTGTTGATGATAGCCAGGGAACTGGTTATCGTTTGCAATGTGAATCGGGGCGTTGGGCAATTATTGATAAATGTGAGGATGAGCATTCATGTAATAATAGTTCATGTGGTGAATGCCATAATGATGATGAGAAATGTGTTGAATCTTCGGCATTTGCTTGTAAAAATGGCCAGTGGGTCGAGGGGGAGTGCAGCTATTCGTGTACAAAGGATGGCAAATGCGGAGAATGTAAAGAGGGAGAAGAGAGATGTCGCGTTGTAGGCGGTACGGGAATGAAACATATTTGTAAGGATGGCGAGTTTAACAATACGGGTACGACTTGCAATTCTGCGTGCAGCAGTGGACAAATGTATTATGATCCCTCAGGGGAGTGTCTCGCTAAATGCAGTTCTTATCCACAAAAACATATAGTAGGTGATATTTGTGTCAACCATTTTACTAGTATGGATCATTGTGGTGGTGAAAATATAAAGTGTTCGATAAATTCTGTTCCGAATAGTTTGAAAGTTAATTGTGAAAATATGAAATGCGTAGCCACAGCGTGTAAGCAAGGTTATACATTAAATAGTTCGACAAAATTGTGTGATCTTAAAGATTGCAAAGACCCAACTTGTCAGGCATGCAATGACGATAAAACAGTGTGTCTGGATGATACAACAACTAACGTTGGCGCGATTTATTCTTGTGTAAAAGGCAATTACAAGCAAATATCTGCGTGTTCGACATCCTGCGATAGAGACAATCTGTGCGGCGAATGTATCAATGGACAGTATGGATGTAAAGACGGTAAAGTTGTGCAGTGTACACAAGGGAAATATAATATTATTTCTCAATCTTGTGTGGATATCGATAATATTGGTTATTTGGTGTCGTGTGATGGAAACACATTTGTCCAAAATAAATGTTCCAATAATTACGTCTGTGACAGTACAGGCAATTCATGTGGTAATTGTACGCCGCTATCTGATTCATGCAACAGCACGACGAATGAATTGACTTTTTGCGATAAAGGCAACAAGATTGTCATGCAATGTCCATACGAGTGCAGAGGAACGACGGCTTGCAAATGTGAAGAAGATATGGTGTGTACCAAAACAGATAATGAAATTGTGAACTATATGTATACATGTAGCGATGGTATTATTAAAAAGACAGGTCGAGCTTATCCATGCCCATCGGGATGTTCTGCTGACAGCAAGACATGTAAGTAATTTGGGGATGACTTTGTAAAAAATAAACGCGGCGTATTGCAAAGCAATAGCCGCGTTAAGCGAGCCGTAGAGACGCGCGGCCTGCGCGTCTCAAGGCGAGCACATAGAAAATATCAGCTTTCGAGATAATCCAAATACATAAATTGCATATCTTCGGGATTATCGATGTATTCGTGGCCATGGTTGGTTCCGGTCATGATATGGCGGCCATCTTTATAAGCCAGAAGGGTTGTAAATGTTACTGGCAGCCAGAGACGATTGTCGAGCGGGACGGTTGCGAACAGGGCCGTGTTCATTTCCTGGCGGACGTAGAGCGAATCTTTATAATTCGTATGGATATAAAACAACTCGCCATCGTAGATCATGAGGTTGAGCTTATTGTTGAGCGAGATTTCGCATACGATTTCGTCGAGAAGCTGAAAGCGTTCTTCGTCGGTCAGGCCGCGCCCCAGAATGACGCGGGCCGCGTTCATTCGATCGACGATGTAGCAGAGGATGCGCTCGCTATCGGTCATGCCTTCCTGCACCTGAAAGTAGGGATCGAGGCTGGGACAGTTGAACATGGTGCCGTTGTGCATGAGGGTCCATGCGCGATCCTCGCAGTCGTGCATGACAAACGGATGGCAGTTCTCATAAGAAATATTGCCGCGCGTCGCCTTGCGGATGTGCGCAAACATATTGCGTACATTTTTTATCGAACGCAGGCGGTATTTGAGATAGCCGCTGTCATTGGCCATGACGGGTTCTTTTTCGAGATTGACTGCATTGTCTGTAAAAATGGCAAGTCCCCATCCGTTGGGATTGCAGTCACTGCGGGAGTAGAATGTTCTTAAAATATCTTTGGGCTGAAGTAAAACAGCGCTCGAAATGCCAAGTAACTCACACATGATGGTCGTCTTTTAATATTTCCTTTTGTTTTTGTTTGGCCAGATAGAGCCCCTGTTCGACAAACTGATAGGCGAACTGTTTGCGGATGATCCAGGCATAGCGCGTTTCGGGGTCGATGAATTTCATTTTCTGGAATTCGAGAACTTCCTGAATATCTTTGGGGAAATCGCGATAAAATGATTTCATGCGTTCGATGACATCGAGGCTGGCATCGGCGACGGAACAGACGCGGCCTGCGGGCGGGACTATCTTGACGGTTTTGAGGTCGTAATGCGCGGCATTCTTAAAGTTTTGTACGGCCTGGACCTGGTCTTTGACGTTGAAAGGCTCGGAGGGCGTGCATGCCAGCCAGACCAGGAGCAATTGTGCAAACTTGAGGTCTTTGAGATCGAGGCCGGAAATCTCGAATGGGTTGAGATCGACCATGCGGAGTTCGATATGATCGACGCCTTCATTAAAGAGGGTGACGAGTCGGTTTAATCCGCGAGGTTTAAGGCGAATGGGGTAGTAGAGTTCGGTGGGGGCTGCGAGCATGCCTTCCTGCACGTAGTGCAGGATGCTGTCGGCATACGCTTGAACGCTGCTGTAATTGAGCACGGGGGCGAAATAATTCCAATATCCCATTTCGCTGCATCGCGTGCTCGCCATGCCATTGAATGTCGTATGTCCCATGCGGCCTTTTTCGACGTAGCTCGAATCCATCAGCGGGCTGGCGGCCGTAATGGCGGTCATGATCCAGGCATAAGCAGCCGCTCGCTCGGCGAGCGACAGATAGAGCGCATTTTTATAGTTCTGCAGCGAGTCGTAGCCGCTGAGTTCAAAGTCTGCCTGAATGAGCTCATCCGAAAATGAATAATTGATATGAATGCCGGAGAGTACCATTTTATATCTTCCATAGCGGTTCGAAAGATATTCGCGGTAATCCGTTTTGGAGGCATATCCCCCTGTGAACTGTGCCACAGGGATATCATTTTCATTTAGGATATAGGCGGGGTTTGAGAATGGCCACAGAATTTCGGGGTCCGGTAATTCTACGAGTTTTTGCTGGATTTCCCGGGTGTAATGCGTGAGCATTTCGATGGCCTCTTCGGGAGAGGTCGCCACCGGGGTATTGATTTCGGTCTGATTTTCGCAGAAATCCCGGACGATATGTTTGTCGTCGGGAAACGGATGCAGTGTATGGGACATGTATCCGTCCGGCGTCAGGCGCAGGCTCTCTTTTTCGAGCCCGAAATTGCCTGTGAGCAGGAGCGTTTTGACCTGCTCATTGTCGTAATGTAATACCGTGTTTACGTCCATATAACGCCCTCAAGCAGCCATGGCATAAAATAGCGGATTTGTTTGCGCCACCATGGCCAGTCGTGATTGACATCGTATCCCCAGAAATCCACCCAGGTATGAATATTCTTTTGATCAAATATATCTTTGAGCATACCGCCAGTTCGGATGGCTTCGTCTTCCCAGGCTCCCTGGCCGCAGCAAATGGCCGAACGGCGGTGGTTGTACATGTCGATATAAAAATGATCATTGGGCATATTGGCCAAAAAATGCGTGGGGGAATTATTATATAATGTCTCGTTGCACCAGCCATCCCAGAAGCGCGTGGCATCGTAGCATCCCGAACAGGCGAGCATGCCGCTGAAGAGGTCGGGACGGCGATAAAAGAGGATGGCGGCATGGGTGGCACCGAGGCTGAATCCTGCAACAATGGGGAGGGCATTGCCGCCATTGATATGACGGACAAAGGGAACGCATTCATCGACGATATAATGGAAATAGCGTTCCTGCATCCAGGCGCGCCAGCCCTTGTCGCCGCCTTTGTCCGACCAGCTCTCGCGGTCGACCGTATCGACGCCAAACAGCTGAATGGCACCGCTTTCGATGTAGTCGCCCAACGTGTCCTGCATCTGGAAGCTCTCCCAGTTGTCGCACATGCCATCCTGACAGGGGACGGCTATTAAGGGAACGCCCCCATGTCCGTGTACCAGTACGTGCATATCGCGTTCGAGCCATCCGCTGTAGTGTGTCATCCAATCTCGTCTCATAATGTCGTGTCTCCCTAATATCGTGTATGTTATTCCAGATCCGGGGTTGCGCTTCGCTCCACCCACGGTTAAAGTATGTTGCTCCTTCGGGGCTCCTCGTATTTTCTAAAGGTTTTGTATCCCCATAATTATATCAATTATGAATTATGCATTATGAATTATGCATTATGAATTATGCATTATGAATTATGCATTATGAATTATGCATTCTTCAATAAAATATCTCTCACCTGCGCATCCCTGATCTCAAGTGTATCGGCGCGCATGAGGTAGGCGTGATTGCCCATTTCATCTGCAAGTGCCGGATCGACATCCATTTCCTCGATGATATCCTTGCTCCAGCGGTTGCGGATTTCATCGAGCGTTAATGCATAATTCAGAGAATTTTTGCGTCCGACATGGGTGATATAATGCTTGAATGTGCTGTTCATAAAGCATTTATCGTAGATCAAACTGTCGGCCCATATCGTATAGACATCGGTATCGTAAGCAAAGTTCATTTTATCGGGGATTCTGCCGCCGGGGGCGCGCATGTTGACTTCGAGCCCGACGATATCTCCTTTTTTGCCCAGGCCCGGTTTGTCCTTGTCGAGCCTGAAAAATTCAAAATGGAAAAACAGATTTCGTGCAGGATACTGTTTTAATGTGGCTTCGCCAGCGCGGCGCAGATCTGCAGGTGGATCCTGGCAATAGCTCACGACATCCCGGTCTTCGTTGACGGCATCCATCAAACTGACGGGCAGGCACTGGCTTGCGACGAACAGGATTTCGCCGCGGCTGTTCGTAATGCCGTCGAACGTTTCTACATGCCCAGGGACGCATTCTTCCTCGATGAACTCAATGCCATCGGGCTTGTTGGTCCAGAATTGTTCCAATTCGCCGTCATTGTGAATTTTATAGGTGCTCGTCGCACCGACGCCTTTGTCCGGCTTGACGATGACCGGATAGCTCACTTTTGCTGCAAACGATTTGGCTTCATCCAAGGATTTGGGCAGCAGCCATCGTGCGGCTGGCACACCGGCCTTTTCATACCCTGCTTTCATGCGGGATTTTCGATTCATACCTGCCAAATCTGTCGTATGCGGACCCGTCGGAATATTAAAATCGGTGCGGATCTGCGCTTCGAGTTCGAGCCAGTATTCGTTTTGGCTGTTCACATAGTCGATGCGTCCATAGCGGTAAATGTACTCAGCAACGACGCGATAAACCGCTTCATAATCCTTTAAACTCGGCACTGCGCGGTAATCCGAAAGCGCATTCTGGCAGTTGGCACCGAGTCCGTCCCATCCGCAGTCGCCGACGCCTAGAACGGTCACGCCGCGCGCCTTGAGCCGATCACAGAATTGATAAAAATGACGCGGAAAATGCGGAGAAATAAA
>DGWW01000322.1 GCA_002395385.1 Myxococcales bacterium UBA4248
CACTTTTTTAGTACGAATGTTAGCTGTTTTGTTGGGGTTGAGATTAAAGTCAATACAAATACTTTAGAGAGATGGGGGAGGGGCCCCATCGAGAGACAAGTTGGCAGGGCTTACAAAAAGTGATGAAAAAACAATAAATGATTGTGGGTTCAAAGGACATCATGTCCTTGGCGGGGTCCGGGGCAGAGCCCCGGCTGAATAGTTACATTCAGACGCCATTTCTAAAGCCCAGGGGTTGAATCATTACAAGGCATGAGGCAGAAGTGGTTCAGACGCGAACGTGCCTACACCCCATTAGTAAGGCTCCGTAATGAGATTCTTAAGTTTTTTCACTGCGGAGAATCTCGCGTTGGGCTCTTTGCACAGCAACGCCTGACATACTTCGGCCAATTGTTTCGGGGCACCGACAATCCGTTTGTTCTCGGGCAAAGGGACATCCGAAAAACAATGCATTTTCATCGTTTCTTTGGCATTTTTGCCCATGAAAGGAGGATTCCCCGACATCCATTCAAAAATAGATGCCCCCAGGGAATACCAGTCACAGGCGCTCGTCAGCATCATTTTTTTTCCGAAAGCCTGCTCCGGCGACATATACAATGGCGTTCCCAATGCCATTCCCTCTTCATGATAGGGATGCCAATTGCCATCGATTGTCGAAAGAGCAAAATCGACCAGTCGAACCTCAAGCGATTTATTGACGAGAATGTTGGCGGGCTTGATGTCCCGGTGTACAATGCCTGCGCTATGAATCAGGGACAATTCTTTGATGATCTGTTCGAGTATATAGCGTACCTGCCACCAGTCTTTGTAGGTATCCATCAGGTTGTCAAGCGATTCCGAGGCAACATATTCTACAAAGATATAGGGATGATTGAGCGCATCGACATCAAAGTCGATGACGTAGGCCATACATTTATCGAGCCCCTGCTTTATCAATTCCTGTGAGGCTTCATATTCGCGTTCGAACTGTCCCAGAATATACCGGTTATTGATGGCCGATTCATGGGAATACTTGACAACAAAAGGAACATTGACTGGCGGATAGATTCCCAGCCACAGATCACTGACTCCACCTCGGGCAATACGCTTCATGAGCTTGATATCTGCCGGAGAAACACCACGCAAAGCATCGAGAGTTTTTTGTTCCTGCGTCATACGGATGCCCAAGAAAAGAAAAAAAAATGGGAACAGCAACTCAATGACTGTGCCCATTTTTAGACTCTACAATTTTTTTTGATTTCAGTCCATTTGTGAAATGCAAAACATTGTTACTATTCTGCCCCCATGCTCTAATCTATAGGACTGAAGCTGCGTCAACCCAGGCAGTAGTAAGTATTCTTTAGAGAAAAGCATGATATCTGAAAGCAGATTGGGCATTGTGTTTGAGTTTCTTCTGCCTGAGGCCTGAGGCCTTGGACTTGTGTAGGCTTGAGAAAAAGACTCTGCCGACGGCTGAATAGTTACAAACATTGACTATTCAGCCCATATTGGCATCTAAAGGGCTTTACAGTACATCCCAATCATCGAGATTGGAAAGATCGAGATTGGAAAAATCTTTCGTCCCACTCGAAGTTTTGCCATCCCCAAGATGATCGGCAACATTCGAAAGCTTGCTAACCAGATCACTGAGGGATTCGCTCTCTTCCTTCGAAGCGCCCAAACCATCCAGAGAAAGCCCTAACCCCAAAACAGATGTATCTTCTTTCGTGCTTTGTTTTAGTGGTGAATTGACAGGCGCGTTCCCCGATGCCTTTGAAAGATTGGCTTCTTTCTCTGAAATTTTGCTCTGACGTGCATTCACTGTATTGAGTTTTTTTATGACCTCATCGATCGCTTCATTGCTCGTTGGAAGAGCAATCGGAGACTTATAGCTTGCATCAAAAGACATCAGGCGTTTTTCGGCAAGCATCATTTGAGCACGGGCAATAAGATATATTTTATGGTTATTGTCTGCGCGTTTTTTGGACTGTTGCATGATGCGCTCGGCTTTGGCAACATCATTTTTAAGAGCACGATTGGAATCTGCAACTGCCTTTTTGGCTTCATCCACCTGTGTCTTAAAGTCGCGTTTAAAGGCATCCAATTCGCCCCGAACATCTTTAAGCTCAACTTTAAGAGCAGCATTCTCGCGTTCGAGTTTTTCTGTTTTCTTGTTCTCATCTGTGGGCTCTTTCGCTTCATCAGATGCCGGCTTTGATACGTTATCACTCGCCTCGGAGATAAGTTTTTCGAGAACAGCAATTTTAGATTTGGCACTTTCAAGTGATGCCGTCAGATCTTTTTTAGCTTCGCGAAGTTCAATGAGTTCATGTTGATCCTGTTCGTTGGATTCATTCGAAGTGCGTGCATCCTTGCGAAGCGCTTTATTGTCTTTCGAAAGATTGTAATTTTTCTCTTTAAGTTTGGCATTTTCCTCTTCGAGAGTTTTGACCTTTTCCTGGAGATCCGCAACGACAGGCGATTCTTGTGTGCTCTGAGATTTTGAGTCTTTGGATTTTGAGTCTTTGGATTTTGATTTTTCAGGATTTTTTTCTTTTTTGGGGGGTGTTTTTACACCATTTTCGGACTCTGTTTTCAACTTAAGACGTTCATGGTCTTCGGCGAGTTTGTCATATTTCTGTTTGAGCGGCTTATAATCATAGAGCAATTTATCATAGCTCTTGATTTTATAGACATAGTAGACGACAAAAATAACAAGCAAAATGAGAACGACGACAAAGGCAAGTTGATAATTCATGGCTTAAAGAAAACCTTTTAAATGCATGGCCAGGCATGGGAGTTCAGTAAATCGGCAGTGCAAAACCCATGTTCTGGAATGCATAAAAAATAAATGCATGCCGATTTTATAAGAGTTATGACACGAACAGCAAAAGTGTCAACAGATTCAGGCAGCGGCGTATACAAATAGCCGCTGCAGCGACGCGTATCGGTTTATCCGATAGCGTCGCACAAAAACAATTGCAACACAAAGAGGATTGCATTTATACGAACAATCACTTATTTACACCGCGCTTTTGGTGTTTTGAGGTGTAGACATGCCCAGGCTAAAGTATTTTTCATCATCCGGGAAATGGGAAGAATATGAACTCGGGGAACACACGACGATTGGACGTCACCCCGATCAGAATCTCCAGCTGCTCGATCGCATGATCAGCAAGGAACACGCAGAAATCACGCGTCGAAGCGATGGCCGCTATGAACTTATCGATGTCGGCAGCCGCAATGGAACGACTTTAAATGATGAGTCGGTCGAAGTGCCTAAAGTTCTACGCGACGGTGATGAAATCGGCCTTGGAAACCACATTCTCAAGTTTTATGAATCCCCCAAAGCATCTTCGCACGATTCCACCGAAGACAAAGCCTCTATCAGCAGCAATCCGACGACAGAAGTGGACACGCCCGCGCTTATAGAGCATTTGAGCGGTATTTCTGTGATTTCTTCGATCCGAAAGCGCATTTCCGAATCGAAATTTCTGCCGGAAAGTGAAATTACCTCGGAAGCAGTTTTGCGAAGTGACTACGAAAAGCTCAGAACTGCAGCAGAACTGTCTGCCGAGGCCGCAACTGTCTTCGATTTTGACCGCTTGCTCGAACTGATAGTCGATAAAGCATTTGAATTATTTAAAGCAGACCGTGCAGCCATTCTTTTGCGGGATGCTTCCGGCAACATGAAAACCAGGCTCGCGGTAGACCGCAAAAAACGCCCGATTAAACGGTTTAAAATTTCCGAAACCCTGCTGGAAGAAGTCATTTTCGAGAAAAGTGCCGTACTCTCAGGCGATGCACTTCAGGATCAACGGTTCCAGTCTTCGAATTCGCTCATTGTAGACAATGTGCGATCAACCATGTGCGTCCCACTGCTCTATCAAAACGAAGTCCTGGGCGTCATTAACCTCGACACACAACTCATGACCGGCGCCTTCGAAGAAAAAGATCTGATGATTCTGACGGGGTTTGCCCAGCAGGTTGCATTTACCATCCAAAGAGGAAAACTCATTGAGGAAATGCGCCAGAATGCCGTCATTCGTGACAATCTGAGCCGTATCATCTCACCCCACCTTATCAACGATGTCATGAGCGGAAAAATTGAACTGCAAAAGAGTGGACGATTGACCAATTC
The DNA here is from genome assembly GCA_002395385.1 of Myxococcales bacterium UBA4248. GTDB lineage: Bacteria > Myxococcota_A > Bradymonadia > UBA4248 > UBA4248 > UBA4248. Next base: position 4,121 of record DGWW01000322.1, read on the forward strand.
GACCGTCTTGTTTGCGGATATCCGCGGATTTACGCACATGACGGAGCAGAGTACGCCAGAAGATATCGTCAAAATGCTCAACGCATTTTTCGAACGCATGGTCGAATGTATTTTCAGACATGAGGGGGCGCTCGATAAATTCGTCGGAGATGAAGTCATGGCATTCTGGGGCGTCAGTCTTTGCCTCGAAGATCACTCCAAACGCGCAGTGCAGTGTGCACTCGATATGATGCAGGCACTTGCTGCACTCAACGAAGCCAGAGAAGCCGACAATCTGCCGCCCCTTCACATCGGCATCGGCATC
>DGWW01000214.1 GCA_002395385.1 Myxococcales bacterium UBA4248
TTTGTGATATCTAAAGAATAAAGCGGTTTGGCTTTAGAGGTTCATTTTGGTTTTGACATATTCAATAACGCATTACGAATTAAAAACGCGAAGGCCGTTAGGCCTGAGCAAATCCGTTTGTAAAAACAAAACCAGCCTCTGGCTGAGTGGTAATAGGGGAGGGGCCCCATCGAGAGAAGGATTGGCAGGGTTTATGAAAAGTAATGAATAAACAAAAATGATTGTGGGTTCCAAGGACATCATGTCCTTGGTGGGGTCCGGGGCAGAGCCCCGGCTGAGTAGTAACCTATATATTATCTCTTACTTTTGCAATTAAACGCTAGTTCAACACGGCTATTTCTTTTCTACGATGAGATCCATGTCCATCGGGCGCTGGTGCTCGTTGTCCCAATAGGGTGAGAGTTTGCGCAGATTGGCAACGATTTTAGGCATGACCTCGATCACATGGTCGATGTCGGCCTCGGTCGTTTCATCGCTCAGGCTAAAGCGAATCGATCCATGCACCGCCGTAAAAGGAATATGCATTGCCCTTAATACATGCGATGGATCGAGCGATCCCGAAGTACACGCAGATCCACTCGAAGCACAAATGCCTTCCAAATCGAGTTGGTACAAAATCCCCTCGCCTTCAATATAATGGAAGGCGGCATTCGTCGTGTTCGGAATGCGTTCGGCACCACGCCCATTGATGACGACGTAGGGAATCTTGAGCAATCCCTCTTCGAGACGGTCGCGAAGTGCAGCGATCTTATCACCATTTTGAATGGTGTTCTGTGCCAATTCACAGGCTTTGGCGAGTCCGACGATGTAGGGAATGTTCTCGGTACCGCCGCGGCGACCGCGTTCCTGGTGTCCGCCATACAAAAATGGACGACATGCCGCTCCCGTGCGCATATAAAGAACACCAACACCTTTGGGCGCATGAATCTTGTGTCCCGAGAATGACAAGAAATCGACGTCTTTTAACGCACCCTGCATATCGAGTGCCACTTTGCCTGCCGCCTGGGTCGCATCCGTATGGAACAAAATCTTCGGGTCCGTCGCTTTGGTAATACTGGCAAGGCGCTCAATCGGGAACACGACGCCTGTCTCGTTGTTGGCATACATTATCGTAACCATCAGCGTTTTTTCGGGGCGCAGTGCTTTGACAAACGCTTTCATGTCGAGCTCGCCCTTTTCATTGACGCCAATGCGGTCGATCTCATAGCCCTCGCGTTCGAGTTCCTCACACAAAGCCAACACTGCTGGATGTTCTACCGCCGAGGTTATAATGTGTTTTCTCACGGGGTTGGCCATGGCCGCACCGCGGATTGCCGTCGAATTCGATTCTGTCGCACAAGATGTAAACAAAATCTCGCTGGATTTTTTTGCATTTAAAAAATGTGCAATCGTTTCGCGGGATTTTTCGAGTGCTGCCGCCGAAAGCTTGGCCGCTTCGTACATCGAACTCGGGTTAAAATACGTTTCGCTAAAGTAGGGTATCATCGCATCGACCACAGCTTGCGGTACTTTGGTCGTCGCGTTGTTGTCGAGATATATCATTGTTGTATTTCCCTTATCGCGGTTTCATTTTTATTTTTAAAACGGACTTGTTCGCAACCTTCATATAATGCGTAATTCGTAATTCGCAATTCGTAATTATTTATGCATTCTTAAGGTTTCCTCTAAAGAATGAAAGTTGTTTTAGTTTCAAAGACATATTAGGGGATTGCAAACTCAATTACGCATTATGCCTTATGAATTCAAAGCGCGAAGACCGTTAGGTCTGAGCAAATCCGTTTGTAAAAAAATACTTTATAAAAATATGAGGTCTAAATCTGAATCACTCTCAATGAATCGTCGACGAGTTCACGGAGTTTCTTTTCGACGACATATTGAATCGTACCGCTTGCGCCCGGACATGTCGTGCATGCGCCTTTGAGTTCGACGTAAACGAGGTTTTCTTTAATATCGACAATTTCAATATCGCCGTTATCATCGGCGAGCATTGGACGAATTTCAGTCTCAATAACGGACTCAATCTTTTTCGAAAGCTGGAACGGCGACAATTTGGGTTTGCCAGTCGATTCGGCTTTGGGCGCATCTTCGCTCTGGACACCCCAGCGCTCATCGAGCAAATCCTGAATTCCGCCGGGGGCATGCTGACAAGCACCGCAGGCACCGCCAGCCTTGAGTGCGCCAATCACATCGTCAATCGTATGCAGATTGAGCTCGACAATCTTTCTACGAAGTTCCGATTCGGTGATATTAAAACAGGTGCAGACGAGCCGCGAACCTTCGTCTTCTTTTAACCCAAGCTTGATTCCGAGCGCTTCGAGATCGACACCTCGACGTTCGGCCCAATTGGCCACCGCTGCCTCAAGCGCTTCTGCGCCCATGACCGAGCAGTGAATTTTTTGGGACGGCAGGCCTTCTAAGAACTGCACGATGTCTTCGTTACGAATCTTGAGCGCTTCGATCGGCGTGTAATCGCCTTTTTCAATAATTTCGCACAGCGCTTCGCTTGACGCAATTGCGCTTGTACAGCCAAATGTCGAGTATTTCGCTTCGATAATCTTGTCTTCGAGCGGCGTTTCGCCCTTCTTCACCTTAAAGAAGAATTTCATTGCGTCGCCGCATGCAATCGAACCATGTTCGCCAACACCATCGGCATCTTCGATTTCGCCAAAGTGGCTCTTTTCGTTGCCATTGACGGCATTCATAAACAAAATCTTGGTTTTGTCACTATATTGCCAGGCCATATTTTCCTCACTCAGTTGCCCTGTCCGCCTCGGATACATTTCCGAGGTTTCTGAGCGGCGCGCATACTTAAACACTTTTGGTCTTTAGGCAACCACAAAACGCGTTTGATTATGGTTTTTGTTGGCCTCGCTATTTCGCTTACGGGCGACGACGCAGGGTCGCCCGTAAAGCTCAATACGCGAAGCCGCGCGCCCTATGCTGACGCATACGGGCGCGCTATAAGATTGCATGGCATCTCTCTGATGCGGGGTTGCAGTCTGAAAATACAGTCCACGACTGGATAGTTGCGTTATAAATTTCTGTTAGGAAAATAATCATTGCATAGGTAAAAAAAATTTAATAAAAAGCGTATGTTCTTATGCTTGAGAACTTTTTGCACTTACAAACAATTCTGTATTGGAGGCTTTTTTTATGAAAAAACGCCTGTATGCTTTTGTTGCAATGTTGGCATTTTTTGTCGCAGCATGTTCCACAACTACGCACTTCAGTTCGCAATATCCTGTGGATGTTTATGTTGATGGCCAATTTATTGGAAAAACTCCCAATGCTAGTGTTAGCCTGTCTGATGGCGTTTGGGGCGATCCCAGCTGTTATTTTATCGAAGCAGATGGTCAGCGGGGAACTTGTTATATTGCAAGAGAGGCAAAAATCGGTGCCATCATTGGAGGCTTTTTCTTATGGCCAATTTGGTTATGGACTTATGGGCCGAAAACTCAGCAATTCATACAGAATTTGACGACAACGGTGGGAACTGCTGTTCAAACGATTCAGCAGCAAGCTGATGCTGTCCAACCGACAGCTGCCCAACCGGCAGCTGTTCAGCCGCCACAGGGCTACCTCGATGAAAATGGTCAGACCTATTACATCGATCCCAATGGCGAACACTACTATCTCGATCCCAACGGACGGCCATACTATATTGGTTCAAATGGACAGCCTTATTATAAATAACTCAAGTGTCACATTCCTAATATTTAAGCATTTGCTTATGGCGACATGTAAAATGTCATTTTAAACGCGTCCAAAATGTACAGCCTGGGGGGAGCTTTCGCAAAACCCCGGGTAGATAGTTATCACCGCCATAAGCATGCAGAAAGCATGCAAGTCACAAGAGGAACGAGAGTTATTGAAATAAGCTCTGTATTATGCGGATTCCTGCAGGGGATGTGAGCTTCTTGTTCGCGATAAAATTTGAAATGCAGCTGCTTTTATTCGTTCGTAATTTCTATTCGATTGATGCCAAAATTTCTGTCTGGCGTAAGCGATTCGATTTCCTTAATCTGAACACTTCCTTTCCGAACCATTTCCTCTCCTTCTATCTGATAAATATCTCCAGAAAGAGATACAGATGCATGCTTGGTAATTTTAAAATAGTGAGGACATGTCAGGTTCAGTTTTCCTTCTCCAATGACGAAGTTAAACAGGGGATCCGAATCCTTTTTTGAAATATCTGTGAGCTGTATCATCCATAGATTGCCCGCCGTTGGGTTTTGTATAATAATTTGCTCACGAATCGCATAAGCTGCTCTCGATAAAGAAAAAAAGTATTCCGGAAATTCAAATTGCGTAAGTGGCAATACATTCACATCACTATCCGGTGATAATATCACGACGAAATCATCATAAAAAAAATGGCGAAATTGTTTCTTCTCTGAATGATAGACAGGACCATCGAATAATTCACTCTGGCATGGATCATAGGGGTGCTGTATTTCTTCTATAACGACACTAAAGCACTGTGCCAATGAGAGCTCTTTTATATCGAGATGCCTGCTCTCGATTGTGTGCTCCAAAAAAATAAAAAAGCCCAATGCGCCACTTATTAAAATAAATAGTGCACCAGATATGAATAGTTTTAATCGCTTTTTTACAATAGACGCAGCAATCAGACCTAATGCAAAAATCAGTAGAATAATGTCGAGAAAAAATAGTAATAAAATCATGATCTTAAATGAAAAAAATTGATTATAATGCGAACAAAGAAGAAAAAGACTGCTTGCCGGTAAAAAAAAAGAACAGCAGTAAATGCTGTTCTTACTTTGGAACAACGAAAATTCAGCTATTTACCGTGAACGATTGTTTCCGATTTGATGTAGAAAATATAGTTGGCTTCAACAGAGTCAACTACCATGACTTCGTTGATGCCGGCATTTCTTGCGACTGTGTTGATGCTGCAATCACCAAAACGGAAAAGTCCAAGAACGATACCACATGTGCCACGGCCTTCTTTTGTTGCCTGTGAAATGTCACCGGGATTGGCAAAATGTGGTGTGGTGAAAGAACATGCAGAAGTCAGAGCCAATGCACCAAATAGACCTGCTAAAATTGCTTTTTTCATTTCCTTCTCCCTGATAAAGCAACTGTCTTGAAAGATCAGATCATCTTTCCAGTTCTGGCGAGATATCTGACAAAATAAACTCGTGCTCTCAACCTGAAAGCACTATGACTCTATCATACTTAGTCGTAGAAAAAAAGAAAATTTTTATGGAATAAAAAATAAATGCAGATTGTTGCACTAAATTAAAGGAAATCCTGAGCGATCCTGGTCGGAAATGCGGAGCTCTTCTGCGATAAATAGGGAATCAAGTCATTTCTTGTAAAAACACAGAACTTCCTTAAAGCGGTTCCTCGGCAGACATAATCCATTTGGACGTTTCGTTGATTTGATTAGGTCAATATATCATCCAGAAGGTTGTCCATCGAATAGGCACCGGGCTTTTGCATCGCGAGCCATTTGGCAATCTTGAGTGCACCGTGGGCAAAGATGGCGCGGTTTTCTGCAGTGTGCTTGATTTCCAAGCGTTCCTGATCTCCAAACCAGCAGGCCGTATGTTCACCGGTGACGGTGCCGCCACGAAGCGAAGAAATGCCGATGCTGTCTGGATTTCGTGCTTCTCTGAGTGCAGATCTGTCGGTGATGATCTGAGGATGATGTCCATTTTGTCGTTGAACATCAGCAATGGCATTGGCCAATGTGAGTGCCGTGCCCGAGGGCGCATCGACTTTAAAATGATGGTGTGTTTCGCAAATCTCGCAATCCCAGCCATCGAGTGCGGCTGCTGCTTCGCGGCAAAGACGCTGCATCACGGCAATGCCGAGACTCGTATTCGAAGCAATAAAAATCGGCTGTTCATTCGAAAGAGCCAGAATCTGTGATTTAAGATCGGCAGCTAATCCCGTTGTCGCTACGAGCCATGCGCATTTGCGGCGTTTGACTTCTGCAAGGGCGGCTGTCGTTGCTGCGGGCTGCGAAAAATCGATGAGCATATCAAAGTCTGGGGCATCACTGATGTCATGAATGATTGCAGGCAAAAGTGCATCTTCGCGGGCATCGATGCGGGCAACGAGTTCGAAATCCGCACTTTGATTGAGCATTTCGGTCAAAATGTGGCCCATTCGGCCGGCGGCACCGAGCAGAGCGGTTTTTATGGATGTTGTCATGATTGTATATCCTGTTAATTTTTTTTTTACAAACGGATTTGT
>DGWW01000225.1 GCA_002395385.1 Myxococcales bacterium UBA4248
TCAACTAAAACAGGGATAGGTCAGGGGTCCGGGGCAGAGCCCCGGCTAAGTGGTAACCCCAATACAAGCAAAATCCCGAAAGCCTCTTGACATCCAACCCGTTGTGTACCATTAGCCATCGAATGGTGGCTGTGCCATCATTTATGCCCTTGCAGCAGAATTCATTATGATAAGGATATGATCTATGAAAGTGCTCGTCTTCGATACAAAACCCTATGATCGTGAATATCTCGAAAGAGAAAATAAAAACTACAACTTTAAATTAAAATTTCTCGAGAGCAAGCTTTCTCCCGACACAGCAAAACTCGCCAATGGCTACGACGTCGTCTGTGCCTTCGTCAACGACGATATCAATGCAGAGACCATCGATATACTCGTTCAAAATGGCGTCAAAGCGATTGCCATGCGTTGCGCCGGTTATAACAATGTCGACATGAAACATGCCTACGGCAAAATACACGTCGTGCGCGTACCCAAATATTCGCCTTATGCGGTCGCCGAACACGCCATGGCATTGCTTTTAACCCTGAACCGCAAGATTCATCGCGCCTATATCCGCACGAGAGACAGCAATTTTGCACTCAATGGCCTTTTGGGCTTCGATCTGCACGGCAAAACCGCCGGTATCGTCGGAACTGGCCAGATTGGCCGATGTTTTATCGATATCTGCAAAGGTTTCGGGATGAAAATCATCGCTTACGATGCCTATCCCAACCCCGATCTTGGCCTGGAATACGTCGATTTAAACACACTTCTTGCACAATCGGACGTTATTTCTCTGCACTGCCCGCTCACTCAGGATACCCATTACATGCTCAATGCCGAGAGTATGAAACGACTCAAAAAAGGCGTCGTCATTGTCAATACATCGCGCGGTGCACTCATCGAAACCAGCGCATTGATCGAAGCACTCAAATCCGGCCAAATTGGTGGTGCCGCCCTCGATGTCTATGAAGAAGAAGCCGACGTCTTCTTCGAAGACTGGTCCAATCAGGTCATTCAAGATGATCAGCTCATGCGCCTGCTCTCTTTCAACAATGTCATCCTCACTTCCCATCAAGCTTTCTTCACCCGCGATGCACTTGCCAAAATCGCCGAAGTGACATTTCTCAATCTGAAGGAAATCGCAGAAAATATAAATCCCATTGAGAATGAAATCTGCTACCGATGCGAAAAATTTGGAAAAGATTGCAACCGTAAGCAAGGGAAACCGTGTTTTTAATATAAAAATGTTTTGTGCTTCGCCTATGCGCTACGCGCATACGGCTCACTTTTTGGGCTATCTCGCCAGAGAGGCGTTCGACCGAACGCCTCTACTGGCTCGATACGCCCGTCGTGCGCCCGTCTATCGGCTGTGCCGATACGCCGGGCGTTTCTTCTGAGAAAGGGACAAAAGTTGTAAAAACGAGGCAATTCAAAAGAAGCCCGTAGGGCTTCAAGGCGAGTAGCCCCCGGTTGGCACGTAGTGCCTACCGGGGGATCAAAGCATTCCCCCACCTTTTTCCCAACTTTTTTCCAGTCTTTTGGGCTGGAAAAAAGTTGGGGGGAATGAAAAAAACGTTTTTGCCCCCGGTAGCTATCGCAACCGAGGACTACATGCCATAATCCCTACCGAATTTGAAATAATCCATGCCAAAAATAAATGCATAGCCCTGATTGCTACCAAAATCCGTGGCGATTTCTCACCATCCGATCTATAAGGCAGAATTGGAGTACTACTCCATTTTTGCCTTAATGTGAGAAATGATATGCAATACATCCATCGACATCTTGAAACCGTTTTGAAGGAAATGCTTGCGCAGTTTAAAGTTGTGCTCGTCACAGGGCCTCGGCAGTCCGGCAAGACAACGATGATCCAAAAAGCATTGCACGATTACGAATATGTGACACTCGACGATATGTCTGAGCTTGATTTGGCCAGGACGGATCCAGTCATTTTCTTTAAAAATCACAGTTTTCCGCTTGTCATAGACGAGGTGCAGTACGCGCCGGAACTGTTCAGACAAATCAAATTGCTTGTAGACAAGTCCGAGCAAAAAGGACAAATCTGCCTTACAGGTTCCCAAACTTACCACCTTATGCAAAACGTTACCGAATCACTCGCCGGACGCATCGGCATATTGGAGATGCAAGGATTATCCGCAAGGGAACAATGGAATATAGCTTTTGATGATTGTTTTGTTCCTTCACAAGAATATATTCAAAATCGTAAAAATCATATCAAAGCTTATAACAATATTTGGGAATCTATCTATCGCGGTTCGATGCCAGAGTTAAGTAATCCGGCGATCAACTGGGAGTTTTACTATCGTTCTTACGTAAAATCCTATATTGAACGCGACGTAAGAAATCTTCTTAATATCAAAGATGAACGCGTGTTCTACCAGTTTATGTTAGCGCTTGCATCGCGAACGGGACAAATTCTGAATGCAACGGATATTGCAAATACCCTGGATGTAACATCCAAAACCATACAAAGTTGGCTATCTATTCTCGAAGCATCCGGGCTTATATTCTTTCTAAGGCCATACGAAAATAATCTATTAAAACGAGCAATTCACAAACCCAAGGTTTATTTCTATGATACAGGGCTGGTCTGTTACCTGATAGGATGGGACAATCCCAAAGTGGCCCAAAATGGCGCGATGTCCGGTGCCTTATTTGAAACTTTCGTCATCAGTGAAATATTCAAATCTTACCTCAACAAAGGCAAGGATACGCGACAATTGTTTTATTACCGAGACCGAAATCAAAAAGAAATCGATCTCGTGATGCTTCAGAACGACCGGGTTTATCCAGTCGAAATCAAAGCATCTGGCCGAGCAACCATCGATATGGCAAAGCATTTTTCCGTACTCAAAGATACCGAAATGATTCGCATACAAACAGGAACCATCCTATGCCGATGCGATAAGCCCATGTTTTTGAGTGAAAAGCTTCAGGCTTTGCCTATCGAGTGGATATAATCTATGTGCCCGTCTATCGGCTGCGGGGCCTGACCCCACTGTCGCCGATACGCCGGGCGATTTTTGATATGGCGTTTCTTACTCACACTCGACCTTATCCCACTTTTTATTCTCGCCACATACGTAGCATACGCCGTCCATGCGCCGCTTGGTGCCAGGCACGTTAAAGCGGTCATCTCCCCCTTGCATAGACGCGCTGTTCAGACGTTTCTGCAAGGGAAATGCCGCTTTGGATGTGTTCAGTTTACAATTTCACCCACATCGCGGGACGAACTGTTATGCTGCACATACCAACCACGCCATAGCCGGCATCATGTCTAAAACTGCCGGATGCTGTGACGAATGCCTGACGATCGTATGGCATGCCTGGCGTTCGAAGCCACCAGAATGGATAGCAGTGAATGTCAGAACACTTTTTTTCAGTATACTGATCACCATTAAATGATTCAGAACCTACAAAATATACATATCCGGATTTGTTTTTGATTACGTATGGCGTCGAATCAACCCTTCGGCTCGGCAGTGTACACTCGTCATACACTTTGCTGCAATTATTGGGATAGTCTTCTTCTTTGCCCTCTGGGATCTCAGGTTTATTATCAAAATACTGTTCTATCTCAGTTACGCTGAGAAGGAAAATTTTATCTTCTGTATCATTCCCCGCATTAGTATTGGGGAAGTTTGGATTTACATGCGCCGGAACCGTTGACTGTATAATTTTGCTGCGTTCAGATGCTGTAAATGCCGTATTGATAAAGTTATCTGAGATATAATTTCGTTTGTCATTATTAAATGACGGCCCATAGCCATTGAGCCACGAACGAATTGTACTCATTTCCCATGGTATTGAATCTGCCGATTCACCTGACGCATTCTCTGATTCATTAAACGGCTTTACATCAAGGGCTTTTTCACTGATAACGAGGTATTTGTCATCTTTTTTATCGAGTATTTTCCAGGAAATGGGTTCTTTTCCGTTCGTCAGGTCATTATCCTGTTCATAATGACCGAAGATAAAATAATCGCCCACTTTAAGATTTGCGCGTGATTTGCAGGTGCCCTGATCGCAATACTGAGAATCTGAGCATTCTATCCCGCAGCCGCCGCAATTGAATGAATCATGATAAGGATAACTCAAGGCACCGCCGCATTCATGCTCTGTTTCCTGAGTGAGTGACGCAGATGTGCAGGCTCCATTTACGCAGATATTTCCATTTGGACAGACAATATTGCATCCGCCGCAATTCAAAGAATCGATATATATATGCGACAAACTGCCATTGCAATAGGTCTGCGTAGTCACTTGCGGGGCCTTTCTCGTGCACTTTCCTTCCGAACAATATTTCCCCGTGCCGCAGTCTTCAAAGCCGGTTCCGCAATGGTTTGAATCGCTGTAGGGATGCACCGTTTCTCCATTATATATTAATTCGGCTGTTGAGTTCAGCTTGTAGGATTGGCAGCTGCCGCCTGAACAGAAATAGCCTGCTGCGCATTTGTTGCCGCAGCCTTTGCAGTTTGCTGTGTCATTTGTCGTATCGACGAGAATGCCGTTGCAATACATTTCCCCCTGACCGGAAGCGCATTGACCATTGCGGCAGATTTTTCCATTGTCGCACTGATGGCCGCAGGCACCGCAGTTGGAGACATCGAGCTCCGTGTTTGTAATTTTGCCATTGCAATATACTTCACCTTTGCCTTCAACGCATTGGTTGTTTTGGCAGATCTGGCCGTCTGCGCATTTATCATTGCAGTCTGCGCATCGATCGAGATTGCCGATGAAATAAGTTTCCTCCCCGCAATAGGCCATGCCGTTTCCTGTCACGCATTCCCCATTGAGGCAGGTTTTGCCGTCTGGGCAGCGGTTTCCGCATTCGCCGCAGGCATCAAGCGAATAGGCTGTATTATATGTGAACCCGCTACAGAATGTGTCACCGAGGCACCTGCCATTGATGCAACTCTGCCCGTTTTCACACGGATTATTACACGTATCCTCCCCATTGCAATCCTGCGGGCAATACTCTTCCTCGCCAGGATCACAGACCCCATTGCCGCATAAATCGCCATCATTCATTTTGCATGCATTGCCTGGCTCAGGGCACTCGAAGCCATCCTCAATTTTATGACAATCAGCAGCGCATCCGTCGCCGTCCTTGTCGTTTCCATCATCACACGCTTCACCATCGTCAAGAGTTCCATTGCCGCATAAGTCGCCATCATTACAGTCCTGCGGGCAGTATTCTTCCTCGCCAGGATCACAAATCCCGTTGTCACACTTCGGAGCAAGGTCCATACATTCTCCAACAGTAAGATCACAAACTTGGGCTTCTTCAGCACACGATTTAGCCCCCCCCCACTTGCCATCCTGGCATACCATGGAGATATTCTCATCAACACACTTCATCTCTCCATCAACACACACTTTGACTTCCCACCCATTTCCTGTACAAATCAGTTCTACGTCTTGATAGATTTGCGTTTCTCCGATATTACTGCACGAGCCAAGTCCGAGCTTGCTGCGCCAAAAAGCTTTCACGTACTTCTCATAATCGGGTACACTTTCGCCCCAGCTTTCTACATTTTGACGAATTTTTTGGAGGTTTTGCATCAATGCGCCGGTCGCCATTTGCTGCCAAATCTCAGTATTATCGATAGTGCCGTCGGCAATATCGCCCGCAATGCGCGCGAGTCGTTCAGTAAATTGACTTTCGCGCAAATCCCCCTGCACGATGATGCTGATGGCCAGCAATGCGGCCGAATCTTCATTCTGGCCAAAGATGCTCATATCTTCGGATGCGCCAAAGTTGCCGTCAATACCAAAATAGCCAAGAAGCTCTTTGCGCGCCTGATTTTTGGCTTCGCCAAAAGATTTGCCGTCAACTGTCACGAGGTGCATCACGCGGTCGGTCTCGAGGTGCGTGAGCAGATTGATATTGACGTTTTCGCGGTCGGAAATATCGGCCAGCGCATTCATTATAATCGGGCTCGTCGAATTACTGCCGGTGACTTCGTTGCGGTAATAGCCGTTCACTTCCAAAAACGCATACTGCGATGCCAGATTGATGCTCGCAACTTTAAATTCGCCCTTGTCGTTGCTGATCTTACCTTTAAAACTGATACCGGTCTGCAACAGCGATTCGCCATTGAGTTCCTGCACAGTCACGGTCGATCCCGTCACAAACGGCCCCTTCTGCGATACGCCCGAAACCGTGCGATTCTGCACTGATACAATATCGCCCGGCTTATTCGTCGTGCCCGTCTGCTCTTTGTCGTTGCCCGAGTCGCCGGAATCTCCGCAGCCAAAGGCTAACATGGTGCATGCTGCAAAAAGAAAAATTCTAAAACGATTGCAATTCATAAGAACCTCAAGTGTGGATCGGTATTATCCGGTATCCCAGTTATTATTTCAGTGATGCTAAAATGCATCACTTCTGTCAAGACTACCGCATCGGGACGCGGCATTCAAGTTCCATTCGTCACGCACCGCACCGTTTAAGCGACATATCAAACGCAGGGTGGTTCAGAGACTGCGCCCCTACAGCTCGATACGCCCGCCAAACACCGCTATTTCCGGACAAAGCCCGGAAATACGCGGTGTTTTTTTATAGGTAATATTCCACACCATCTGCGGCAATCTTTTCCTTGATTATTTCGAATAGCAATGGGGATGCATAATTCAAGCTTCATTCGTCCCATTGAAATAAACTAAACGATGGTGCATAATAAGACAGTTGATAAGCAAAAGACTTATCAGCCAGCGATAGTGCCTTTCTCTTTACGCTATTTCATCCATATCTGATTATCCGAAATGCAGGTAATATCATGGAATCGACAGAATTATTTCATGCCAGTAAAGAAATCGTTGAATATCCGGAAATCAGAATATCCAGGTTTACCAAGGATTTTTCATGGGGATTTTACTGTACAAAGAGAAAAGAACAGGCCATTAGATGGGCAAATCGTGGTTCTGGTAATCCAGTTGTGAATTATTATGAATTTGTCCCAAATGATTGTTTATCCATCTTAAAGTTTGAAGAGATGAATGATGAATGGCTCAACTTTATTGCCAAATGCCGCAATGGCCAAACACACAATTATGATATCGTTGAAGGGCCAATGGCAAATGATACAATATGGAATTATGTCAATGACTTTATTGTCGGTAAAATTTCAAGAAAACAATTCTGGGTCATGGCTGAATTTAAATATCCAACACACCAGATAAGTTTTCATACGTTGTCCGCTATTCATTGTTTAAAATTTATAAAAAGTGAGGTCATTTATGCATAATAAACCATGGCTGTCGAAAGAAGAATATAATGATTTGTTTTATGTATGTTCGCTTGTAGAATATATTGCCAGAGTCACCCAAAACCGCCGTGGTGTAATCGTGCAAACACTTGGATTAGACGGCATTCGAAAGCAGCTCAAAGACGCCCCGGTCAATCACTGTCTCACATTTGATCAAGTCAGCACTGAGCTCATAGAATATTATCATATTTCAAACGGGGATTTTGATCCGGCAGCCAATAGCCCATATATCATACCATCGTACACAGAGATTGGAAACCTCTACGCAACAATGATCGAAGACAGCTCCGAATCGTACGATGCCGCGTGCGATATCATGGATATATTCTCATCTTTTATCAGCGATTTAATATCAAACTTTAAATCGGATCTATACTACCAGAATCCGGATTATCTGGAGCACAGCTATCGGGCTGGCTATTTGCTGGAATAATTGCATTTCGGCATTGAACAAAACAACAAACCACAGACATGCTTCATACACACAAGAAATACTGGGCGGCGAGATTTGGTATCGCCAAAGTGCTTCCCATGACGCGCGAAGAAATGGATGAACTCGGCTGGACCGAATGCGACATCATTCTCATTTCGGGGGATGCGTATATCGATCATCCGGCCTTTTCGACGGGGATTGTCGGACGCTATCTGCACCATGAGGGATTTCGCGTAGGCGTGGTGGCACAACCCAAATGCGACGCAGACTATCTCGCGCTGGGTGTACCCAAACTCTTTTGGGGCATCAACTCGGGGAACATGGATTCGCTCGTGAACCATTATACTTCCGAAAAACGGCGCCGACATGATGACGCCTACACACCGGGCGGCAAAGCCGGTGCACGCCCGGATCGTGCAGTCGTCGTCTATGCCAAAGCTTGCCGAAGGCTGGCTCCGGATGTACCCATCGTCATTGGCGGAATCGAAGCGAGTTTGAGGCGAATGGCGCACTACGACTACTGGAAAGACGAAGTGATGCCGTCGATTTTGGTCGATTCAGGTGCCGATATTCTGAGCTTTGGCAGCGGTGAATGGTCGCTCGAAACGATTGCTCATGGCCTGTCCTACCGATGGAGTCTCGATAAATTCTATGGTTTGCCAGGTATTGCCGTGTTATGCGATGCACTTCCCGAGAATCTCGTCATTCGGGATGACAGCAGCGGCAACCGCCGCGGCGAATACGATGTACGACGCGTGCCATCTTTCGAAGAAGTCAAAACCAATAAAAAAGCATTTGCCGAAGCATCGCGACTGCAAATTCTCGAAACCCGCGTCGGTGGTCATGGGATTGTACAAAAACACGGCAATCGTGAACTTTGGATAGGCCCAATTCCCGAGCCTTTGAATACCAAAGAGATCGATTCGATTTACGATTTGCCCTTTTCGCGCAAACCACACCCGAGCTACGGCGATGCCAAAATTCCCGCTTATGACATGATCAAAACGTCAGTGACCATCATGCGCGGGTGCTTTGGCGGATGCGCCTTTTGTTCGATTGCAGCCCACGAAGGCCGCGTCATTCAAAGTCGATCCCCCGATAGCATAGCTCGCGAAGTACAGACGATTTGCAAAGAATATCCCAAAGGCAAAGCCTCTATCAGCGACATCGGCGGCCCTTCGGCCAATATGTACTGCATGGGCGGCAAAAATACAGACATTTGCAAACAATGTACAAAGCCGTCATGTCTCGTGCCTAAAATATGTAAAAATCTCAATACCGATCACGCACCAGTCATCCATTTATACCGCAAAATACGTGCACTTCCCGAGGTCAAGAATGTATTTATCGGATCTGGTATCCGATATGATTTAGCTTTAAAAAGCCCGGAATATATTCGCGAAGTTGCCCAATACCACACGAGCGGCTACCTAAAAATTGCCCCGGAGCATGTCAATAATAAGGTTTTGGGTCTCATGCTCAAACCGAATGTCGAAATATTCGATGAGTTCTGTGAAATCTTTAAAAAGACATCCGAGACATGTGGGAAGAATCAATATATTATTCCTTATTTTATATCTTCGTTCCCGGGATGCGGCGACCGTGAGATGCTCGATGTGGCTCAATGGCTCATGAAACGGCATCTCTTTGTCGATCAGGTGCAGAGTTTTTTGCCGACGCCCATGAGTGCTGCCACCACGATGTATTATACAGGCTATACGCCCTATTTGCCGATCGAAGGACAACAGCCCATGTGGAGCGCCAAATCACACGATGCTCGAGAACGTCAAAAAGCCATCCTGCGATATCATGCGCCCGAGAATAAGCAGTTCGTCAGGGATTTGATGCGCAAATATGGTGTGAATGGTTACAATTTCCCAGGAAATCGAAAGCGATAAATACAATCCATCCACCATGGTTATGCTATCCATTCGCACGCTGATTCATCACTGCCCCAAATAATACATCGTGAGCGTATGGGCGACCAGTTGCGACGTTCTATTGAACGTCTACTGGTCGCCCATAGCGAGCGTAAAAGCGCGGCGTATCGAAGCCAGCGGGGCATGCCCCGCTGCCGATAGCCGCGCCCACCCAACTTTATTGAAAACCTGCATCAATTATTGAAAACCTGCATCAATTAGTTTAAATAATACGTTTACATATGTAGGGGAGCCCCTGCGTGGGTTACCCCATGCATAAAACGTATCATTCATATAGTAAAGAAGAGCTGCAACGTATCTATACATTTGACGTATATCAAGGAGATATTTAAATATGAATCCATGGTCAATAGCGAGCCTTAGGAAGGTGAATAGAGCTTTAGGTGGGCGAGTGAAATATGCGTTTGCTGCAATTCTAGCGGTGTTGTGTGCCCAAGCTTGCGATGATAGTTCATCTACGCCAAATGATCCGGACGATCCTTGCAATGTATGTGGACCAGAGCAAGTCTGCGTTGGCGGCGTTTGCTATGATCCTACCGATCCCTGCAGTGCATGCAAGCCTGAGCAGATGTGTCATAACGGCACGTGCTACGATTCTAGTGACCCTTGTGCCAAATGTACGGCACAAGAAGAATGCGTCGATCATGTATGCACCCCCAAAAGTATATCAGATGATCCCTGTGCCAAATGTACCGGCAATCAGGTGTGCATCGATAAAGTCTGCACAGACATGACTGGTGAAGAATGCGATCCCCCCTGTACAGATGGCAAAACCTGCATCAATGGCCAATGTGCAATTTGTATTGGATCAAACTGTTTTTTTGAAACAGACGAACCGACCAAATGCGAAGTCGACGGTGATTGTCCAAATGGAGAGCACTGCGACGAAGGTGAATGCATAGAAATTCAAGACGGAGACTGCGAGCCAGCCTGTATCGATGGGCAGGTTTGCAGCCATGGCAAATGTGTGAATAGCACGCTTTTGTGGACATTGTGTCGTTCAGGCAGCGATTGCGGCGTGGGAGATTGTATTTTCAGCGTAACACCATCCAAGACACTGCATATGGAAATCAATGGAGAAATCGTCGAATATTTGACGGATAAACCAATTCCCGTTTCGCAGCTCGATAGCCGCATCAACCCCGAGAATTACAATTTAACGCACGATACATATGCCGGCGATGATGATGAGATCGGCATTTGTTCTTATGAGTGCACCAAAATAGAAGCCCAAAACTGTCCTGCAGGCTGGTCATGCCAGGTCGTAGCCAAGGGCATTCTTGATTATCCCAACGACAGTACACAGCTGCCACAGGATTTACCAGAGACCATACTCAAAGACACACCGTTTGCCGCGCTTTGCCGCCGCGATATGGACGAAAATTTACAAAAAGATCTCGCCTATGGCATTGAGTTCTGCAATGCAGACGAAAGCAAATGCAATGCAGCAGGTATGATCTTTTACGATGATATGTGTCTCGAACCGTGTGATGAAAATGCCGATAGATGTCCATATTTCTTTAGCTGTCAGTCGGTCGAAACGGGATCGGGGCCCGCAATGGCATGCGTACCCGATTCGGGGACTTGCACAGGGTGTTACGATCACGACAGAGATGGTGCTGGATATGGGCATTGCCCGAATTTGGGCATCGACTGCGATGACAACAATCCCAATGCCTACTACCAAAAACCGCTTGTATGCCCGGACATCGTCGATGATCAAGGCAAAGAAATCCAGACAGATTTGAACTGCAACGGCCTTATTGACAAATTTGAGCTCTTGGGGACGACCGATAACTGCAGCATTTGCGGCGATGCGTGTGCCGAACCAAAATCGAAAGAGTTTGCCTCTGTTTGTAAACCTGTCGATGCATCCAATTACGTTCCCGACTGGCGAAAAACAGCCACGATGAACACCCCTGCACCTGAGTTTACCTGCATTGAAAAATGTAGTTTTGGCTATGGCGACTGCAAAGGAAATGCCACTTGTGATGTGGCACTTTTGAGCAGCGCAGCTCGCTCGGCAGCTTCCCAATCGGACGAGGTTTGGATTCGGGGTAAGGATGTGATTACAGGTAATCATGGTGGCGCTGTTTATGGTCGCGATGCAGATGGCGATGGCTACCCTCTCATCGATAACGTAGCATCTTTAGAATCTGCAACCGAGACAGAGCCTGCTCAGATCCTGCTCGATCCCAACAATTCACTGATTTGCTGTTCAAACAACCTCAAGTATTGCTATACCGCCAATAAAGACTGGGAAACCATAAAATCAACCGATTCGTACGTCACGCTCAAAGAGGGATGCAAAGCCACCGATCCCGGCTGTTACGACGCAGACGACAGCGATAAAGATATCAACCCGGAAGCAGCTGAAATCTGCGATGGCAAAGATAATGACGGATCGACCATCCTGCTTCCCCCAAATTCCGAGCATTGCACAGATTGGTGTGCAAATCCTGAAAACGACTGCACATCGATAAAAACAGACGACGGCTACAAGGTCAATCCATATTGCGATGCAGCACCAGACGGTTTAAGTGAAACCAAATTATGGGTGGACGCAGTCGAAAACCAAAGCTATGCCTTTGGCACAATGTGCAATTATCGCAACGAAAATGCGGATGTTTGTGACGATAAAGCCCACGTCACATGCGAAAAGACGGATGACGACTGGCAGCTCAAATGTATGCCAAAGATAAGTTTTGATACGCAAGACGGACTCGACGCAAGCGGCAATCCTTTCTTTAATGGTTTAGACAATGACTGTGATGGACGCGTCAATGAAGATGGCTGGGTTCCTTGCGTGATAACCAATGCCAATCTGCCCTGGGAATCGAGTGATTCGAGTGTGCCAAGCCTTAAAGAAGGTATTTCAAATACCAAGGATTACAAGTTTTATATCAATTCCTCAGGCTATGCATTACCCAGGAATGCAGACGACTCACTCAATTTGTGCCGTCTAGGCATACTCCAGGGCAAAAAGAATGGCGATAGCTACGAGCCAATCTGTATGCCCATCTATGAGCCAAGAACATACGATTATTATGGTGACGGCGTCGATTCAAACTGCGATGGCGCCGATTACGATATGAATCGTGCCAGATTTGTCGCAATGCCAGCTCAGGGCGATGCCAATGCCGGCGATGACAACGATGAAGATACCTGTCAATATGGTGAGAACAATAGTGTTTTTCCGTGTTCGACGATTAACCATGCACTCGAAGTTGCCGTAGATGAAAACGGATTTTATCAGGATATCCTGGTTCAAGGTGGTGGATTCAATATCCTTATGGGATTTAAAAACAGCAATCATCCCTATCCTTCACCCATTACCCTACCCAATTACAGTAGTATAACAGAGCCCGAGCACTTTGCTGTCCCATCGGCCACAGACTTGCCGGATTCCGATGGCATTCTCAATGGCCATTTTATCAGTGCTTATGGCCTTCACAATTATCTTGTATCGAAGATAAGAGAATCTTCTGCATTCCGGGCCAATGATTACCTCTTCAATTATGAAACCAATGAAGAGGATCCATCGACACATCAATTGATATTTACTGTCGCAGATGGTTCCGAGCAAAATCGCCCCGATGAGGTCATTCGCATTTATGGCGGTTTTTACCGCGCACAAAACACAAAGTGCACGACCCCGACAGGATGCGATTACTGGA
>DGWW01000339.1 GCA_002395385.1 Myxococcales bacterium UBA4248
GCTTGTAGGTTTGAATAATGTTTAAAATCAATACTTAAGAAAGATGGGGGAGGGGCCCCATCGAGTGATCGTTTGTTATGGTTTGTGAAACGTTAAGTAAAAGCAAAAACTTAAAATGATTGCGGATTCCAAAGTGCTCAGCCCTTTGGCGGGGTCCGGGGCAGAGCCCCGGAAAAGTAAATGCGGTAGCCCTGGGATTTATACGCCATCAAATGCTTCCGACAATATGCCATTAATTGTTTATCTGCACGGTGGCACAAGCCGAGGAAACAATCTCGATCTTCTCGTTCAAAATGAAGGTTTTCCGCTATATGTTCAGCAGAATAAATTAACCATACCAGCCTATGTCATCATGCCACAGGTTTCTCAGGATATCCGCTTTTGGAATGAAGCCAGCGACAATGTCATTCAGCTTATAGAATACGTTGCCGATCAATATCATATCGATAAAACACATATATCTTTAACCGGCCACAGCATGGGCGGCATCGGTACATGGGAAATCGCCCATGATTACATGAATATGTTCTTTCGAATTGCCCCTATAAGCGGCACTATCAGCAAAAAATTACAACCTGATATTGCGGATTTTACACTTCCGATCTGGGCCTTCGTCGGCGATGGTGCCTCAGACAGCAATGCATACCAGTCCAATACATCTGCATTTCCCAATCTCACCCAACACAACACGGACGCACGTTTAACCATCCTCGAAAACGCCGAACACCGTGAAACAGTTCGGGCATATTTGCAATACGATGTGCTTGAGTGGCTCATTGGTGCGGATTGAAAACGCCAACCGACAAATAGAGCGATCAGCGGCGCGCATGGGCCCGCCCGCACACAAAAAGTTCCACGCAACATCACAGCTCGGTAAAGATGTTCCATCAAACGTCTCATATCCCGCGCAACGTCTAAAGAGAGGCTAATAAATTGGAACGAGACAGCCTAAAAAAAATGCAGGAAAAACTGCGTCAATTCAACGAAGACCGCGACTGGGATCAGTACCATAGCCCGCGCAATCTCGCCATGGCCTTATCCGTCGAAGCCGCAGAACTGCTCGAATGCTTTTTATGGGTGCGCGATGGCGAAACCATTCCCAACGAAAAACGAACGCACATCGCCGAAGAAGCCGCCGATGTCCTGATCTGCCTGCTCAATTTTTGCACCCAGGCCAATATCGATTTACCCGCAGCTTTCGAAACCAAACTCGCCAAAAATGCCGCAAAATATCCCGTCGATAAAGCACGTGGTTCCCGGGAAAAATATAATAATTTATAACTAGCCTCAGCCTTATCAATTATCAATTATCAATTATCAATTATCAATTACCAATTACCAATTATCAATTACCAATTATTAATTATCAATTATCAATTACCAATTATCAATTATCAATTATCAATTATCAATTATCAATTATCAATTATCAATTATCAATTACCAATTATCAATTATCAATTACCAATTATCAATTATCAATTATCAATTATCAATTATCAATTATCAACTCATCGCTCCATAAATATCTTTAAAGGTTTGCTCACGCGCTCCGACCATGCCCATTCATTATGGGGAGCACCGGGAATATGCTGATAGAACATATCGACACTCTGGCGATATCCAATCTCGACAAGTGCTGATACAAAATCAAAAGTATAACAGCAATTGTCATAAGGGCTTGACCACTCAGATTCATCGCGCTGAGCCACCTTCATATCGAGTACATCGGGCATTCCCTCGGGCGGAAATGATCCGCCATGGTCGATATATAAAAATGTATCCTGATGGCCGGTATTCTCGTAATAATCCCGAATAATAGGGCCATGATCATCGCTGAGCCGACCCCAGGCCGTTGTTGGAGATAACGCAAACACCGAATCGTATCTTCCTGGGTAACGATTCGAGATATACAAACTAATCAATCCCCCCAGGGACGAGCCCATCAAACCCGCTTTTTTCGTCGTCTGAAATCGACTTTCGATGAAGGGACGAACTGTTTCTTCGACAAAAACAGCATACTTGCTGCCAAGTGTAGAATGATAACCACAGACATCGGTATCCGCAGCATGCGTATATTCTTCGTATCTGTCGACCGTATTCCAGATGCCCACGATGAGAAAATTGCCGCCAATTTTGCGCATATTCTCGCAAAGTTTCCAGCCGCCCCCCATGCCTTCCTTCGAAAAAAGATTCTGCCCGTCATGTGCATACAGCACATCATATGGACCTCCATTCGGCGGCACAAGTACATGAAGATGGCGCGGCTTTAATCCCTGTGGGCTGGTAAAATCATTCCAGCGCATGAGATACTGTCGTCTGGACGGACGCTTGATAAACGAAAATGCGCCCTCCTCTTCCTCACAAAAACAAAGCGACCAGGGATCTGGCATGGCATTGCCATCCGGCTGAAAATATAAATATCGTAGCTTCTGACCTATCGATTTCGGTATCTTCAGCTCTGCATACCATAAATCATTGCCCGCATAAGACATCGGAAATGGCTGCCAATCGTTAAAATCACCAGCAACTGCCCAATCTCTTTGTTGACTGCGCAAAACAAAAATGACTGTCCCTCGCGAGGTCCAGACCGGAAAACCACCACGATAAGAAATCTGATGAACAACCGATTTAATATGGATTGGGTTGTCAATCAATGACCGAACCAACACTTCATCGGGCGTCATTTCGGGACGATGATGTTTGGACAATGGCAATTGGGTATTCCTCTGTGTTTTGGAACGATGATGTAAATGAAATGTGTCCTGCATATCTAACTAAAGTTCGCCTCCGCGCATACGACTCGCCACATATTCTTCAAGATAAGCCTTTCTTTTTTGAGCAGTGATGCGTTCAATGGCAGTCTGCCTGGCTTTCTCGGGAGTCATGGGAGCGGCATCGCGCTTCCATTCGGGAATGACAAATGCTTTCCAGGAACCGGAACACGCAATTGAGCGAGACAAAGGACGGCCTAAAGGAGCTGCTTTGAGAGCCTGTATGGCATCCGGACATGAAAATAATAGCTCATCTCTCGATGTAAACGGTCCTAGCTGCCCCGGTTCTTCTGTATTCTCGCGAGCTGTCATGACGAATGAAAAATTAAATTTTTTCGCATTCATCGTGTGCCCGTCTCTATTTTGCATGAGCGGACCCGTCATATTTTTACGATCGAGTTCAGGAGGATCAATATAAATATAACCCATTTGAGCACCATTGACGAATCCATGAGCTGCCGTAAGTGTAGAAATCGTATTCTCATTTTTTATCAGTGCATAGCTCACAGTAAAGGCATCAGGCTCAAAAAATATATCAGGATGATCTTTTTGATATTGAGCAATTTCATCATCTGTTATGACATAATTGGGATAATTGAGATTATTAATATTATATTTTGCCAATGCTTCTTTTATGGCCAAACTTTTTGCCGCAGGAGATAAATAATTCTTTTTTGCCGCATCCTGCGATATAACCATTATCTGCACGAGACTCCAAAACCGGGTAATCTCAATGGTGCTGTTTGACTCAAGTTGTCTGGCAAAAGCAGGCATCCAGGCCTGAGATTTATCCAAATCATTTTCTGTGAGTTCCTCACCATTGACCATCGCTATTGGCTGTTCTGGATCCGGCCCTTCTGGCTTTTGTGCTTTGGAACACCCCAATACAGCCCATATCGAAAAAAAGAGAATAATGATTTTTTTCGTCATTTAATGTCTCCATTTCACGATTGATAATTCATTTATCCTCATTCATTTCCAAATCATCCAGACGAAGCTCAACGCCTCGCGAACCCACAAATTCACGAATATTCTTCGATAAATCCTCGAGGATTTCGTTGCCCGATTGGATCGAATCTGCTTCGACTCTCATGACAATGACCGGCTGCGTATTCGATGCTCGAATGAGCGCCCATCCATTCGGAAAATCGATCCTCGCGCCATCCAAATCGCTCGTCGGATATACCTTCGAATAATGCTCGTACATGGCCCGCGCCAAATCGAATTTGAGATCATCCGGGCAGTCAATGCGCAGTTCAGGTGTGGCGTGCGTCGGCGGCAAATCGGACAGCAAATCCGAAACCCCAACCCCCTTATCTACAGCATTGGCCGCAATCTCGACCATTCTTGCGCCGGCATACAATGCATCATCGAACCCAAACCACCGATCCCCAAAGAAGAAATGCCCGCTCATTTCACCGGCCAAAGCCGCATGCGTTTCTCTAATTTTTGCTTTAATCAATGCATGCCCGGTTTTGGTCATGACGGCTTCGCCGCCATGTACCCGAATTTCATCAAATGTCTGCTTCGAACATTTGACATCCCCGAGGATCGTCGCACCACGATTGCGCCCCAATATTTCGCGGGCAAATAAAATGATGAGATGATCCGCCGGAATGATATGACCATTGTGATCGACGACGCCCAGGCGATCGCCATCGCCATCGAATGCCAGTCCCAGATCCGCTCCTCTATCGATTACAGCCTTTTGCAAATCGACGAGATTCTTCGCCACACTCGGATCGGGATGATGATTGGGAAACGTGCCATCGGGATCGCAATAAAGGCACGTCAATTCTGAGGCATAATGCGCAAACAGCGATTTGGCAAAAGGTCCGGCTACACCATTACCAGCATCAATCACAATTTTAATCTTACGACCAGGTTTCACGCGTTCGAGAATCTCTCGCTCGTATTCCTGAGCAATATCAAGGGGTTGTGTTTTTCCTTTGCGTTCGGCAGGTACCAGCCCTGCACTATCCTGTTTATCCAGAACGATATCGCGCACGACCTCGATATCTTTGCGGACAAAAGACTCGGTGCCGCGACAAATCTTAAAGCCGTTGTCGTTAATCGGGTTATGCGATCCAGTCACCATAACGCCGCCATCGCAGCTGCACTTAAACAGCGCATAATACATCATCGGTGTCGTAATCTGGCCCAAATCGAGCACATCCACGCCACGCGCATTCAAGCCACTCATAAGTGCATGCTGAAGATCGGACGAATGCGTGCGCGCATCCCTGCCAACGACGATCTTTTCCCCCCACGAAAAATGGGATACGGCGAGTGCGCGCCCTATGCGTCCTGCCACATCGGGCGTAAGTTGTGTGCGGACATCACCGCGAATATCATATTCTCTAAAAATGTGTGGGTCGATCATAAACCATTCGCAATATGCAATAAAACAAACTCATTTCTGCGCGATTCAACGCGCAGCGACGCGTATCTACCACAGATTCTGCAATATGGCGAGTGGTATGAAAAGCATGTACATACTGCCTAGGCGAAGGAATCTAAATGAACGGAATATCTTCTCTTCAAAACGTTGAAAAGTCCTTATCCAGAGGTGATTCCTTCCCACACTCAATCTATGAACCAGTCACGTTCGACGCCATCTCACGTTCATCTCTCACCGTCATTGGTGAGTCAAGATATTTATAGTGAGGTAACACATATTAAACGCCGGTTTTGCTGGCGCAGGCTATCGGCTGTGCCGATACGCCATGCGTTTCGGGCTTGCTCGCTTGGGCGGGTCTAAGACCGCGCCTACGCTCGCTACGCCCTCTATGCTCGCCTATGCTGCGCATACGGCTCGCAATACATACAGAAAGACATTCCCCACACCCTTAAAATAAAAATGCACCCCAAGTGTAACAATCGGTTTCTCGTTGGCATTATTCTAATGCATAGCAATCCTGCTGTGACTATCGCTGAGAAAGGGACAAATACTATCAAGTGATGCATTAAAACTAACAGAAGCCCGTTGGGCTTCCAGATGAGCAGCCCCCGGTTGGCGCGTTGCGCCTGAGGTATCCCTATTTTAGTA
>DGWW01000037.1 GCA_002395385.1 Myxococcales bacterium UBA4248
GGCCTCAACCATCCCATCCTGTGCCCCAATATGAAGCGCATTACCTTGCCGCTCGTGCGCGATGCCCTGCTCGGCAAAGGACTCGAAATTCAACTTTCGGATGAAATCATGACAAAAGCTGTACTCCCCATCGAACGCATGCTCGAGATGAGTTAGTTTTTATTTTATTTTTTTGCCGGGGGAACCTCTTTCTTTTGTGCCAAAAGAAAGAGGTTCCCCCGGACCCCCTCCAGAAAGAAAAGCAATAGGGGAGGTTTTGTTTATATTTTATATATTTATGTGGATATAAAAAAACCGCCCGATTGGGCGGTTTTTTATGGGGTAAAATTATTTATTTCTTTTTACCTACAAGCTCAATATCATCAATTGAAGGTGCTTTCTTTGATGTATTATCTTCGTAAATGTTAATCTCTTTTGCACCAGCAGTAAAGCCTGTTACATCATAAACAGTATAATCTTTTGTAAGATCGAGTGTTTTGATGAGGTTTTCTGCATCGCTTGCAATCTCTGTAACATAGAGCTTAGATGCTTCATATTTGGCATTCAATTTCAAATTAGAGATAGCATAATCAGAAAGATCTGAAATTGAAAGGTGGGAGGATTCTGCTGCTTTTTGTGTATCGCCATATTTGCCATCCTGGCCATTTGTATTGAGCTGGATGGCTGTGAGAGCATTTGTTCCAGAACTGTCTGCTGTCATCTTAATATTAATTGCTTTTCCATTGTCGCCCACTGGAATCCAGGTAAGTTTGATGGTTGAAACACTACCTTCGTCTGCTGCAATACCTGTAGGCAGGACTGTAGCTATATTCTTAGGATCGTCTTTGGTATTGTTATAACTTGTGAATGTCCATTTGGCCAGTGTGTCGGCAGCGACGGATGATTCTACTTTAAAATCAGCCAATGCAACATCTGCAACAGTGTTAACTTCGCTTAATGGTTTCACGGCACCATCTGCTGAGCAGAAAACACCACTGGATTGACCTTCAGCCTGAACATAGAAGAAGCAACCATACTCACCAGCATCTGTAATACTAGAACCATCAAATTCAGCCTTGGATACATCATCAAGTGTTGCGTTCTTAACAATTGAATCCAATTTTGCTGATTTTAATGCACAAACGATTGCGCCTTTTGTCGCTTTGTCATCTTTAGCGGAGATTTCGGCACTGCCTGTCGCTTTCTGATCAGAAACAGTGATTGTGGCTTTACAGCTTAAAATACCGTGCGTATCATTTTCTCCTTTAATTACACAGGTACCATTCCCATAAGTTTTAGCTTTGCAATCAGCAGGACATGCTGGTTTTCCACCTTCAACCCATTCGCCAGAGCCTAGTGCACTTTCACAGGTAACACCATCAGCTAAAAGATCGTCTTTTGAGTCATTTGCATTTGCGCCAATATCACAAATTTCACCTTTGTCGGTGTCAATGACACCATTGCCGCATGTGTCGCCTTCAAGCTTGCAGGTTCCTTTCTTTAATCTCGTGCAGGTATTACCGCATGCAGGGGCACCTGTGTATTCTCCTTCGGGCATGCTATTCTCTTTGGCCCAGTCATTACAGGTTCCATAGCCTTCTTTAAAGAGGAGGTGATTGTCTTTGTTGTCACAGACCTCATCTTCTTGAACGGTGCCGTCATTGCAGTTTGCTGAAACTGGAACATTGTCTTTGCATTCGCCGAAGTCTTCATCAAAATACTGGTTTTCACCGCATTTATTATTATCTTCGCCATCTTCTACGCAGTTGTCGCCATCGAGTTTGTATCCCGATTCGCATTCGCACTTGTCGCCATTTTTGACTTTGTGGTCGCCTTCGCACTTGTCGGGCTCAGTGCTGCCACTGTCATCTTCGACGCAGTTGTCGCCATCGAGTTTGTATCCCGATTCGCATTCACACTTGTCGCCATTTTTGACTTTGTGGTCGCCTTCGCACTTGATGGGCTCAGTGCTACCACTGTTATCTTCGACGCAGTTGTCACCATCGAGTTTGTATCCCGATTCGCATTCACACTTGTCGCCATTTTTGACTTTGTGGTCGCCCTTGCATTCGGTTGTTGTGCCGCCATCGTCGTCCGAATCGGAATCGGAGCAGCCGTAGGCACCCAGACCCATGGCGAGTACGAGAGAAGCAGCGAAAATGTAACGTTTATCGAATTTCATGTAAAATCCTCCAAAATACAACAAAAGAATGATCGATTCCCACGACAGTGATTGTCGTACATGCGCCGTGCTATATAGCCAAATCATCTGAGCAAAACAAATTTTTTTGGTATATTTAAGAATTATTTGACATAAGAATGATGAGATTCTGTGCGCATATTCTTACTTTGTATGACATGTGGGGGTGGCGGAAAGACCTGAACCTGAGCCACCGGCTGAGTATTAACTGGCTCTCTGCGTGAGTAAGCCAAAAGGTTGACACTTCAATTGTGTTTTATGTAGAATGTTTTTGCTTTTTTGTGCCCGGAGTGTAGCCTTGGATCAATCACACGAAAGAAACGAAACATTAAATCTGGTCGATCCCGTGATGGTAGGTGACGTTATCGATGAACGTTACAGATTGACTGAGATTATCGGACGTGGTGGTGCCGGAATTGTTTTTCGTGCGACAGATCTCAACCTTGACCGTGATGTGGCCATAAAAATCCTTTCCCGGGAGGCCGTCCGTGATCATGATACACTGCGCAAATTTGAGCAGGAAAGTCAGATTCTTCGCAGGCTCCATGCGCAGAACACGGTATTCTTTTACGATTGTGGCAGGACACCCCAAAATTTGCCCTATATTGTCATGGAACTCGTCCGCGGGCAGCAGCTCAAGGACTTGCTGCTTCAAGAGGGGCGACTTTCTCCAAAACGCACCGTGGCCATTCTGGTCCAGGTGCTTTCTGCGTTGTCGGAAGCCCATCAGTTCGGGTTTATTCATCGGGATCTCAAGCCGGGCAATATCATGCTCTGTACGAGGCCGGGATTTCCGGATGATTTCGTCAAGGTACTTGATTTCGGTATTGCCAAGTTTGTTTTTGATGACAGTTCGACGACGGGCGATTTTGCGGGAACACCCAAATACATGCCTCCCGAAGTTTTCAGGAATGAGCCGGTGACGTTGGCGGCAGATCTGTATTCGGTGGGATGTATCGCATACGAGATGCTGACCGGTGTTGCGCCGTTTGACGGGGAAACTTTCCATGTGACGGTATCGAAGCATCTTTTCATGACCCCGCGCAGTTTCCCATCGGATGTTGAACAGTATCCGAATCTCGTGGCAACGGTTTTTAAACTGCTCGAAAAATTGCCGGAAAATCGGTTTATGACGGCTCAGAAAGTGATCGATGTACTTGAACACTGGAGTGAGCCTGAACTGATCCCCGAACTGGCAGGATGTCGTCTCAAAGGGGATGATGCTCAAAGCGGCAGTTTTTTTGATGAAGATGTTTCGGGCACACTGCAACTGGATGTCCCGGAGGATTTGGCTGATTCCAAAACGGTTCCTTTCATGCCGACGATGGCACTCAATGGTCAGTTTTCTTTTCAGGAAGAAAAGCCACTAAAACCGCTTCCGGCCAAGCTGACGATTAAGCGTGCCAAATGGGTGATTCCGCTCATTGCTGTGGGGGTGGCAATTCTGGTTGTCGCTGGCGCTTTTGCCTATGTGTATTTCTTTCAGCCGGATTTATGGAGGTACTGGTTCGTTCAGGAACAGTCGATCCATAAAAAAGAGCTCCAGTCCGCTCCTCAGGCGGAGAACCCTGCACCGGCTGTCCCCCTGTCGCCATATCATGATTTGGCCAGTTCCACCTCGACGATTTCGATCCAATCTTCATTGGATGCGGTGGCCTTTGGATTGCAACCCAGGGACAGCCTGATGCATTTGGACAGTGTCCCCGGCGGCGATTCCGGAAAGACTGACAAGGCTGAACAGAATGATACGCCCCGGGCGAATGAAAATTCTGACTCTGGTGCGATCGTCGGTATAGGCGCACCATCAGCAGGAAATGCATTGGATGGTTCTGCTACCACTGCTGCCGCAGTTCCCAAACCTTCGGATGATAAGGTTAAGAATGACGAGAATGCTGAGGAGTCGGACGGACAGCACAGACGAAAACACAGACATAAAAAACAGACGGCTGATGTCCCTGCTACTTCCGCTTCCACTGATAAATTGGAAAAGTTTACATTGATGATGCGGTATACCCCGGAATTTGCCCAGGTCAGTTTTGTGAATTCGGAAGGTTCATGTCAGCCTGGTGTATGCAAGGTGCGGACAACTTCCGATAAGGCTCCCGCAAGAATTGTGGTGTCGGCCAAGGGGTATAAGAGCAAGAGTGTGCTGCTGACACAAAAGGTCGCCAGTTTAAGAATTGATCTCACGGATGATTCGAAATAACTCAGTATAGGAATTGGCATGGCTTTGGACATTATTTCGCTTGCCGTGCTCTTTGTTTGGGCAGTCTTTGGGTATCGCAAGGGGTTTATTAAACAAATCTTTACGCTTGCGGGGATTATTCTCACAATATTGGGTGCCGGGGCATTGGCCGATTTGCTCGAACTCATCTTAACAAAGGATTTGGGACTGATCATCGGACACAATGTGCGATTCTTTCTCATTTCCGCGAGTGCGGCATGTATTTATATCTTTTGTTATGCTCTCGGGCGCTTCTTACATAATACGCTCGTCAAGGGAATTCCCATCGCCGAGAAAACAAACCATATATTGGGCGCAGTTTTGGGAATCCTTCAGGCGGCCTTGGTAATATATTTTGTCCTTTGTATAGGAAATATCATCGAAAAAAGAATAGAAGAATATTCTCCAGGTATTCATCAATTCTTAACACAAAGTCAGGCATATCAGATATGTTCTCAAAATAACCTGATCGAAAATTTCGATTTCTTCTCGCGGTGGAAAGAAGCTTCTATCGGACAGCCTATTCCAAATATTGAAGACATTCAGACGTCAGAGGATAATTCCAATCCATGAGAAATCATCATTACCTTTATTTATCTATGATGACGGCATCCCTGGTTTTGTTTGCGTGCCACTCCGGCGGACCTGTTGCGCAGAATAATACAGATCCAAAGGATGGGGGGCAGACTGCTGAGATGCAGTCCGCTGAGATGCCACAGGCATCCAGTGATCTTTCTGCAAATGTTCCGTCCTCTCCATTGGATAATCTAAAAAAAATTGAACCGGCAACGCGTCAGGAACGCGATGATATTCGCGAAATCTATTCGCAGTTTAAGAATGCAGTTCTTGCCTACCATGGCGCCGAAGCTGTGCCTTTGCTGTCCCAGTCCTCTCTGCAGTATTATGATAATATCCTGGTCGCTGCCAGAACGGCCATTACATCTCCGGATGATTATAAAATACTCGAAAAACGTCTCTCGCCATCCATCCATGCGACTGCAACCATGATGGTAAAACGTCTTTCTCCGAGTTTTATTCTATCTGCAAATGCCTCTCAGCTTTACGAAACGGCATTCAATCAAGGGTGGATTGGGTACAAAACACTGACGACTGCCTCGGTGGATAATCTGACTGCCTATGAAAAAAACGGCAAGCGATATCTGATTGGCAATTTTTACTATGCAAACGCAAAGCCCACTGAAAAACCGTCGTACATCGGCTTTGAATATGAAGACAACAAGTGGAAGATCGATCTGGTTCCCATTTTTATCGCCATTGACTTCGATATTCTGCACGGACAGCTGCTCAGAAATGTCGATTCGGATCTTTCTTTTCAGGCAACGATTGATTCGACCAATGATGCTGAAAAGCCCGAGAACTGGCCTTTAACCTCCTATAAAACAGACGGTTTTTCCATTCGGTTCCCAAGAGCCCCGCTGTTTGTCGATAATCAGGGAGAACGAATCTATACTTCGAAAGATTACCGCTATGGACAGTTCGATGTCCGCGTCCGATATTACGATGCCAATTCCAGGGAAACCGCATTTTACCTTAAATCAGAGCGCGATCGCATCATCGGGGGATTTATACGCTCTGTTGGTGGAAAGGATCTGCAGTGTTCACTTCATAATATGGGGGAAAACACACTGATTTTATGTGATTTTAATGTGCCTGAACATGATTCGAAGGGACGCAGTGCCTGGATCTTTACTCCCGACAGGCAATATCAATTGCTCAACATCGCACGAACGGATCAATTTGACCCTGAGGTTGCAGGCACATTTATGAACAATTTCGCATTTGGAGCAGAGTGAGCAATCGGGCGTGACAAAACAGGAACTGTTCATCCCATCCCTTGACCTTCGCTTTAAGAGATGCATTTCAAAACGATAAACATAAGAAAACATTATGTTTTGGTTCGGAATGGGGGAGGGGCCCCATTTCGCGCAGGTTTGCGAAAACAACAGGTAAAAACAAAAAATATTGCGGATTCCAAAGAGCTCAGCCCTTTGGCGGGGTCTGGGGCAGAGCCCCAGAAAAAGTAAATGCGGTGGCCCTAGGGGACTCATTCACGGCTCACGGTTTGCTCATAGTGTACTGTTCATTGCCCAATATCAATCACCAGTTGAGTTCGACGGGGACCATCATGAGACCCTGATCGCCTTTGACGGTTACGGGGACCTGCATGGAGTGGCCGGATTCGTCCGAAATGACAAAATTGAGTTTTGCACCGGGCTCCTGTTGCCGGTAGATATAGGGCAGGGATCCGAGTCGGATCAGCGAACCGTCAGCCAGGGAAGTGAGATAAATGCTGGTATTGGGAGGCAGCACATGGGGTGAGATGACGACATCCACACCTTGCGAGTCTGCCGGTATGAGTTCGGGAATTGCAAATAAATCGACAGGTTCGTGGTATTGTGCGAGTTTATAGGTTATTAAAATGGTCAAAATAATGACGATGGCCGCACCAATTCCGGCCATGGCATGAGGATGTTTGAATTTTACATGGCTTTTCTTTTTTCGTTTTTCGGCTGACTGGGCCGGTACCGGAGAGAGCCATGATTTTTCGGCTTGGCGCGCTTTTTCTCTATCTGCATCGGTACAGCATGCAGAGAATTTAGTGAGAAAGTCGGCTTCGGTGCCCTTTTGTGGCGATTGGAGCTTTTCCATCACCACATCATTGAGTTCATCGCTAATCTCAATGCGTTTGGAGAGCGGCAGCGGCGTGGCCTGGAAAATTGAGAAGGCTGCATCGCACAAATCTCTGTCTTCACTAAAGAAAGGATGCTGTCCGCAGAGTGCTTCGTACATGACCACGGCGAGATTGTAGACATCCGGACACAATCCCTCGGGAGGTGGAATCAGTGCCAGGCTTTCGGATTTGGGGGCAGAATCTTCGAGCTCGGGTTGCAGCAGCAAATCCTGGATGCTGTCATCATTCAATGAAAGATCTTTTTCAGATTCATGGAGGCTGGTCTCGTTGGATTCTGAAGCGGAATCATGATTTGGTGATGATGGCTCTTCTTTTGCGGCATCGCCTGTGGCCTGAGGCACCTGATCGGATGAGAGTGTGATCCTGTGCCTTGCATATTCCCAGGGGGGGATATGGCGCATGAATTCTGCAGAAATGGGGACGTTCTTTATCGTAAGGATTTCGTTACGGTGAAGTCCGATACCGAGCGGTCCCGTCACGATTTCGAATCTTTCTTCGTTGAGGATGAAAATATTGTCCGAATCGAGGCAGAGATTCTCAAAGCCGGTTTGATGGGCTGCCGTGACAATTCCGGTGAGCTGATCGAGAAGGCGCAGTGCCTGCCATGTATCGAGCGTGCCATGGGCCCGCAGCCATGCTCGCAGTGTGATGGTCCGAATTGAATCTGTTACCACAAAGCTGAATCCTTCGCTGGTGCCATAATCCAGTACGCGCAAAACATGAGGTTCTGCAATGGCGCGGTTTTTGAGCATCGCATCGTCGAGCCGCTTTGCGGTTTCTTCGGCAACTTTGATGTCATCGCCGTAGGCAGCCATCCAGACCAGGACGCGGTTGCCAAAGGGCTGCTCATTCGCCTGGTAAACCGTAAGAAGGGGCAATTTCCTGTATGTACCTACAATATCGTAGTAATGCTGCAGGGCAAGCGTGGTACCTTCGAAAGAATGTGACATGAGCTTAATGAGGAATCAAAAAATGGTAATCGGGAATGATAGATTCTGATGATATTGGAAAAAAGTGATTTCCGGAGTCATGTTGTGCTTTAAAGTGTGCACATCGACAGACGTGGGGGAGAGTTTAACATATTTAGGCAAACAGGTTAAAAAAGGGAGAAAGCAGAGAATGCTCAAGCGTGAAAGCGGCGTATGCCGTCAGGCAAAGCCGCTTTGCCGTGGCGTATTGGCCGCCGGCCAATAGCAACGGCGGTGCACGCGTATTGCCGTCAGGCAATAGCGGCACCAACTGACTCAAATCTGCGCTCACGAACCGATTGCAGACGGTTTGGATATGGATTCTTTATGTGGTTGTAAGTGGGGGATTTGGAAGGAAAAAACGAAGAAATAGGCCGAAAAACGGGCTTTTTTGTGAAAAATTTGCAGAAAGTCGCCGGAATGTGTGCTAAATTAACCGGCGTTGTCTTTTGGGAGACTTTGGAGAAACAATGGATTTGAATTCAAAATTGGAATCGCTGAGGCAATTTTATGCAGAAATGCCTGGCAAGGATTACTTTGAGCTTCTTGGTGTCGAACGGTCGACTTCAGACAATGAGGTAAGAAGTGCCTATTTTGGTTTGATGAAGCTGTATGGCGCGGATTACTTTCGTCAGGTAGACAATGAGGCGGATCGCAAGGCCATCGAAGCGGTCAACAAAGAACTTCGGGCGGCATACGATACATTGGGTAAATCGGCAAAACGCGAAGCTTATTTGCAGTCCCTCGAAACTGGCGTGACGGAACAGTTCGACAATTCGTCGGTCGATATCGCAACCGTGTTTGAGGCAGAACAGGCCATGACACAAGCCAAGTCCCTCATTGAACGTGGCGAATTTAATGTGGCACGGCAGCGACTCGAAAAGGTAAAACAAATCGATCCCAAGTCGATAGAAATGCGCGTTCGCCTGGCCTACGTCAATTACATGCTCATGGAATTGGGGCCAAATGGGAAACGCAGCTCTTTGGCCGTGAAGGATATCACCGAACAGCTCGAAAAAGCCAAAGATGAACTGCCGGTTGCCGACTATCTCTACGAATACCTTGGGGATATTGCCAAGATCGAAGGTGAATCGCAGAAAGCGCTCAGGAACTATAAGCAGGCGCTGAAGCTGAATAGCGAGAATGTTCGCGCACGCCGGGAAGTCATGCTGATGGAACAGCGCAACACAGAATCAAACAATAAGACCAAAACTGGCAGCAAAGGGGACTCCAATCAAGATGAACCCACCACGTTTTTTGAAAAACTCAAGGCTCTGCTGAATAAGAAATTATAGATGTAAGGGAACTTCTCAAACACAATGGAGATTGTCGAAGTCATCAGCTGATTTCATGGACAGGCATTGAATGGATGGCAAATATCGGATTGGACGAAGCGTCATTCTTTGCCCCGTGGTCGCATTTTGTTTCTTTTAAAAGAGAACGTAGTTTGTACTTCTGATTCAAGAAGTGAAGGCAAAAGGTACTGATGGACGGCTCAGAGGCCAATATTCTCAAAGAATTGTCGTTCCAGCTCGCAGTCACAAGGGCAATGCTCAAGACTGTTGAGCTCGATCAGATTCTCTACATCATCCTGTCGGGGATAACCCATGGTGATGGCCTTAACTTTAACCGTGCCGTGCTTTTTCTGGCATGGGACCGGCGCAATGAACTCCGCGTTTCCCGGACGGCAGGACCGGCAAACGGGGAAGAGGCACATCGAATCTGGGAAAGCATCAAAGCCGA
The DNA here is from genome assembly GCA_002395385.1 of Myxococcales bacterium UBA4248. Lineage (GTDB taxonomy): Bacteria > Myxococcota_A > Bradymonadia > UBA4248 > UBA4248 > UBA4248. The sequence continues at coordinate 9,828 of DGWW01000037.1, forward strand.
AAAACTCAATCTCGAAAGCCTGTTTGATCGCTATACACAGAGCAGTTCCGAACCGCAGTTCCTGACGAATCGACTCATCGGGTTTTCACTCAAACTCGATGAGGTTAAACCGCTCGAGTCGCTCAATGCCATGCAGTTTGAACTGCGCAGTATCATTGCACATTGCGTGAGCACAGGAAAACCCTTTTATATCAATGGGGTAGAGGTGAATTACCGGGATTGGGTTACCGGTGAGGATGTCGCTTTTAAGAATTTTGCATGCGTTCCGATTTTTTTACATGACGAAGTTTTTGGCGTCATTCTGACAGACAATTTTTACAACTCCCGCATTATTCACTCCGATGAACTTCGAGGTCTGAGCGGTGTTGCCAACCTCGCTTCGATTGCGCTCGAACGTGCCCTGCTGTATCGGCGGCTCAAGGAAATGGCACAAGTCGATGGACTTACGGGGGTGTTTAACCGACGGTACTACGAACGCCATTTGCACGATGAGTTCATGCGATCGAAGCGCCTCGAGCGAGCTTTGGCCATGATCGTGTTCGATATCGACTTCTTTAAAAAATGCAACGATACCTATGGACATGAATGCGGCGATAAGGTTTTGCGACAGTTTGCGCAGCTTTTAAAAACGAATACCCGCGAAGAAGATATGGTCGCACGTTACGGCGGTGAGGAGTTCGTCGTCCTTCTGACTGGCGAAACCTCGAGTAAGGATGCCCTTCGGGCAGGCGAAAAAATCCGCTCCATCGTTGAGAGTACGGCTTTTGCGGACTTTCAACCCGGGCAGATTACGGTTAGCGCCGGTGTCGGTGTCGTTCAGCCTGAGGAAGATTTCGAGCAACTCTTTGCCCGTGCCGATAAGGCGTTGTACGAAGCCAAGCGAAGCGGTCGAAATTGTGTTCGACTTTTTGAGTCGTAAATTATTGTTTTAAATGGGTATTTTTGTTGGCCGTGTGAGGTCGATGTGTGGAGGTTCATCGCTTGGAGCTTTGATCTTTGAGATTCTAACCACTAACGCCAAACTTCAAGCTCAGAGCTTATCAAGACGCTCGCCATACAGAGTCTTTTGGTTTGCTTCGGCTTTTTGGCTGACGCCAAATGCGCCTCTGCAAAGCGGCTATTGCCCTGCGGTCAATACGCCGCTTTTCTCGTTTTTATCGTGCGCACAAAAGGCCCAAATATTTTTTTGTGTCTGGAATAAAACGCCATTTGATGTGTTATAAAAATGTAAGAACCTTGTGTGGGTGTAGAAGCGCACATGAGTGTGTTTGTGCTACAAAGGCTTGCATATTCTTTTAAAATGGGTAAAATACCTCGACGGGGGTTGCTTTGATATCAATAGGTGACAACATGAAAATACGAGGATTTTTCTTAACAATGATGGTTGCTCTGATTTTGGCCGGATGTGATAAAAAGGTCGAATCATCGGGAGCAATGAGTGAAACTGTCGAAAAGACTCCGGTCGAAACGACCACTGTGACGACATCGAGTTTTACGCGTACACGCGCCTATGTCGCGAATGTCTCGGCCGCCAAAACGGTCAAAGTCATTCCTCTGGCGAGTGAACGTATTTTAAAATATCCCTGGGAAAATGGCGATTTTGTCAAGCAGGGCGAGGTGATTGCAGAGATCCGCAATGCAGTCTCAAAGAAGGGACTTGAGGCGGTCAATGCACAGGTTCGCAGCGTCGATGCACAGCTCAAGGCAGCAGAACGCGAACTCAAGCGCGTGCAGAGCTTGTACGAGTCGAACATCGTGAGTGCGCAAAATCTCGATCAGGCGCGCGACGGTGTGACGACGCTGATGGCGACCAAACAGCAGCTCATTGCAAGCCAGGAACAGGCAAAACTGGGACTCGATTATGCCACGGTTGTCGCTCCGATCGACGGCGTTATCAGCCAGAAAAATTCGGAAGTCGGCGATATCGCGTCATCCGCCATGCCGCTGTGTGTCCTTTTGGATATGGCCAATCTCAAGGTGACGCTCAATGTCAACGAAGAGGACACGCCTTATCTTCACATGGGACAGGAAGTCAAATTGCGGTTCGATGCTTTCCCGGGCGAGGAAACCATTGCCAAAGTGACGCGCATCATGCCCTTTGTCAATCCTTCTTCGCGTACCAATACGGTCGAAGCTGAATTCGAAAATGTCAAGCTCGAATCCAACGGTCTCTACAAATTCAAACCAGGTATGTACGCCCGTGCAACACTTAGCCTCGAGACGACGAACAATGCCATAACCGTTCCACCCAAGGCTTTGATGCTCGATCCCGAATTGCTCGCCAAACAGCTGTCAGGACAGACTCTCCGGCGTGCTTTTGTCCTGCAGGATGATATGACTGTGAAATCCTGTGAAGTCGAAATTGGTGAATATGCCGGTGATGTCGTCGAAGTCATTAGCGGCCTCAAACCCGGTGACAAACTCATCGTTCGCGGCCAGCATTCCCTGGTCGATGGCGATGAGGTCCGCGACGTGACCAAAACTAAAAATGATACCGTTGCGACGACCGCTCGTCCGACTGCCGTCGAAGATACCTGATCCGGATTGTTTATGACAGATGTGGATCTCTTCATAAGCAGAGAAGGAAGACCATTCTCTGTTAATGCATCCATCATGGTGATGTAAAACACGGAGGTGATGGGTTTCATCTCGTTGTCTTTTCATATCCAAAAAGGCAGGGATCACAGCCCAAATGTATGAATCAGAAGCGCGCAGAATTCTGGAAACAGCATCTCCTGCGCGCTTTTTTTTTTCATCCTTCCCCATCCTGCTATTCTTTCTTTTGCATGAAATAAAGTTGATAAGATAATTGTAGTTATAGAGCATACATTACGTGTGCTTTGTATCAGATTTGTTTGAGGAGTCATTATGAGTATTCCTGGGTACTCCGTACGAAACCGCGTAACGATGACGATGTTTTATCTGGGTGTCATCGCATTCGGTATTTTCTCATTTTTCCGACTTCAGCTCGACCTCTATCCCGATATGGATATTCCCTATGTCGTCATTTTGACGACGTATGTAGGGGCAAGCCCGGCAGATGTCGAAACCCTGATCTCAAGGCCGATTGAGCAGAATGCAGTATCGGTAACGGGGGTCAAAAATGTCATGTCGACTTCCAAACAAAACGTCGGCATCGTCATGCTCGAGTTTGACTGGGGCTATGATATGGATCAGGCCGAGATCGATACACGAAGCAAACTCGACCTGATTAAGGGCATTCTGCCTGACGAAGCAGAAGCGCCAATCGTCATTGCCATGGACCCCTCCATGCAGCCCATCGTTCTATTTAACCTGACGGCGGACATGGCTGCCTCTGAGCTTCGCAAGATCGCCGAAGACGACATTCAGCCAAGGCTGGAGCGCGTCGAAGGCGTCTCTTCGGTTCAGGTCGGTGGTGGCGAGTTGCGCGAAATTCACGTGCGCCTAAACCCACAAAAACTCGAAGCCTACCATATTCCACCTGCCAATATCGTCGGTCTGATTGCCGCAGAAAATGCCCAGTCCGTTGGCGGTTATATCGAAGCATCCGGACGCGATCTCAATATTCAGACTTCGGGTAAGTTTAAGGATTGGAGAGAGCTCGGTGAAATTCTGGTCAGTGCCGGTCAGAGCGATACGGGCCAGATGATCCCCATCCGACTCAAGGATGTCGCTGATATCGAGGATACCGTCGAAGAAACCAGACGTTTTACCGAAGTCAATGGCAAATCCAACGTCATGATGATTGTCAGTAAACAATCTGGTGCCAATACCGTCGAAGCTGCCAATGGCGTCATTGCTGCCATTCCCGAAGTCCTCAAATTCACACCCGGTATCGAATGGAATTTGATCAACAACCAGGCTGAATTCATCGAAAGTTCGATTGCAAACCTCGAAGAAACCGTCGTACTCGCCGTCATTATCGTCTTCTTCGTCTTGCTCGTCTTTTTCAGGAGCATCCGTACATCGCTCATCGTCGCTACCGCGATTCCTGTTTCCCTGATGGCGACTTTTGCTTTCATGTCTTCGTTGGGCATGAGCCTGAACGTCATTTCGATGGCCGGTCTCGCACTCGCCGTCGGTATGCTCGTCGATAACGGTATCGTCACGCTCGAAAATATCTTCCGTCATCACGAAGAAGGAGATTCACCATTCCAGGCATGCGTCAAGGGTACCAAAGAAATCATGATGGCCATTTCGGCTTCGACGCTGACGACCATCGCCGTTTTCCTGCCGATCCTCTTCGTTCCCGGTATTGCCGGTATGATGTTCCGCGATATGTCACTGACGATTTGTGGTGCATTGACTGTCTCTCTCATCGTCGCGGTTACGCTCATTCCGATGCTCTCCTACCTCGTTTTGAACAGCAAAAAATACCGTGAAAAACACGAAAAAATACTTGCACTCGCTCAGGCTGTTATCAAAGCTGAGGAAGAAGAAGAGGATGCTGCTTCGGATGAAAAGAACACCAAATATGAAAGAGCTAGTAATAATAAAGAGGTAGACGATTTATCCAAATTGAGCGCTGCCGAAAGGAACACCTTCATGAACCGCATGCGGGCTGGGTATGAGAATTTCCTTCGCGCCTGCATTAAAGCTAGATGGCTCGTCGTCGCCGTCGTTTTGGCCATGTTCGTCGGATCGATTGTCGGATTTAAGTTTATCCCGATGGAATTCATGCCCACCAGCGATGACTCTTTCCTCATGATTTCTATCGAAACCGAAATGGGAACCGATGCTCGTTCGACTTATGCTGTGGCCAAAGATGTCAAGGCCATCGTCGAAAAGGTCATACCGGCCTCCGAGCGAAAAATGATTTCGATGGATATTGGGTCGTCTGATTCCGGCATGAGCTCGCTCTTTTCGAATGGCGTCAATACGGGTAAAATCCGTATCCCGTTGGTCAAACCAAAATTCCGCGACCGAAGCATTACCGAAATCATGGACAATGTCCGTACGGCACTCAAGGACGTGCCGGGGTTGACTTATCAGGTTACCGGACGTCAGATGGGCGGTTCGAGCGGCGGTGATATCGATATCGAAGTCTATTACGATGACATTCAAATCACACGAACTATTACTAACCGCATTAAGCGCTATGCTTTGTCCAGACCTGATATCTCCGAGGTCAAGCTCTCGGTCGATGAGCAAAAACCACAGATTCAGATCGACTATGACCGACAAAAAATGTCCGAACTCGGTCTGAACACGAGTACGGTCAGCACGCTCGTGACGATCTTCTTCCGCGGTGTCGAAGCCAGTACTTACCTCGAAAAGGGCGACGAATACGATATCGTCGTGCGCTATGACCGCGCATTCCGAAATGATATTCACGAAGTCGAAAATATGCCCATTCAGACTAGCTCCGGGCAGATCGTTCCCCTCGGCACGGTCGCTCACGTCTACGAAAATCTCTCTCCGACCACGATCGAACGTAAAAATCAGGAGCGCTACCAAAAAGTTAGTCTGACGCTCGCCAATAATTACATCGATCCGGCTACGGGATTGACCG
>DGWW01000051.1 GCA_002395385.1 Myxococcales bacterium UBA4248
ATTAAAAAGAAGTGAGCAACGTTAGTTGCGAACAAATCCGTTTGTAAAAGAATAAATATAAAGGGCATTAAACACAATCATGTCTAAACAGGAACCCAAATTAGCACTCATCACGGGGGCTGCCGGCGGCATCGGCCAGCAGATGGCGCGCGTTTGTGCCGGCAAAGGCTGGAGCGTTGTACTCGTCGATATCAACGAAGAAAAATTAAATGAATTTTCTGAAGCTCTAAAAAGTGAATTTTCAAATATTCAGATTTATACATTTAAATGTAATTTGTCTGAACACGATGCCCCCGAGCAATGCCTCGCTTTTTGCGACGAAAATCACCTCGAAGTCGATTTCTTAATCAACAATGCCGGCGTGTTCTTTTTCGATCCCCTGGCCGATGCCGATATGGGGCGCGTCATGCGCATGATCGATATCCATATTCGGTGTGTGACCAAAATGTGTATGATCTTTGGCATGCGCATGAAACAACGCCGATTTGGATATATATTAAATATGTCGTCGATGAGCGCATGGATGGCCATGCCGGGCATTAGTATATACAATGCTTCGAAAGCTTATGTGCGCAGCATGTCGCGTTCGATCTATTTTGAACTCAAACCCTGGAACGTCCATGTCACGGCGGTTTGTCCCGGCGGTATCAACACCCCCCTCTTCAATTTGCCCGAAAATCTACGCGAACTCGCCGTGAAATTTGGCATTCTGATGCAGCCCGACAAACTCGCCAAAAAAGCCATCAAGGCGACGCTCAAAAAGAAAATACAGACCATTCCTGGACTATCAAATCACTTCTGGGTATTTCTCGTTCAAAGGCTCCCTAACTGGCTCGTATCGTTTATTATGAAACGTCTAAAAGTCTATGAGCGTTTTTGGAAAGAGCCCGAGAAGCAGGATAAAGCATGATTTTTATTCTATATTCTCGGTCTATTCGCTTTCGCGAATACGACCTGCGCCAAAAGCTATGCGGCTTAGGCGCATACGCTTTTGGAATTGTTTATGAACACGCTCAAAGATAATGAAGAATCCAGCGTTGTATCTTATGCTCAAACAGATACATCCTTCGAAAAGACAGATACAGACATTGAGACACCGGCAAGTCTTGCAGATCGTTATCGATTTATTCGGGAAATTGGGCATGGTACGCAGGGTAGAATCTTTCTGGCAGAACGATTGGATGGTCATGTAAAGGTTGCCATAAAGCGTCTCAACATCGAATCGGTCAAGAACTGGAAGGAATACGAGCTTTTTTCGCGCGAAGCTGCAGTCCTTTCGTCGATCCATGTGAACGGTGTCGCCAAATTTTATGAAGCTATCGAACGACTGGAAGATGAACCGCCCTGTTCCTATATTGTTCAGGAATATATCGAAGGTTCGACGCTTGCGGCCATGCTCAAATCCAGCTACCGATTCAGTCTGGATCGTGTGTACGATATTATATTGCAACTACTTGCTATTCTTAAAAAACTGCACAATCACAAACCACCGATTATTCATCGGGATATTAAGCCTTCGAATATCATTCTTAAACCCATTCAGGGGGATGAGTATCAGGTATTTCTCATCGATTTTGGTGCGGTAGCGAATCCTCAGGTGCAGAGTGGTGGATCGACCGTTGCTGGAACTTATGGGTTTATGCCTCCGGAACAGCTCACTGGTAAACCAGGCCCGGCGAGTGATGTTTATTCTTTGGCTGCAGTTGCAGTAAATTTGATAACGGGCAGATCGCCAGCGGATATGCCGGTCAAAGATTTCCATCTTATTTTTGAACCCGATATGCAAAGCATGCCGCCAGCCCTGGTCAATATATTGCGTTCGATGCTCGATCCAAGTGTTGAGGCGCGTTTGTGTGATATCGATAAATTGATGGAGATCTTTAGTCAGTTTAAACAAAATTTGTATGATAAACTTCCCGGAACACAAATTACTAAAATATCTGAATCGGAATATAATCGACGTCTGGATGATGTAGAAACTATCGGTGCGCCAGGCAATATCGAGCTTTGGCAGAGACTGCCCGATTTTACTCCAAGAAAATTGCTGTCCTGTTTTTCTAAAATTAAGCTGGTTTCGAAAGGGAAAGTGATCTCGAAAGAATATACGTCAGATGATTTCTGGCAATCGCTTGGTACGTCAGATTACGTAATTGATTCTAATGAAAATGATTCAAAACAATATCTGTATGAAATGAAAACTGGCCGCAGTTCTGGAGAAATCCTGTTTAATACGCTTGTAATAAGCATGGTAGTTTTAATTTGTGTCATTATTTTGCTTTCTCAAGTTGAAACTTCAGTAGGTCGCGCATTGTTTTTGTTGGCGTTTCTTTTGACTGTTTTGGTGATTGCTCTGACGCAGGATCGGGTTAATCGTTCAGAAGGATTCATTTCAGTCAATGAAAATGAACGAAATCATTTGAGTACTTCCAGAATGGAACGTATCAATCAGCTTGTACAATTATCTGCTTGGAGAGCACGTGGAAACAGTGAACAACAGAACGTAAAAAAACGCAAAATAGCGACATCTGCCAATCTCGGTCAAATCCTGCGTACCGGCCGCAAAACGATTGCGACAATCACTAAAATTGAATACGTTCGTGCAGAAAGAATGTATATAAAGGATCATAATGTTTTATCTGTTTCTAAAAATGTAAAATATGAACTCTATTCTAATCCCATGTTTGAAGTGAGTTACAAATTTAATCCTCCGGATGACGAAAAAAGTGAGGATTTGGTACATTCGTTCTTTTCACATACCGAGCCGGATGAGCATTATCAAGTAGGTGATCCACTTCCTATTTTATATGCATTATATCGCGATGATCATAACGTGGAACATGTCGATAGCATGCCTTTCCCGATACCGCTTCATGATATTACAGATCTGAGTGATATTATCAATATGGGGTAGACAATTGTATTATTCACCATTCACTCAATTCGTTTATGAATCATTCGTGAATAGTGAATAATTTTATTTGAACGGTGATATCATGGTTCATCACTGAAACAGTCGATGGGACCGTAAGCGAAATCCTGATTTTTGAGTTCGCCAAATAGCATGGCATGACCATCGGAAGTGCCGAAATAATTGTGAATTTCGGGAACGGCACCACCCATGCTGACTTGTCGTCCCGGACCTGTTTCGTAGCCGGCCGCAGCGACGACGGCTTTGCCATTTTTGGGGTTTAAGGCGAGATAGCGTGTGCCCGGTGCTGGTTTCGTCTCTTTTTTCCAGTTCATGTTGACATCCCAGGCTTCGGCATCGGGCGGGAGGGCTTTGCCATAACTGGCATGTCCGCACTGGCCTTTGGAATTGCATCCACACCATTTGTTATCGCCTTCGTGATTGCCGTAAGAGATGATCTCTTCGCCATACATCTTAATGGTATGGTCTTTATGTATTTTGAGTGATTTCGAGTCCCATGCATCCGATGGCCACCACGAGCTTCCGCCATGTTGTTCCTGATCGTAGGTGGTGACGAGATGGGATTCGCGTCCTACGCGTCCAACGACAGGCATAGGGAGAGGTTTGTCATCATTGCGTCGTTGCATGACTTTTTGGACCATGCCGCATTTGCTCGAATCGGGGATAAAGAAAACGCGCAACTGATAGGCACCTGCATTGCTCGAACTACTATAGGTGTCGACACTGATATAATAGATGCCCGTATCCAGGTGAGACCCCGTCGAAACATCTCCCCTCGCTATACATTGATCGCCGTTGAGCTCGCTTAACAGATGGACATCGACGTCGACTTTTTTAGCAGGATTGACGTTGATGATCAAAACGCCGGGTTCAGTCAGGTTGACCATGTAATAGTCTTCGGGGCCGCCTTCATTTTGTGTTTCGGTCGAACCAACATCATGGCAACTCGGATATTTCTTGATGACATCGACACTTTTGGAGGTGTCCCCGTCAATCCATTCATTGAATTTGATGATGGGTTTGGGGCAAATTTTGGCATCACTTGGACATTCGGGGAAGGAATTGCACGTATTGTCGGAACAGCCATACTTGCATTTTTGAGGATTTCCCCATTCAAGACAACCGTCACTGTCGTAGTCTCCGCATGTTTCTGTGGTATCTTCCTTGCATTGTGTGACATCCATCTGGGGACACTGGTCAGTGCATGTTGGCGGCGGATCGATGCAGGCACCGTCCTGACAGACTGTGCCATTTTCACAGGGAGTGGCGTTTCCCCATTCAAGACAACCGTCTTCGTTGTAATCACCACATGTTTCCTGCGTGTTTTCGTGACAGCGTTTGGCATTGATTTCGTCACATGCATTGGTGCATGATCCCTGAGGCTGGACGCATATACCATCCTGACAGACGGTGCCTTCGCCACACGTGGTTGGATTGCCCCATTCCAAACAGCCATCTTCGTTGTAATCACCACATGTTTCCTGCGTGTTTTCGTGACAGCGTTTGGCATCGATTTCGTCACATGCATTGGTGCATGATCCCTGAGGATCGACGCAGGTGCCATCCTGACAGACTGTGCCAGCTTCACAGGATTGGTGGTCTGTCCATTCTGTACAGCCGTCACCATTGGTATCCTTGCAGGTGCGATATGTCGTCTCATCTATGCATTCTGAGCCTGCTTCGCATACATTGGTACATGGTTTTTCTGTTGGATTGGTATCTGTATCCAGATACATGACATCGACGGCTTCATCGCATCCGGAGATGCCGGCGATGAGTAGTGCAGCAACAAACAATAATTTCATTTTTCTCATAAATGATACTCCCTTCAATAACGCACAATTAACAATTAGCAATTAGCAATTAGCAATTAGCAATTAGCAATTATAGCATGCTCAAGGTTGTTCCTAAAGAACAATTGTGTTTTGATTGCAGCAATGAGCAATGAGCAGTTAGCAGTTAGCAATGGGGGCATCCTCGATTTTATTCCTAAAGAATGGAGTTTTTTGTAACTGTTCAGACCCATGACAAAGTCATAGTCCGTTATCAAAGCAAATCCTGGGCATTCGGCATTCGGCAATGGGGCAGCTCGATTCGTTTGCCGATTGTCGTTTGCCGCGTCTGTGCAGGCTATTCGGACAAAAAGAATTCACATGAGGGCTGAATAGTAACAGTTTTTTAGCTTCAGAGAGATTTTTAGGGGGACAAACTCAATTGCTCACTGCTCACTGCACATTGCTAATTTGAACGCCATTCTCTCTAAACTTTAGAGACATCCCTTAGTTTTGCATACTCAATTGCGCATTTATTGAAGTGTAAACTTAAAATCCCGAATGACCGGCATGTGCTGCATATTGGTGGCTTTCGAGTCGGTTGCTTTTACGGGTGATACATCACCGAGTTCACCATGCTTATTGTAGACTCTCGAGTCGAAGACGTGACCATTGGGGTAAGAATGATTGCCAATTTGTACGGGGACTTCGAATTGGTTGAATTCTTTATCGACGAATAAATGATCGAGCGTCGATTTGCGTTTTGCATTTGTAGTGCTGTCGTCATCCTGATCGACAGGGAGTTCGACATTGACCTGGAAGTAATTTTTAAGGGATCCATTGCCTTTGAAATTGCTGTTAAAGTCGCCGCCAATCATCAGATAATAATTGAGATTTTTGTTCTTATCGTTGGTGATTTTCTGGTTGAGTTTGGTCATGAGGCTCGGTGCTTCCTGTTTATTGTCGCTGGTGCTCAGGTGAACACTGAGGACCAGTAATTCTTTTTTACCGGGCAGGTCGATGAGTGCCCAATCCCAATCGCGATCGTGAATTTTGTTCGATTCCCAGTAGCCCGAGTCGATAATGGGGTAGCGTGAAATAATGCCATTGGGAATTGAGCCGCGCCCGCGGTGTACATAAAAAGAAGAATCGAAGGCCTGTTGAATGAGAGTCATGGCTGCTGCATCGGAGTCGTCTTTGTTGTACCAGTTGAATTCCTGGATCATGACGATGTCCGGCTTGAGTGCTTTAAAAATTCGGACGCCTTCCCCCGGAGAGTATGCCGAATAATTGCCCGATGTAATATTGGCAGCCATCGCTCTGAAACGGAGGGAAGTGTCTCCATTGTAGATGCTGGCATCCGCTTCGGTGTCGATGATGGTCAGTTGTGATGCCGGGATTTCTGAACCATGAAAGCGCTCATCTGAACTGGAGACTTTAAAGGTGACCTGGATATTTTTGTCGCCATCCGCCTGGTTGTCACGAAGTCCGGTAACGGTTACGGTTTGTGGGGCTGACCAGTTGGAAGTCTTAAAGGTGTAGGCCGATTCGGCGAGCTGCGCTTCTTTGGAATCGCTCAGAGAGAGAGTGACATTGACTGTAGAATTGGGCTTGATGGTTGGGACAATCGTGAAAGTCGCAGAACCGCCTTCGTAGATATCGAGTTTCGATGGGGTGACTGTGAACAATGTATTTGACGTTGGGATTTGAGTACATTCGGCGATGCCGTCGGTCGTGCGGCAGGCATAGCCCGGGTTGCAGGCGGCTGCCGCAGCAAGTGTGCCGTCGCTGTTGCACTTCTGAATCTGATCGCCTGCACATTTGGGCTGGCATTCGGGAATGGGCGGTGGGACGACGGTTTCGGTTTCGCATGTGTTGGTTTGGGGATTGCAGACAGGGGTTTCGGTGGGGCAATCTGTGAGCATTTGGGACCACTGACCGTCGTCGCACTCTAAATACTGATGATCATTATAACATTGTATTTCGCGTGGCTGACAGACCGCCGGTGCAGGGGGATCGGGAATCTGAGCTTCGGTGCATTGATTTTGGCTGCATACTGGCTTGTCGGCTGGGCATGGTGTGGGTTGTGACCAGGTATTGTTGATACAAGTCTGGTACTGAGTGTTATCGACACATTGTACCTGGGCATCCGTACAAATGATTGGCTGAGTCTGCGGATCGTCGTCCTGACATATAATTTGCCGGGTAAATGAAAGATGAGACAGATCCTCGTCGGAGGCAATCGTTGTAAATGTGAGCGTGACGGTATGATCTCCGTCGGGTTGGCTATTATCGATGCATTGTACGGCGATACTTTGAATAGCATTGCCAGGCATCACGGTGAGGAGATTTCCCGGTAGAGTGGTTCGAACCCGAGATGGCTCGGAGATGGTGACCTGGACTTGGAGGACAGCGTCGGAAGGTTCATTCAGAAATACAGAAAATGATGTGGAACCATTATTTTCATTGATCGTGACGGGGGCATCCGGGGTGCGCAGAATAGTATTATTTTCATCT
>DGWW01000258.1 GCA_002395385.1 Myxococcales bacterium UBA4248
GCCGAGGTTCGATCCGCCGCCGGCACAACCAATGATGACGTCGGCTTTGACGCCGTATTTGTCGAGCGCAGCTTTGGTTTCGAGGCCGATGATCGACTGATGGAGCAGGACCTGATTGAGCACCGAACCGAGTACGTAGCGATAGCCTTCGTGAGAAACGGCATATTCGACGGCTTCGGAAATCGCACAGCCCAAGCTGCCGCCGGTGCCGGGAAATTCGGCCAGGATTTTGCGGCCGACGTTCGTCGTATCGGAGGGTGAGGCGATGACGCGCGAACCGTAGGTGCGCATGACTTCGCGGCGGAACGGCTTTTGCTCATAGCTCACCTTGACCATGTAGACGATGAGATTGAGATCAAGATAAGCACTCGCCATCGAAAGCGCCGTGCCCCACTGGCCTGCGCCGGTTTCGGTCGTGATGCCTTTGAGGCCCTGTTTTTTGGCGTAGAAAGCCTGAGCAATCGCGGAATTGAGCTTGTGCGAACCGCTGGTATTGTTGCCTTCGAATTTATAATAGATATGCGCGGGTGTGCCGAGTTTTTGTTCGAGACAATAGGCGCGGACGAGCGGCGACGGGCGGTACATTTTATAGAAATTGCGGATGTCGTCTGGGATTGGAAATTCGCGGGTGTCGTCGTCGAGTTCCTGTTTGACCAGGTCGGCGCAGAAAACGGCTTCGAGTTCGGCGGCTGTCATCGGCTTGCCGGTGCCGGGATTGACGAGGGGCGCGGGCTTTTTCTTCATGTCGGCGCGGACGTTGTACCAGGCCTTGGGCATCTCGGATTCTTCGAGGTAAATTTTGTAGGGGATTTCTGTTACTGTCGTCATTTTATTTTCCTTTTGCGGGGGGAGCTTTTTCTTTTGTGCCAAAAGAAAAAGTTCCCCCCGCGCCCCCCTCAAAAAGAAAAGCAATGTGGGTGAGCTCGGCCTTTTTCTTTGGCTTGGATAATTGATGAGGTTTTATCTATTCGGGATGGCCATCCTGGAATATTCGGTTTGGAGCAAAAAAAAGCCCAGTTACACGGATCGCATAACTGGGCACAAAACACGGTTCAGAGTCGCCTGAGGTTATCAGGTAACCAATCGATTTGAACCTATGCTTCGTACCCAGCTACGCCACATACCGTCTAACTAAGCCTTTAAAAAATTCTGTGTTGAGTGATTGGCTAAAAAGCCGAAAATTTCGGCGAAAAATTTTCCGCCGTCGAACGTGAGGATTTTAGGCACAAAAAATTGTGGATGGCAAGAAAAAAAATGTGTCGAATGTGTTTTCATGTAACAACACAATTCAGATGGGTGTTTCTGATGCGTTCATATTCTGTGAAATAGAAGTAAAATTAGGGAGTATTGGGAGAAGCTGTATTGCTGTCGTTTTTCTTGAATTCTTTTTTAAGGAAAATGAAAGATGCAACGAGTTGTATAGGAACAAGAAAACCACCAAAGGAGAAAAATTCAATCAAAAACCGATAAGGGATGGTAATGCACAAAAGAAAAAGAAACAGAGAGATGAGATTGTTTATAATAATTATTGCGATGACTGTTGTTTTTAATGGTTTATATATGGGAGGTCTGTACGAATCCGGAGACTGTATACGCGAACTTTTTATAATAACAGCAAAGTATATTATCGAAATGATTACAAATAGGATTGTTATAAAATGTGGAAAATTGTATGAATCTGCCAAAATAGATGTGGTGCCTTCAAACAATATTAAATATACAATGTAGTTTATGACCATCATTATGATAATTGGTATCTCTAATCGACTGTGTGGCGTTAAATAGGTGAGTCTGGGGCTTAATTTATGAAAAATCGCCATGTCTATCAGTGAAAAAATGGAAAGAATGGCGGCTGGTGTCATGAAAAAAAATGCAACAAGATCGTTTCCAATATCTCCACTGCTTGCCTGTGCGACCGAAGGAACAAGTCCAAAGCAAAGCAGCAATAAGATGAAGATAAGTTTTTTATTCATAAAAAAACTCCATTGATGTGCGATGGCAAGAAAAAAATGTGTCGGATGTGTTTTTATGTAACAACACAATTCAGATGGGTGTTTCTGATGCGTTCATATTCTGTGAAATAGAAGTAAAATTAGGGAATATTGGGAGAAGCTGTATTGCTGTCGTCTTTCTTGAATTCTTTTTTAAGGAAAATGAAAGATGCAACGAGTTGTATAGGAACAAGAAAACCACCAAAGAAGAAAATTTCAATCCAATCAGGGCTTGTAATGCACAAAAGAAAAAGAAGCAGAGAAATGATACTGTTTATAATAATCATTGAGATGATTGTTGTCTTTAAGGGTTTATATATAGGAGGTCTGTACGAATCAGGAGGTTGGGGACGGGAAATCGTTTTAAAAATAAAAGTAAAATATATTATTGAAATGATTATAAAGGAGAGTGTCAAAAAATGTGCGGGGAAATTGTATGTGTCTGTTAAAAAAGATGAAGTAATTTCAGATAATATTAAATATGCAATATAGTTTATGATCAACATTATGATAATTGGTATCTCTAATCGACTGTGTGACGTCAAATAGGTTAGTCTGGGGCTTAATTTATGAAAAATAGCCATTTCTATCAGTGAAAAAATGGAAAGAATAGCTGCTGGTATCAAGAGTAAAAGCTCAGCAATACCACGCATATCTCCACCACTTGCTTGCGCAATCGAAGGCACAAGTCCAAAGCAAAGCAGCAATAAGATGAAACTCATTTTCTTATTCATAAAAAAACTCCAATGATGTTGTGCTGTCTATGATGGCATCGATGAATGTTCGATTAGAAAGGGTGACTTCATTACATGCGATTGTAAACACTGTCAGCATAAGCCGTGGATGGGAGTAAAAGGAGGGAAATATTAAGGATCTGTTTAACGAGCGTGGAGATTTTGTTCACAAAAGATTGCAATTCTGGCTTGGAGCTTAGAGCTTGGAGCTTAGAGAAAGGATTAGTCACTCAAAGCTCAAAGCTCAATGCTCTAAGCAATGAAATGTCAAAACCTAAAGAATATAGCATATCCACGGTGGTTAAACATAGCCGATAATAAACAAATGGATTGGGTTGTGGTGTTTTGGGGGATTTATAGACATCATTTATCCCTATATTTTTAATGATGACATAAAAAAGCAATGACGTGCGTATCGGTGCCGCCGTTTTACGGCCGGCAACGATAGCACGGCAGATTTCGGCGTATTGGCTGAAGGCCAAAAGCCGAATCCAACAAACAAAAAGCAGGGAAAAAGCGCATTCCGAAAAAATCCTCTAAAAAAAGGCGGCATATTGTTGTAATGAAAGCACGGCGGATCAACCGCAAAGAAAGGTTACCATTGAAATTCATGGAGAGCAACGAATGAATGACAAGAAAGTGCCCAGGCGCATAGCGCAAACCATACTGAATTCGCTCAAGGGGGGCGTGGTGCCCAGGATAGGGTTGCCCTATATCACTGTTGGGCGAAAGAATGAGATTCAGGCGCTCTTGCACGATGTGGACATTATAGCCGAAGGTGGCGCGTCATTTCGGTTTATCGTTGGCAGATATGGATCGGGCAAGAGTTTTTTATTGCAGACGATTCGGAATTACGTGATGGACAAGGGGTTTATCGTTGCAGATGCCGATTTATCGCCGGAGCGGCGGCTGCAGGGGACTCGTGGACAGGGACTAGCCACTTATCGAGAGCTCATCGGCAATTTGTCGACGAAGACCAAGCCCGAATGCGGGGCATTGACGCTCATTTTAGATCGTTGGATCAGTAGTGTGCAGAACAACGCCGTTCAGGAGACAGGGTTGACACCTGGTGATCCTGAGCTTGCAAAAGCCGTCGACAAAAAAATATATGCCGTGACTTCATCGATAAGTGAACTGGTGCACGGGTTTGAATTTGCCCATCTGCTTTCGCAGTATTATCATGCTTATATTCATGGGGATGATGACAAAAAATCGCGAGTGGTGCGCTGGTTTCGTGGGGAATATGCTTTAAAACGCGAAGCCAAAGAGGCACTTGGTATCAATATTATAATATCGGATGATGATTGGTATGATTATATTAAATTATTTGCATCGTTTTTCAGGCTTGCCGGTTATGCCGGAATGATGATTATGATCGATGAACTTGTGAATATCTATAAAATACCTAATGTCATTACGCGGCAGAATAATTATGAAAAGATGCTGACGATGTATAATGATACTTTGCAGGGAAAGGCGAGATATCTCGGTATTATTATGGGTGCGACGCCGCAGGCAATAGAGGATAAGCGCCGTGGTATTTACAGCTATGAAGCACTTCGTTCACGGCTTGCAGAGGGGCGATTTTCGAAACCTGGTGCGCGGGATTTGCTCGCACCTGTCATTCGACTGGAGCCGCTCGTTGCCGAGGAAATGATGGTTTTATGCGAGAAACTGGCTTTGATGCATTCAGAGTTGTATGGGTATGATAATCGGATGAAAACCGAGTCACTTGCGGCTTTTATTAAAATAGAATTTGAACGCATCGGTGCAGATATCAATATTACGCCACGCGAGGTGATTCGCGATTTTATAGAACTCCTCGATTTGCTGTATCAGAATCCGAATATGACGGTCGAAGAGATGTTGCAATCCGATGATTTTACCTATACCAAATCGGAAGCCGTTTCGGATAATGCTGATGGCGATTACGCGGAGTTTACGCTTTAGATAAATAAAGAATTATGAATTGGGCTTGTGGACTAGAGAATGGATCTGTGAGGCTGACTTGTCGAATCATGTGAAGTTGAGCCTTGTGAGTCGTGCAATGCCCTGTATGGAGAGAAGATGTTTCAATTATTTGGTTATTTGAACGGACGCCAGAGGCTTCTGATTGGCGTTGCGTTCATCTTTATTATTACGCAGATCTGGCTTGATTTGCGTTTACCCGATTTTATGGCTGACATCACGGAGCTCATTGAAACCGAGGGCAGTGCGATGTCGGACATCTTGATCAAAGGCGGTTACATGCTCCTGTGTGCTTTTGGCAGCATGGTAGCATCAATTATCGTCGGTTATTGTGCTGCTCGCGTTGCAGCGGGGCTTGCCAAGACACTTCGCGACAAGGTGTATGACAAAACGATAGCATTTTCGATGTCAGAAATCGGGCATTTTTCGGTGGCGAGTTTGATCAATCGCACGACGAATGACGTGATGCAGATACAGCATTTGGTAGCGATGGGAATGCAGGCCATTGTTAAAGCACCGCTCATGGCAGTCTGGGCTATCATTAAAATATATAATAAGAGCTGGCAATGGACATCGGCAACCGCTGTAGCCGTGTTTGTTCTGATTATATTATTAGCTGCTGTGATTATATTTGCACATCCACGATTTATTCGCATTCAGGGTTTGACCGACAACATCAATCGCGTGACACGCGAACTTTTATC
Organism: Myxococcales bacterium UBA4248; assembly: GCA_002395385.1. Lineage (GTDB taxonomy): Bacteria > Myxococcota_A > Bradymonadia > UBA4248 > UBA4248 > UBA4248. The sequence goes on from DGWW01000258.1 coordinate 5,398, forward strand.
GGGTATTCGGGTTGTACGGGCATACAATGCGGAAAAATTTGAAGAAGATAAATTTGCCCAGGCAAACGATGAGCTGACGAATAACAATTTAACAGCCCATCGCGTGATGTCGCTCATGGGGCCAGGCACGACGCTCATCAATTCGGGGCTGACACTTGCGGTTTACTGGATTGGTGCCTATATGATTTTGGCTGCCGATATGCCAGACAGACTGGGCATCTTTTCTGATATGGTCGTATTTTCGAATTATGCCATGCAGGTTATTATGGCATTTATGACGCTGAATATGATTTTTATGATATTGCCTCGATCACAGGTTTCGGCCAACCGAATCTGCGAAGTGCTCAATATGCCAGTGAGCATTGAGGATGGCAAGGGGGTGAGTCAAGATAATCTTGCACGGGGATCGATTGAATTTAAGAATGTATCATTTAAATATCCCGGTGCTGGTGAAAATACTTTGTTTAATATCAGTTTTAAGGCAAATCCCGGAGAAACAGTTGCCTTTATAGGCGCAACGGGCAGCGGCAAAACATCATTAATCAATCTGATTCCCAGATTTTACGATGTTTCGGAAGGCGAAGTACTCGTCGATGGCCATAATGTAAAGGAATATACACAGAGCGATTTACATGAACGCATTGGGTATGTACCACAGAAGGCCGTATTGTTCGCCGGTACTGTTGCAAGCAATGTGAATTTTGGTACGGGTATGGATAAGGATGTGACCGAAGAGGATATCAAGGAAGCGATAGATACTGCCCAATGCAAAGATTTTGTCGAAAAGATGGAAGGGCAGTACGACGCGCCGATTGCTCAGGGTGGCACGAATGTTTCTGGCGGCCAGAAACAGCGATTGTCCATTGCCAGGGCGGTCGTTCGTAAACCCGAAATTCTCATTTTCGATGATTCGTTTTCGGCGCTGGATTATCGGACAGATCGTGCATTGCGGGCTGCTTTGGAACGCACGACAGCCGAATCGACCAAGCTCATTGTTGCGCAGAGAATTGGCACGATTCGCCATGCAGATCGCATTATTGTTCTCGATCACGGACGGATTGCCGGCATCGGCAAACATGAAGAATTGTTAAAATCCTGTCCGGCCTATCACGAAATTGCTGCATCACAGCTTTCCAAAGAGGAGCTCGAAAATGGCTGAGAAAGTACAAACAAAAACGCCGGGCACTCGCGGGATGCGCGTCGCTGAAAAGAGCAAGAATTTTAAAAAAGCATACGCCGATCTCTTTAAATATGTCGGCAAATACCATTGGCTGTTTATCGTTGCTGCAATACTCGCGTTGGTGGGGTCGGGGCTCAACCTCGTCGGCCCCAATCTGCTCAGCAAAATGACTGATATCATCGTGGTTGGCCTTAAATCGACCGTCGATGTGGATGCCGTAGGGAAACTCGGTATATTACTCGCCATTTTCTATATCTTTGGCGCACTGATGAATTATAGCCAGAGTTTTATTATGGTGACGCTTTCGCAGCGCATCACCCAGATGATGCGGCGCAGCATTTCGAAAAAAATTAACCGCCTTCCTTTGAATTACTTCGATACGACGACTACGGGCGATGTCATGAGCCGCGTGACGAATGATGTCGATACTGTTGGACAGATGCTCACGCACAGTTTTGCGAATCTCGTGTCGGCTGTGGCCATGCTCGTTGGATCGGTCGCTCTGATGTTTATCACGGAATGGCGCTTAGCCATTGCCGGTATCGCAACCGCGACGATTGGCGTGTTTCTCATGGTTCGCATTATCCATCGATCGCAGAAATTTTTTATGCAGCAGCAGACGGAACTCGGCGGAATCAATGGGCATGTCGAAGAAACCTACAGCGGGCACAGCGTGATTCGAGCGTATAATGGCGAAAAATCTGCACTGGATGAATTTCACGAGCGCAATAAACGATTATATACATGCGCATGGAAAAGTCAGTTCCTGTCGAGTATGATGATGCCACTGATGGGATTTATCGGCAACCTCGCTTACGTTGTCGTTTGTATATTTGGCGCAGTACTCGCCATGAGAAATGATATTACTTTTGGTGTGATTGTGGCATTTATGGTTTATATTCGTTTGTTTACCCATCCCCTGCAAACGATATCACAGGCGTCGAATAATCTGCAAAGCCTGGCCGCAGCCTGGGAACGCGTCTATGAATTTCTGAGCGAGCCGGAAATGGAGGACGAAAGTAATAAAAAAGATATACTCAAAGATGTCAAAGGTCATATTGCATTTGAACATGTTAAATTCGGCTATCGTCCTGAAAAAATTATTGTGCACGATTTCTCGTTTGATGTTCATCCCGGTCATAAGATTGCGATTGTCGGCCCTTCGGGGGCGGGTAAGACGACGATGGTCAACCTTTTGATGCGGTTTTATGAGTTGAATGATGGTGCCATTACAATAGATGGCGTGCCGCTGACCAAACTGACCCGAACCAATATTCACGATCTATTTGGGATGGTTTTGCAGGATACGTGGCTTTTTGAAGGCACAGTGCGCGAAAATCTCGTATTTAACGAGCCTGAGATCGACGATGGGCGTCTCGATGAAGTCTGTGCTGCGACCGGACTGACCGAGTTTATCAAGCAACTTCCGAATGGATATGATACGGTTTTGGGGGACAGTGCAACGATTTCTGCCGGACAGAAGCAGCTTTTGACGATTGCACGTGCCATGATCGAAAATTCGCCGCTGATCATATTGGATGAGGCGACGAGCAGCGTCGATACCCGCACGGAGCAGCAAGTTCAGAGGGCAATGGATACTCTCACGCAAGGCCGGACGAGCTTTGTAATTGCGCATCGCCTGTCGACGATTAAGAATGCCAATTGTATTCTCGTGATGAAGGATGGCGATATTATCGAAAGCGGTTCACACGATGAACTGATGCAAAAAGGCAGTTTTTATGCCGATTTGTACAACAGCCAGTTCGAGCCTGCAGTTTGATATTTTGGGGATCGGGCTATACAAAAAAAGAGGCGGTAAACGCCTCTTTTTTGTATACGCCCTGCGTTTCGCGCTAGCTGACGCTACGCGCTCAAATGATATATTATTTGAGTTTTGCGCCTACGGCAATGACACACATCGATGAAAGATCTGTCGTGTAATGAACTGCACTGTGAAGCGTCGTATGATTTTTGAGGGTGTATCCTCTGTATTTATCCGTGTAATCGCCCGCATTATGGACATTGAAAATATAGGATTTTTTAGTACTTTCGGATGAATCCTGAGTCTTCTGATCATCCTGATTTTCTTTTCGATCGATGGCGACGTAGTGACCGCCATCGCGGATATCACTTTTATTATTGAGTGCAAGTCCAATGAAGGCAGAATAAGATGTTTCCTCACCCAGAGAATTGAGTGTTTCTTTAGATGAGTCGTATTCGAGTTTGTTTGAATAGCCACGCCTTGCAAAATAGCGTTGTACAGCTAAAGGCGAGGTGCCGATCAAGCCCCCAAGGGAGTTGCCGGATTCTTCATACTCAGAGATAATCTCTACAAGATCTTTGGAAGATACAGGTTGACCAAGGGCAATTAATGTATTGTAAGTCGCAAAAATACCACAACCGGCTTTGTCCATGGTATTGATGCCATAGCTGATTTGATCCCATCCTGCCCCCTCGACATTCTGGTTTTCGATAAACCCGGTGTTTGTGCGCCATTCACCGCCATTAATTGCGTTGTTCAGAGGGCTGTTTGTGGCGTCGAGTTTTTGCTTATTCGATATGGCGTGAGCAGCTCGTGTAACAGGTGAAAAACTGTAGTGGCTGACGGCATCGTAAGCGGCAACCTGTACTCTGGGATCTACCGAGGAAATGGCATTGCTAACACCCGGAATAATCTTTTCTTCGACAGTAGGCTTAACCTTTTCATTGTAGAAGTTTTTGAGTTTTTCTTTGGTGTTGTCCCAGGATGTCGAAAACAATTCTGCCGGGGTGGCATAGTTACCTTGGAGCACGGCTCTTGCAAGCTCAAGTGCACCAGGAGACTTTTTCGTTTTTAAGCTTTGCAAAGCATCCATCGTTGTCTCTCCTTACTTTGTGAATCGTACAAAACCACCATTCCTCATTTTGTTATAGAGGAAACGATGAGAGTTTGCAATTGTTTATGGCTTTAACTAAGGGCAATTGTTACTACTCAACTGGGGAGCTGAGCTTTTTTCAAAGTCAATACAATAATAAGGCACGAGGCACGAGGCACGAGGCACGAGGCATGAGGCATGAGGCATGAGGCATGAGGCATGAGGCACGAGGCACGAGGCACGAGGCATGAGTTTGCCCAACCCATTGTACAATCTGTATTCAGAAATCACACAATTTCCCTATAGAGCGCTTATTGTTGCCTACAGCCTTCTGCCTGGGCTGACTCAGCTTCGGAGCTTTAGATTACAACATGGGGCTGAATCATAACGCCCATTATTTGAATGCATTAAATAGATCGTTCATGGGATTGTTGTTGCCCTTGCCGCCTTTGTTATCTTTGGATCTCTTTGATTTTTTATTAGATTTCTTAGAATTCGCAGGCTGATCTAAAAATGCGAGTGTCGCTTCATCCAGTTTGTTTTCTTCGGCGAGTGCAGACCATGTCTGATAGCCATCAATGATCCAGTCGCTCATACAATAATTGCAGTCCTGTTTATTCCATGTTTTACCGCAGAATGTCTCTTTTGGTTTATTCTGGTCATTGAGGCGCAGATTATTATACAGAGGTGTCAAGATGCCATAGAACAGATCGTTTTTAGAAGCATCGGAATGCAGTGCATCTTTGATGATGACTTCTCTGTCTTTGCATTTGGCACGATCGAGCCGCCAGGCATCGAGGGTTTTATTCTGCCATTCTGGGATATCGTCCTTTGGGAGTGCATCCAAAGCCTCGAACATATTATTTTTTCGTTCTTTGTTGTCATCGTATGGCGAGTATATAATCGCCCAGGCCATGGCAGTGGCGAGTTTGCTGCTGGCATTTGACTTGATCGTATCGATGGCTTTGTCAGAGTCCTTTTTAAATGCGAATTGAATGGCATTCAGGACGCCTTCATTGCGTGCGGCATCGGGTACAGTCTGGGTGATTTCGATGAAATCAGCCAGGATCATTTCTATGAGTGGGTCTATGGGAGGGGCATTTTTGATATTAGCAATTTTTTCTGCAGCCTGCATACGCAGGCGGAGATAGTTGGGGTGTTTGTAATATCTGTCATGCACCGCCATGATATTGTCGTAGCATGTTTGATAATCTTTTTGATAAAAAGCGAGCGATGCTTCGGCCAGGTTATGATCCATGAAGAGGGTTTTGTCCTGAATGACACTGAAATCGGCATCATAAACAAAAGGCTGGATATCTAATATTTCTTCGAGTGGTTTTGCAGTTTCGGGATCCTGTGCCTGAGAAATATCCACCTTTTCTGGGATTGGTACGGGTGAATCCTGAGTTGGAGAATCATTCGAGGCGACCAGCGCAATAATGATGATTCCAATGATTGCAGCAATCACTCCGCCGGCAATCGTGAAATATAATTTTATGCGATTCTGTGGAATCTTATTTAAGATAGTTGGTGGAATAATATTAATGAGGGTAGGTACATTATTGGATAAAGGATCGATTTTTAATGTATTATTTGTATCAAATACTATTTCTTGCAAAGCTTCAGTGACTTCGCGTGCGGACTGGAAACGATCTTCCGGTTTTTTGGCGAGTAATTTTTGAATAATGGCGTCAAACTGTGCACCGTTTTTGATGTGTTCGGTGTCGATATGCGGTGGTTCCGCATAAATTTGTTGGTGTAAGACGTTGATGATGGAATCGCTTTGGAAAGGAACCACGCCTGTCAGCATTTCATAGAGAATAATGCCGCATGCATATAAGTCGACGCGGTGATCGATTGCCTGTCCGTTGGCTTGTTCAGGTGCGATGTATTCGGGAGTGCCATAAATGAAGCCAGCCTGGGTTAAAGATGCGCCCTCTTCTTTGTCTGTAATTGCGTTGTTATTATCGCGGTGTGCAATGCCAAAATCGAGTAATTTAACGAAGTTGTTGGTATTATCGCGGTTTATGAGAATGATGTTATCAGGCTTAATGTCACGGTGAACGATTCCCAGGTCATGGGCACACTGCAGGACGCTGAGGAGCTGCTGCATTATAAAGACAGCGTCTTTCGGCGGGATGACGCCTTTTTCATGAATGCGTTTTTTGAGCGTTTCTCCTTCGAGGTATTCCATGACGAGGTAGAAGTCATTATCTGCCGTGAGATCGAAATCGAGTACGGTGCAATTATTGGCATGCTCGATGGCCGCAGCAGAAGTTGCTTCGCGCTTAAAGCGCTCGATCATTTCGGCACTGCCTGTGATTTCCTTGTGGAGAATTTTGATCGCAACGGTTCTGTGCATGAGGGCATGTTCAGCCTTGAAAATTTCTCCCATGCCACCACCGCCGATGGATTCGATGAGCTGGTATTTGTCTGCGATCCAGTCTCCGGGCTGATAACTCATTCTATCTCCTTGGTGCATGAAGTTTCAGAAAACCTCGAAGAAATGCGCGGCGATATTAACAGAATGTGATAAATTGTAAAGTCTGTAGGATATGAGGTGTTTGAGCATAAAAGCAGTGCGTCGGCGTATTGCGGAATCGCAATAGCCGACGCCATGCCTGCCGTATTGCGAAGCAATAGGCAGGCAACACCAGAAAACAGCGATTAGACGCAAGCCGTGTGGGCGGGGTTGGAAGTTTTTCCGGACGGGCATTTGGTGCATGCGCCGCCAGTGGAAGAAATCTGGCCGTTCGGGCAGACGATGCATTGTGTGTGTTCGCTGTTTGACGTTGTCCCAGCCGCACATTTGGTACACAATCCGCCGGAGGAAGAGATTTGTCCGGTTGGACAGGTTGTACATGCGCCGCCAGCAGATGAGGATTTTCCGGCAGGGCATTTGGTGCATGCGCCGCCGGCAGATGAGGATTGTCCCGCAGGGCAATTGACGCAATCGGTGTGTGCCGCATTGGAAGTTTTACCGGCAGCACATTTGGTGCATGTAGCGGCTTTTGCTGCTGAATATTGTCCTTCGGGGCAGACGACGCATTGTGTGTGACCGTTGTTGGAATAAGTCCCCGCCCAGCAGTCTATGCAAAGTCCGCCGGAGGAAGAGATCTGGCCACCGGCGCATGCGGCGCATGTCCCGCCGGCAGTCGAGGATTGTCCGGCGGGGCAGTTGGTACAGGCTGTGTGGCTGCTGTTGGAAGTGCTTCCTGCGGGGCAGTTGGTGCAGAGTCCGCCTGCAGTTGAGATCTTGCCTGCGGGGCAGTTGGTGCAGCTTCCGCCTGCCGATGAGGATTGTCCGGCAGGGCAGTTGGTGCAAGCGCCTCCGGCGGATGAGGATTGTCCGGCCAGGCAGTTGACACATGACGTGTGTGCCGAATTGGAGGTCTTTCCTGCCGCACATTTGGTGCAGCTGCTGGCTTTTGCGGTTGAGGTTTGCCCTTCGGGGCAGACGATGCATTGTGTGTGTGCACTGTTGGCGTAGGTGCCCGCCTGACAATCGGTGCACAGACCGCCAGAGGAAGATATCGTTCCGCCAGGGCAGGTGGTACAATTTCCGCCTTCGGCAGAGGATTGACCGGCGGGACAGTTTCCGCATGCGGTGTGTGTATTATTGGGTGTCGTTCCTGCAGGGCATTTGATACAAAGACCTCCCTCTGTGGATATGGTTCCATTTGGACATGAAGTACATTGACCACCTGCAGAAGCGGTTTGTCCTGCCGGACATTTGGTGCACTTGCCGCCGGCGACAGAAGACTGTCCCGCCGGGCAGTTTTCACATCCCGTATGGTTTGCATTGGACGTTTGCCCTGCCGGACAGGCTGTACATGAGGCGGCTCCTTTGGCTGAATAGTATCCGGCCTGGCAGCCGATACATTCCGTATGGCTGGCGTTGGCGTAGGTGCCTTCGGGACAGGTACTGCAAAGCCCCCCTGTCGTCGATATCTGTCCATTTGAACAAGGCGTACACTGGCTGCCATTCTTAGAGGATTTACCTGCCGGGCATGGAAGGCATTCGGTGCGGGATTCGTTGGCATAGGTGCCGTCCGGACACATGGTGCACTGTCCGCCCGAAACGGAGACATGTCCTGCAGGACAGGCATGACAGGCACCGCCTTCTTCGGATGTAAAACCAGCTTCGCATGGCGTGCAGGCGGAGTGGTCTTCATTCGGAGACGTCCCTTCCGGGCATTTTTTACATTTGTTGCCCGCAAATGAATACTGGCCATCCGGGCAAGGAATGCATTCAGAATGTTCCTCATTGGGCATGGTACCCGCGTCACAGGTGTAGCAAATACTGGTGAGCTCATTTTCGAGCGCATCATGTTCTGTGCGGGAGATCATGCCATCGGTTAAAAGATACTCTATTTCACAGCCATTGGATTTGGATTTGTCCAGATCGCAATAATTGTTTTTACAAAGATTACAATCTGAAAGATTGAGCTCCTCAAAGTTCAGGCATTTGCCGTTGCATTCATAAAACCCCTTTCTTTGATCACATGTGAGCGAACATTTGCCTTCAACGCAGATGGTTCCTGTTTCGCATTGAACACCGGCATAGTTTTCACTTCTTTCGTCATCCAGGGTGTTGCATTGGCCTTTGGCGCCACAGTGAGCATTGTCCTCCTGGCCATAGATTTCGCATCCGTTTTTGATGTTATTGTCGCAATTGGCATAATATTCGGAGCATTTAAACACGGGATCGCATGTCTGAATATGATTGGTCGTATAATCGATACAAAAGTCCGTACATAACTGAGTGTTATCTGTACACGATATTCTGCATTTCCCATTGTCGCAGTGTTCGCCGGCATTACATGTCAGACCGCATCTGCCACAATTGTTGACGTCGATGGAGATTGGCGTTTCACAGCCATCTTCGATGGTGTAATTGCAGTCATCGTATTGCACAGTCTGCCCCGTGTGTGAATCTGTTTTGGCAGCGCATTGTATGGTTCTGCCATCGGGGTCGTCACATTTTTTTATATTGAGCAAATCGAAGTTCATGCATTTGGTATAGCAGAACTGTTCGTCATTGATGCAAGGCTGACATTCATATTCAAAATGGTCTTCATCGATTGGAATCTGAGTGCATTGAGGCGATGCCTTGGGACACATGTTGAATTCGAATGCTTCATCGAAGCAGTATTCATCCTCCGTGCAGTTAAAATCTTCACCATCGGTACACCCCGTTCTCACGCATCGGTTTTCCGGGGTTACCTGCAAACCATCCGATAATACGATGCGTTTGAGCGTTCCATCTTCACTGGACGGTGGGCAGAGGGTTATCGCACCTTTTTCGACATAGTTGTCGAAGGTTGTATTCTCCCATTCGCAGCCCATCGTTGTCGTGCAGCCGATAACTGCAAGCACAGAGAGTATGGATTTTATCAAAGAATTACATGAGAGTCGGTGTTTCATATTTCTCACGGTGGATACATGCATAAGATGATTCGGCAGCAAAATCTGTTCGATATTATGCCGCTTTCCTAATATAGCACTAAGAGGGATGAAATTCATGTTTTCAATGAATTGAAAGCATTCGTTACTATTCTGCCCATCCCTTGACTTTCATCCATGAATGTGTATTCAAATGCGTAAAACATACGAAAACGTTAAGGAATCGTTCGGAATGGGGGAGGGACCCCAGGGCTGTCGAGTTCTATTTTTTCTTGCATTTTTTTTCTAGAGTTTGTTTTTTCCTTCAAGGAGCTTACCTACCTTTATTTTAGAATTCGACGGCCCTGGGGAGGCGCCCCATTTCGCACAGGTTTGAAAAAAATGTAAAGTATTATATAAAGATTGAGGATTCCAAAGGG
>DGWW01000303.1 GCA_002395385.1 Myxococcales bacterium UBA4248
ATTCAGCATTATGAATTAAAGAGATTTCAAGTATTTGGGGAACCAGGATCGTACTCCAGGGCCGAACAGTTACCCAAATTATTCATTTATTCAATTACGAACTTTGCAAAACCGTTGGTGTTGTGTATAACAATCAGATTGTTTGCATGACCCTGTTGGGGTATGCGCAATTTTTTTTTGTTATTAGCTCATAAGCAGGAAATTATGGCGCTCAGAATTTTAATTGAAGATTCCGAGGGTAAATCAAAATTCGCCCCCATAGATCCCGAGAAAAATGAGATAACAATTGGCCGTAATCCGGGCAATTTTATTCGTCTTAAAGAACAGAACGTTTCTAGGAATCATGCGAAGATTTACGCAAATTCAGAAGGGCAACTTTATATTGAGCCTGTAGCAGCCCGTTATGGCCTCAAAGTCAATTCCTCGAAGATAGTGGGTCCAACGCCAATCAACCTTGGCGATGAGATCAAAATAGGCGACTATCGTCTCTATATTCAGGACGAAAATCAGCCGGATATCCGCAAAGAGGATGACACAGGTCAGGTTTTCGACATTGAACCAGCCTTGCAGCCTCGTTTTGTGGTTATTTCCTCGAATTTCGCCGGCCGTGAGTATCACGTCATCAAATCCCGTGTTACGATCGGACGCAATCCGACGAGCGACATACAAATTCAGCATCAAAGTGTCAGCGGTGATCATGCAGAGGTTCGACGCAATGCGCGCGGCGAATATGAGATCAAAGACTTAAAGAGTTCGAATGGCACGAAGGTTAACGGTATCCCCATTGATCAGCCCTATGTCCTGAACAGCGGTGACGCCATTACGCTGGGCCATGTAACGATGCGCTATTGTGCGCCCGGTGATTTTTGGTCTCTGAATTTCGGCATCAATGATGAGCCGCCCCGTTCAGCGATCACTCCAGGGATGCTCATTGTCATTCTGGCCATTTTCTTCCTGCTCTTCATCATTGCACTCATCGTCGTCGTCCAGACGATGCAGAATCAGCAAGCCTCACAGGATTCACAACAAACGACAGAGGGTACCGAAAAATCCAAGCGCGAAGAATTCGACAATGCCATTAAATTATGCCAGCTCGCAATGTCGAAGGGTTCATTCGATGAGGCCAAGCTGCATTGCAACAAAGCCCAGTCGCTGTTCCCCAATGATGAAATCTACATTCATCAAAGCAAGCAGCTCCAAAAAGAACTCGCTTCGGAAAGTACCTACAAGGATGTCGTTGCCTATATCAATGAGGAACGCTGCCGTGATGCGATTGACAGCCTGCAGAATATAGAAAAGAACACCTGGGCCGACAAAAAATTGTTCGAGAATAACCTGAAGTCCAAAGCCATAGAATGTCTCGAACTAAATCTCTTTCGAAGTGCCATGAGTGCCATCAAGGCAGAGGAATATGGCAGTGCAGAAATCGCACGGGATGAAATCAAGGAGTTCAAGACCAACAGCGAGTATATCATCCGAATCGATGATGAGCTCAAAAAAGCCAGGAAAACTTCAGCAAAACCCGAGGCGGGCGGCACTCCTTCGAAACATAAATCCGGCGGTGGAGGGGGGGAAGCGGTTGCTGCACCCGCCCCGCAAAAAGCTGCTGATGGCGATGAACTTTGCATTAAAGCTGCAAATGCAAAAGTCAAAGGTCAAAAATGCGAAGCATACAAACTGTACCGAAAAGCCAAGGATGCCGGCATAACCAATGCAAGCTGCAAAAGAAACGCAGACTCACATATTGCCGCCTATGCAGCAGAATGCAATAAATAAGGCTTAGAGCTTGGAGCTTGGAGCTTAAAGAAGGGTGAGTCCCTCAAAGCTCAAAGCTCTAAGCAATGAAATGACGTCGTCTTTGAACAAAGCATACTATGCTGGTTAAACATAGCCCCCAAAAAAGCCGCTATTAGCGGCTTTTTTTATGTTCTGTTCAATGAGCGTGGTCATTATTCAATGATAAAATCAAATATCATGCCGCCTGCCACAACGCCGGCACACATAATAATGACTATCCTCCCGCATGAGAATTAAGGGAAAAATGGCCAGCGGAAAGCAGAAGATAAGCGCCAATACGACAAAAAACTTTCCATAAGAGGTCAGTTTTGAATTTGTTCTCATCTCCATTGCACAGTGACAGTGGTTGCAGCTCACCGTAATGCCATCACCATCCGGCTGTCCATTGGCAGACGTGTGATAACCGCCAGAAACAGACTTATTGACCGGCTGTTTCATGTTTAACATCTGATTCTGGACATACGAGGAATAACGTGAACTCAACGGTTTTTGATCACCATCGCCCCCATTTTTATCTCTGGCAATGACATCGAGCACATCCTCTTCTTCTGCTTCATATCGCGCTGAGCGTATTTTTCCACCGGAAATCTGATTCAGTTTTTCGTCGAGTGCACTGTTTTTTTTGGACTGCCTGGCCTCATACAGCTCGACATCATGGATGACATCCTGAGCTGATTTAAACTCCGCATTTGCCACTTTTGCAACATACAAAGCGAATCTATCGGAATCATGAAGCACCGAAAGCGGTTCAAGCACCTGATCATAATCTACAGGAATGAGCAGCCATTGATCAATTTTATGACAAGCTTCGTTTTCGGTCATGGCAATCAACAATTGAAGAGCACGCGCTGTTTTCCAGTTGTCTGCTGATACGGTCTTGGAGCTTCGGGAATCGGATTGTGTTTCAAATACCCTTCAATGAGTTTGCACATAAAATCAGCATCCTGAGTATTGTCCACATAATTGAGGTTCGAAGTGTCCAAAACATAGACGGGACAGCGCGTCCAATTTTCCCATAAATGGTAGTAACGCGTCCTCAGTGAATTGAGGTAATCGGCTTCGATGACTTGCTCTGCATCGATGGATCTGCGGGCAATTCTCCCCAAAACAATATCGGTGGGAGCATCGAGAAAAAGAATAAAATCTGGAATTGAGACATGATGACTCAGAAGTTCGGTAAACCGATTGTAAAGATCCATTTCATCATCATTGAGCGTCTGTTCAGCGAAAATGCGATCTTTATCGAAAAGATAATCGGCCACAGTCAAATCATCAAAGAGGTGTTTTTGTAGCAAATCAATCTGCTGCTGGTAGCGACTCGCCAAATAGAACATCTGCGCTGGAAATGCATAGTGCTGTGGATCGGCATAAAAACTGGCCAAAAAGGGATTTGCCTCACATGGCTCTAATACGAGCCTGGCCCCATAGCGCTGTTTTATTAACCGGCAGAGACTCGTCTTACCGACGCCAATCAAACCTTCTATGACTATGTAATTGGACAAAATACCTCCCAATTGAATTCATCATATTGATAGTCAGGTTTCGCAGCCTGACAATAGTCATTTATGAGACGCCCCCGGGACATCCAGATCAGAATAAAACACTTTTCCCATTTTTTGAAGTGCCTTAATCCGATGTTGCCAACGCCATAAAAAATAGTGATCGCACTTGACAAAAGTAAAAAATTAGTGGATCAAGCGCTTTGCATTGGCCCTGTAGCTCAGATGGATAGAGCTGGAGATTCCTAATCTCTGTAAGTCGCGCGTTCGACTCGCGCCAGGGTCATTGTCCAATATCCATACAACCATGACAGGCGCTCCACGGAGCGTTTTTTTTGTATGGGGGGCGTCCGCTATGCCCTGCGGGCATACGCGCACGGATCTGGGCACGTCTATTGCCGTTGGCAATACGCCGTGCCTTTTTTTTTTGCGGCGGCCGTATGGCGCAGCCATAGGCCAGAGCGCTGTGCGTATGGGGCTCGCCCCCATAGCACAGCCACAGCCCACTAATCCATCTCGATCACCCGAACGCCGTTGGGAGCGACCAGTTTAAAAACGGCTGGCGAGAATTCGACATCGATATCGCGTTTATCGATGCGCAGGCGTACATCCGTTTTTTGTTTGGGAAGGTTGAACAGAATTTCGGAAGGATAGCGATAGGTCACGCCATCCTGTTCAAAATTTTTAAATTCCGAAGCATCATAGCGATAAACGATTTCTTCTCCGCTTGTGACCGTGATGCGAAAGATGTCTCCCGAAGGCCATGAATAATACACATGTTCGGTCAGACCGCCCTGCATGGGGAGCGCGCGATCGTAGCCACCTTGTACGTTATCCCACGTAAAAGTTTGATTCTCAAGGTAATTTTCCGCAAGACCATCGACAGGGAATCCCCCGAAAATGACGCGATAAAGATCGGCAGCGGAAAGGTAGACCGGCAGAATTTTTGAGATATTTTCCGGTGTAGCGGTACCAGTGACAAAAACATTCTGGCCGACATCGATCAAAGAGAATCGTTCTCCATCCGAGACGAGTGTTGCGATAGCCTTGTCGAAAGCCGAGATTGTGATTCTCATGTGTGAAGGTTTTTGCGAGGACAAGATGAGATCCTGTCCGACGACACGCTTATTATTGATTTCATCGACATAATCGACGCGAGCGTGGATACGCATGGTATTTGGTGAGCGTTCGTTTCCCTGTTCAATTTGAGCGAGTGCCTGTTGTCGTGGGATATCGGGCTCGGTAATTTTTCCGGTGGATGCGCATCCCCAAAAAGCCGTAGAAATCAGAGAGATAAAAATAATTTTGCAGAAAGATTTTACCATAAGAAACCGCCTTATAGAGTCCAGATAGACCGTGGAATAGAAATACAGGTTTCTTGACAGTTTTACCAGAGGCTAGTAGAAGTGATATTCGTGTTTTTTACGCAGGGCTATGCATAATGGTGGCACAAGCCATCCGAATTGCGCCTGAAACCATCGACTGTGACAAAAGTTTTTGCAGATTGTAAGGAGTAACTATGCTTAGTGTGACCATCACCGAGAAAGACGGTCCGTCAACGACATCCACTTTTGATAAGACTGAAGTTCTCATAGGGCGTGTTAAAGGTAATGACGTTGTGCTTCCGAAGACGAATGTCTCGAAACGTCATTCACGAATTGTGGTCAAAGACGGCAAGATCATCCTCATCGACCTCAAGAGTACGAACGGTACATTTATCAATGGCCGCAAGATCACCGGTCCCCATGTCATGCAGGAAGGCGACAAGATATTTATTGGTGATTTTACGATTGAAGTCCATGAAGTGGGTGGTGGTGCGGCTCCAGTGCAGGCTCCGATAGGGATGCCGAATGCAGCGCCGATAGGGATGCCGAATGCAGCACCGATGGGTGTTCCGGCATCCGCTCCGATGGGTGTTCCGGCATCCGCCCCGATGGGTGCTCCGGCGCCTGCGGCACCTGCGTATGGTGGTGTCCCGAATGTAGCTCCGATGCCAGCAGCCCCCAATGCCTCTCCGCTCCCCCCGAGTGTCCAGCCGATTCAGAATATGCCATCGCATGGCCCGGAACTGTCCCCCAATCCGAATTTTGCGCGTCCTTCGATGTCGAATATGAGTCCAATAGGCGGCGGAGCTCCCCTGGGTGTCAATTCAGGCATCAATCTTGGTGATTCCAGCATCCCCCAGCTCAATGCGCCTTCAATTGGGCCGGCCAATATTTCCGCTCCAAGCATGGGTGGAGACCTGTCGAGCCCCATGGGTGCAGGTCCGGCACTTTCGGCCCCATCCCTCAGTGCTCCGCAAAGCCCATCCCTGGCAGGCCCCTCAGCCCAGCCTCTTGGCGCCTCCCGCCCCGTAGGCGGTGGTTCACTCAACAAGCTTTCACCTTCGAGTGAAGGTGTTATCGACAAATCGCTGCGTCTGTCCGGATCTGCACAGGCAGAGCGAAGCATTGCTTCTTCCAAGTCGCTCTCCGGCGGATCGCGTCAGAATCTCAACAAGAAAGATTTTGGTGCAGCTGCATTGCCTGAGGATATCGTCGTCGATGATGCACGCACAATAGAGACAGAGAACTGGATTAAAGCCGCCCGGATTGTCATGGATAAATACCTTACTGACAATGATTTCCAGATGGTCGCAAGCCAGCCCTATCCTCCCGAATCCGATGTTCAGGATACGTGCTACAGCAAACTTTCCAAATGCGTCAACAGCATGCGCAGCTCGCTGAGCGGCGTCAATATCGAAAGCCTTCTCGACTTCCTTCTCAAAGAAGCCTGTGGCCTCGGTGCCATTGATTCTCTCATTGATGATGCTGAAGTGAGTGCATTTACCGTGTACAACTTCGAGACCATCGTCGTCGAACGCAAGGGCAGAAGAGAGATATCACATCTTCAGTTTACCAGTGCCGACACGCTCTATCTTGCAGCACAGCGCCTGCTCACATTCCAGGGTCTCAATCCTCAGACGCCCCCCGCAATTTCCGAGATCCGATTTGGTGACGGCACTCAGGTCGAAGTCCTCATGCCGCCGGTTTCTGTCGCCTCGACAACCATCGTCGTACGCAAAACCAACCATGAATTCAATGCGCTTTCGGCACTCGTACAGCATGGTTACCTGTCCTCCGAAATGGACAAATTCCTCAAGCTCTGTGTCAAAGCACGCAGGAACATCCTGATTGTCGGTGCCCAGGGTTCGGGAAGAACGAGCCTGCTTAACGCCCTCGGTTCAGAGATTCCCAACGGTGAGCGCATCGTGACAGCCGAAGATACTGCCATGCTCGTGCTCCCACAGCCCTATGTCATCAGCCTCGAAGCACAGAACAGCAACATTTCGGGCGGCGAACTTTCGACACTCGTCAGACAGACAAGCCGACTCAGAGCTGAACGCGTTCTCGTCGATTCCATCAAGACACCCGCCGAAGCCGGGGCATTTGTGGGCGCAATTTGTGCCGGAGCCCAAGGTTCCATCGCAACCCTGTGCGCGCTGAATGCAAATGAAGGATTCAACCTGCTCAAGAATATGCTTCAGTCCGATGCCGCTTCAAAGGGACTCCTCGGTAATATCGATATCGTCATCACAGTCCGTGCCTTCACAAGCGCACAAAGACGTATCGTCGAAATCTCCGAAGTCTCATGCGAAGATGACGGCACTTATAAACTCATTCCTCTCTTTGGTTGGCTGCACGGCGGCATGGGCAACATGGCAACCGGCGACGGCCAATTCAAAGCACTCGGAAATATTCCCAAATTCTATAGAGAACTCGAACGCGGCGGTATGGCACTCGATCCTTCGATCTTCAATGCCTAATCAAGCCTGAGAAAATGCACTTTCCGATGGCCTCTGCAAGAGGCCATCACACGCTTTTCTAAAGACTTTCTGCTCAGGAAATCAAATGTATACATTGATTATTGAGAATCGACAGGGTCGTTCCGCTGCCGAAATATCTTTTGATCAAGGCAGCTACACCATCGGTCGTGTCGACGGTAATGACGTTGTTTTGCCCTCCAATTCTGTTTCGCGTACCCATGCGCGCATTTTTGTTTCCAACAATAAATGCTATATCGATGACCTCGGCAGCGCAAATGGTGTGTTCGTCAACGGCACTCAAATACGGGAACGTACAGAAATCTATAACGGGTCCAAAATTCGTATCGGCGAATACACACTCTATCTCGAATATAAGGATCAAACTGAAAGCGCAGGCACTCAGGACGTCCTTAAAACTCAAATTGTTTCACAGGGACAAGCAGGATATAAAATTGTTCGTATCGCCGACAAATTCGCCGGCGAAGAGTTTATGCTTACGGATACAGCCAATACCATTGGACGTACCGAAGATAATTATATCCTCCTCTCAGATCAGTCTATCTCACGAAACCACGCCAACATCACCATTCTCGGAAATACCTTCTCCGTCAAAGACTTAGGTTCTTCCAATGGTACTTTCGTCAACGGAAAAAGAGTCAATGGCGATACCGCCATTCAGCCCGGCGACCAAATCCGCTTCGGAAACGTCTCTTTTGTCTTTGTGCCCGCTTCGCAGCAAATCGATCCTCGTCTCTACGCAAGAAAAAATAGCAACGATAAAAAAACAATTACAATCTTTTTGCTCATTTTTGCTGCTTTTGTAATTATCATAGTCGTTGTCCTTTTCCTCGTTTCGTTCATCAGTAAAAAGAATGCCACCAACCGGCCGCCAGAAAATGAAATCGCACAGGAAATTACCGAAACCGATCTCACTTCTAAACTTGATGAAGCAGAAAAATTATTCAAAGATAAACATTTTGCTGCTGCTAAATCTGTAATCGCACCAATCAAAGAAACATGGCCCGATGATCAACGACTGCTCGAACTCGAAGATAAAATTGAGTTCGAAATCAGAATGGAAAAATTCATCACAAACGGCAATGCCATGGTCGATGAGAAAAATTACGAAAAAGGCATCGAACTTTTTAAAGAAGTCACGCCAAAAAGCATTAACTACGATACAGCTCAAAAATATATCCAGGACACCGAAGCAAGAGTACGCATCATAAAGTATAATAAAGCACTTTCATTATGCGATGCAGACGGCTTTACCGAAGAATGTGTCGAACAACTGTGCACTGCGACACTGGAGCTTGGCAACACGCCAAATGAAATAGAAAAAACAAACAATGCAGTTTCAATGCTCGATCGAGTCGCCAAAAATAAGAAGAGTAAAAGTGCTCCTTTAGCAAAGAAGTGTCTCCGGGATCTGAGACAATAGATAAAAAAAGCTACCCAAAGGGTAGCTTTTTTTATTCTCACAATTCAACCTCACTTTCCAAATCCCTGCAATCCATGGGATTGCACCGTCAGAATGCCCCCTATTCTCCCATCACCGTCACAATCAGATGGCGATTGTGGGGAATCGTCCGGTGTTCCCAGACAAATACCCCTTGCCATGTGCCCAATTTCAATCGTCCCCTGACAACCGGCACCCCAAGAGAGGCAGGCAATATCGCTGATTTTATGTGAGCTGGCATATCATCCGCACCCTCAAAAATATGCGTATAAGCGGGATCATTCTCCGGAACCAGACGATTCAAAAACTGATTCAAATCATACTGAACCGAAGGGTCGGCATTTTCATTGATAAAAAGTGAACAACTCGTATGCATAATATACACATGACATAAGCCAGTTTTTATCCCGGATGCCGACACAATACCATGAAGCTGCTCCGTAACCTCATACGTTCGGCGTCCGGATGTATGAACCGATATCTCCTGCTGATGTATCATGCGAACTGCCTATCCATTCTTTTCAAGATAGTCACGGCAATAAGCTGCATTCTTTTTAAACGTATCTGTAATGCTCTGAAGTACCATTTCTTCAATTTTTTTACCCACCAAAGGCAGATTGACAGTCACTTTCCCTTTGGTACGACGTACACATCCATGGCCGTCCGCAACGATCTCAGTTGTTCCCTTGGCTTCAACACTCGCACCTTTAACTTCGGGAATAATCACCCATTGATTTGAACAGGCTGACTTATTCCAGGTTCGCGTCTCAACATAACTCAGATGCTCACCAACAAATTTTTTTGCAATGGCTGGAATCGGTTCAGCACTCGTCAAGCGAATGCGATATTCCGGACCCGCACTTTTCTTCTCTTCTCCGAGCAACTCTTTACCCATTTCAAGTGCTTTCATCAATTCATCATCGAAAGCATTATCACTCAAAAGTTCCATGAGTTTTTGCGGATCACACACAAAACGATCCTCGATCATAATTTCTGTAGTCATTTTTACTCCTTATGAATCAAGCATCCTCTACACCGAGATGCTGGCCAAATTTACACTTATCCTATATAAAACATTAAGCATACTACAAAATCATTTTTTGAACAGATATCCGAAGTTTCACCAAATCCCTGTGTTTAATCCGTGAAAGCCGCGTACGCATTGCCGTATCCGCATTGGCTGGTGCACCCGACAAACAGCGCTCAACTTTACTTGCGTATTCAGACTTAATTCGAGTCCATATTTCTGCTCGCTCCATCTTTTCATATACCGTTTCCGGAGACATTACATACGGATTACCTTCATATATATTGCTATTAGGCACCCCTTCGGTCGATAGTTTCACATCCGTGCTTGCTTCAGGAAGTGATGCATTATCATACTTGCGCAAAATCATTTGATAATATCTTCTAAGTCTCCAGGTAAGCTGTTGCCATAAATAAGTTGACAATTTACATCCTCGCTGGGGATCATACACTGACATCATTTCAATTGCCAACAGCCATCCCTCACCTATAATTTCTTCCAAAATATCCTGACTTGGATCCACCCCTACAACTGCACGGGCCACCACCACAATCAAATCACGAATGGACTCATAATCAGTTTGACAACGCTCAAAAATACTATCTTCCATACACATCCTCCTTTCATCGTCACTTAACACATATATATGGGCAATTTTTCTCAAAAAAGGCCAATTATTTTTAATTTTTTATCATCACATGATTTTGCTCAACTCTGTTCATTCCATTCTTCCTCAAGTGCGCCCACAAGCTAGCCTGCATACTTACCCAAAACAGACTTTCACCTTATTGTACACCACTCTATCACACACAAACACACAGACACCCACACCACCCTACACCACCCTACGCACATTCTTCTAGCTAACCCAAGGGTTACCGCTCTCCCATTCCCGCCCGCCGACCGACGCCCGACCCAAAAGCCATCGTTCTTGGCACACTGCCCCTTTTCCGACTTGAATCATCGTAAAAAAAAGCATCCCAATGTGCCTGGCATGTACAGCACTTCAGCATCTTGCCTGCGTCCAGGTAAAAAACGCCGTAACCGCCCCTCGATCGGCCGCACATTATGTGGGGATAACCAACATTATGTAAATCCAGATGTAAACATGCATCACCTCATAAAAGGAAGGCTTATTCCTTCATCATAATGATGCCATCGTTAATTCCATTGTTACATTTTTTTTTGGCAATGTTTAACCAGTATGGTTATGAATTCAGTTTGTAGCTCATAGCTCACAGTTGTGGATTCATTTCATAGGAAATCACGCTGTTGCCTGTAAAATGATGAAACTTCCACAAGCTAAAAATAAGCTAAAACTCGAAAAAGAATTCCAATCGCAAAATCTTCACACCCGTTAAACAGGGCCACTTTTTTTCACAGACCGATTATTGGCTGAATTTTTTTCGGCTGCTATTTCGCCTTTCAGGCTCAATACGCATGCCGATTTTCTGCTATGCCTCCGGCATACGCAGAAAAAAAAGTTACTATTCAAACCCTGTGCTTGTTTATTTCGAAAGCTCATACCATTCGTTAATGCATAATGATGAAT
>DGWW01000330.1 GCA_002395385.1 Myxococcales bacterium UBA4248
CGCCTGCGGCCGATCTTTGTGGCGATGCCATGGGCAACGACATACTCAATCTCTGTATGCATCTCCTCATGGTCCAGCCCGCGTATCTTCGCTTCCCGTACCACGGCAGCCGCCACTGAATGCGGGAAATGCTCCTCAAGACAGGCTGCCACGCGCAGCATTTCGTCTGCGTTTTCGCCATGGAAAGGGATGACCTGCGCGACGGTGGGGCAGGCGCGGGTGAGCGTGCCGGTTTTATCGAAGACGACGGTTTGAATATGGTGCGTCAATTCGAGTGCAGCAGCACTTCGGATGAGAATGCCGTGTGACGCGCCCATGCCTGTGCCGACGATGATGGCAGTCGGTGTTGCCAGTCCCATGGCGCATGGGCATGCAATGACGAGTACCGATGTAAATATATTGAGCGCAAAGGGAATGGTTTGCCCGCATAAAAGCCATACGATCGCGGCAATGAGTGCAATGGATAGAACTGCGGGGACGAAGATGGCTGCGACTTTGTCGACGGCACGGGCAATGGGGGCTTTTTGTCCCTGGGCGTCTTCGACATATTTTACGATTTTGGCGAACATCGTGTCGTTGCCGATCTTTTCTGTTCGCATATAAATGGCACCATCTGTAACGATACTGCCCCCAATGATGGGATCGCCTGTGTGTTTTTTGACGGGTGTGCTTTCGCCGGTGAGCATCGATTCGTTGACATGGCCTTCGCCCTGTGTGACGGAGCCATCCACGGGAGCACTCATACCAGTTTGTATCAACAGGATGTCTCCGATTTGGATATCCGAAACTTTGATTTCGCGGGTTTTGCCATTTTCGGCAAGGATGGCTGTATCCGGGGCGAGTGCGCGGAGTTTTTTGACGGCGTCTTTGGTTTTGTCGGAACTTCGGGATTCGAGGAATTTACCGAGAGAGACGAGTGCCACGACCATGGCTGCCGATTCGTAGTAGAGCGGTTGCGTTTGAATCATGCCTGCCCATAGGCCGATGCTGACGACCAAGCTGTAGATAAACGATGCAGATGCACTCAGGGCAACGAGCGTATCCATGTTTGGATTGAGGTGAAACAGTGATTTAAACCCGCTCGTAAAGAATCGTTTGCCTAAGATGAGGACGGGAAATGATACAAAAAATTCGAGAAGGGCGAGTATTTTCGACGGAATAGCCAGTCCAAACATGGTTGACATCGAGAGTACAAAGTCGATGCCGGCCAGACATAGCATGGCGATGAGACGTTTTAAATCACCTGATTTTTGTGGGGATTCGAACTCTGAGGGGGTATCGCCGATGTGCTTTTTTGCAGTGAATCCGGCTTTTTCTATTTTTTTTATGATCATCTCGGGCGTCGTTTTGGTCTCATCATAACGAATTGTCATGCGGTTCATGATGAGATTGACGTTCGATTCTTTGACACCCGGGAGTTTTCTGGTGACGCGTTCGACCGCACTGGAACACGCTGCACAGTGCATCCCGCCTATATCGTATTGTTCTTTAAGCATATTGCTTTCATCTCCACGTGAACGGGGGCATTGCCCCCAGAAGGTCTATATACCCCACGGGGGTATTTGTCACGTTCTTTCAGGAGATGAATTTTTGGGCAGAACGCCAAGTCCAATGGCGGATGTAATGATAATGCCGCATCCGAGGAGGCTGGTAATGCTGGGGAGTTCGTCCCAAAGGAGATAGCAGATGAGGAGCGTCATCAGCGTTGAGATATAAATGAACGGTGCTACGATGGTTGCGGGGGCATATTTGTAGGCGCGTGTCATGAATATCTGCCCTAAAAGACTCGAAAAGCCTGCGCCGATCAAGCCAAAGAAGCTGGGCAATGATGGCATTTGCCATGAGACGAAGGGGATGGAGAAAAGCGGAACGATGGTGCACATCCCCATAAACCAGAGAACGATCGTGTCGGATTGTTCGGTGGTCTGAAGTTTTTTGATGCAGGTATAGGCGAGTCCGGAGAGAACGGCACTGAGAACGGCGATGACTGCGGCAAAATTGATCGTAGAAAAATCGGGGGAGACAATGAGCGTCATTCCGACGAAAGCGACAGCAATGATGGCGTAAATCCACCAGCTGAACCGCTCTTTGAGGATGATTGCCGCAAAAATGGCGACAAAAATGGGGGAGGTCTGATTAAGGCCGTTTGCCAGGCCAACTTCCATGTGATAGATGGACCAGACGTAGAGGATGGCACCAACCGATCCAAAGAGTCCGCGCAAGAAGAGGAGTTTTTTGTTGTTTCCGATGGGAATGCGTTTGATGCGTGTGAGCATCAAAAAGAGCAGGAAAGAAAACCCAATGACTCCACGGAAGAACGCGCATTCAATTTCGGGAAGTCCTTTGCCGAATGCGCGGATGAGGATGGCGCCGGTACTGATAAAAAGTGCTGCACCGACCATGAGGAGGATCGCGTGCAATGTATTATTTTTAATTCGCAATGGCTTGAACTATTTTACAAAGTAACTATTCAGCCGGGGCCCTGCCCCGGACCCCGCCAAAGGGCTCTTGCCGTTCGCAATATCAAATCCGCTTCGTTTCCCGCACCTATCGGTGCTCCAACTCGCGCATTTGATTTGCTCTCGGTGCCCTCAATTCGCACCGTTC
>DGWW01000023.1 GCA_002395385.1 Myxococcales bacterium UBA4248
TTGCAATGCAGGCAAGTGCGAGCCAAATGGGACGACGCCCGAGTGCAGCAAAGACAGCGATTGCAATGCGGATGAGGTTTGCAATGCAGGCAAGTGCGAGCCGAATGGTGGTACCCCCGAGTGCAGCAAAGACAGCGATTGCAATGCGAATGAGGTTTGCAATGCAGGCAAGTGCGAGCCGAATGGTGGTACCCCCGAGTGCAGCAAAGACAGCGACTGCAATGCGAATGAGGTTTGCAATGCAGGCAAGTGCGAGCCGAATGGGACGACGCCCGAGTGCAGCAAAGACAGCGATTGCAAGGAGAATCAGGTTTGCAAATCCGGGAAATGCGAAGATGGCCCCGTCACACCCTCCAAATGTACCAAGGACAGCGATTGCCTGACGGGGTATACCTGCAATGTTACCGAGGGCGTGTGCGAAAAATCGGCTTCTTCCGGTACGATTGAAACTGTCAAGTGTGAAACATTGAGCATTTCTGCATCGACGACGTGCGAAAAGAAGGGAACGGGGGCTACGATCGTCCTGAAGGGCGATGTACTTGCACTCGATAAAATCTACGAGGGTGGCATGGTCGTCGTTCAAAACGGCAAAATTCAGTTCGCCGGCTGCTCAGCAGATAATACCATCGATGTTTCCTCTGCCACGGTGATTACCTGTCCCGATTCGGTGATCAGTCCGGGATTGATCAATTCCCATGACCACATCACTTATGACAATCAGGCACCCGACAGCTGGGCCGATGAGCGCTTCGATCATCGCCATGATTGGCGCAAAAGTAAGAATGGCCACACCAATCACAATGCCAAGAGTACGACGACACACGAAGTGGGTGAGCTTCGCCAGCTTTTGCACGGTACAACGGGGATCTTTGGCAGCGGCAATGCCACCGGCATCGTGACGAGTATTGATAAAGAGGGCAAAGGCGGGCTCAAGAGCGGTTATCAGACATTCCCGCTCGGCGATGGCAGCAGTGGTGCCATTTATGACAGTGGGTGCACCAAATACAGCTACAATACTTCGAATGGTTACTTTGGACCCCACATCGGTGAGGGCATCAACCAGGGCGCGCTCAATGAACTCCGCTGTTTGAGCGGCGAAGGTACGGGGGCAAAGGATATCTTTAACGAAAAACTCGCGGTGATTCACGGTGTTGCTGCAACGCTCGATATCATTTCACTCATGGCAGAGCGCGGATCGAAGCTGATATGGTCCCCGCGATCCAATGTCTCTCTGTATGGTGATACCGCACAGGTTCCGCTGTTTGCAGCCATGGGCGTGAGCATTTCTCTCGGTACAGACTGGGTTCCCTCCGGGTCTATCAGCATTCTGAGAGAGCTCAAATGCGCCGATTTCCTCAATGATTACTACTACAGCAAATACTTTAATGATTACGATCTCTGGCGCATGGTCACTTATAACGCCGCACTTGCTTTTGGCCTCGAATCGGTCGTCGGCAAACTTGCCAAGGGCCAAATCGCCGATATTGCCATGTTCAAAAAGACGTCGACCAAAACCGCTTACAGAGCCGTGATCGATGCGGACAGCCCCGATGTACTTTTGGTCATGAACGAGGGCAAGATCGTCTATGGCGATGCCAATGTCGTCAGCTCGACCAATGGCTGCGAAACCATCGATGTCTGTGGCACATCCAAGAAAATCTGTACCAAGGATACCGGTTCGTCGATGACTTACAGCTCTATTAAGGCTGCTGCCAAATATGATTTGTTCTTCTGCGGCACGCCCGACAAAGAACCGACCTGCATTCCCATGAGGCCGCGCGAGCAGGATACGACGATTCAACATACCTCGAGATATGGTGTTCAAAGTTACGCACAGAATTCCTATTATTCGGATCCCAACGATATGGATGGCGATGGTGTTGCAAACGATAAAGATAACTGCCCGACGATGTTCAACCCGGTTCGTCCACTCGAAACCGATTACAAACAGTCCGACTTTGATAAAGATGGATTTGGCGATATCTGCGATCCCTACCCGACATGTGCTGCCAATAACAGCACATGCCCTGCATTTAATGCAACCGACAAGGATGGCGACGGCGTCGATAACGCACTCGACAATTGCCCCGAGGTGGCCAATGCAGATCAGAAGGATACCGACAAAGACGGAGTTGGCGATGCCTGCGACGATTGTCCCAATGAGGCTGGTACCATCCACGGTTGTCCGCTGACGACGACGGAACTCAAGGATTTGCGCCAGAAATTTATTGCAGGCACACTGGCCGACGGAACGACGGTTCGCGTCGAAGGCATCGTGACGGCCATTGCACAAAAGTACGATTTATCGACGCCAACCGGCTTCTTTATTCAGGATGATAACGATGCCGCAGGAGCTTATGTCTATAGCGCATCCGAAGCCAAAAAAGTTCACGTCGGCGATCGCGTCCAGATCGAAGCTACGACCGACACATACTTTGACATGCTCGAGCTGACCTCGCCTCAGGTAAAGACGCTCGGAACGGCCAGTGTTCCTGCACCTACGGCTTTGACAGCTCCTCAAATCGAAGGCAAAAATAACCCATACGACAGCGTACTCGTCTCGGTGAGCGGCCTGACTGCCAAAGAGGTTACGGACAAAGCCGTCTGGGCCTGTGTCGATTCCGGCAACCATGAAGCTTATGTCGATGATTTCATCATGGGAACGACCGCAATGACTTCGGCTATGACCGTTGGCACAACTTACGATGTGACCGGCGTTCTCGTCTATGACTTTAACCAGTCCAAGATTGCGCCTCGCGATCAGAGCGACATCGTGGCAGCCAATACGCCTTTGGCAGTCCAGTCCTTTAACCCCGCTGCGCTCAGTCTTCAGCCAGGAACATCCCAATCCGTCACGGTTTCTTTGAACAAAACAACATCCAGCGCTACGACGGTCAAGCTCTCGTCTGACAATAGCAAAATTACTGTTCCAGCGAGTGTTTCGGTCGCCTCGGGTAAGAATTCCGCAACGTTTGATGTTTCTGTCGCTTCGACTGCAACCATAGGCACTTCGGGCAAAATCACAGCTCAGATCGGAACCGGAACTTCGATTAACATGGCGGTCAATGTCGTCGATTCAATTTCTACAGATACCTTTACCGAAGATTTTGTCGGTGCCACCAAAACGACGATTTCCGGCAATGAATCGGACTATAGTTCAGTCTATACCCAGAATTATGGCGGGTCTGTGACCTTGACCGCCACCGGCAATTTCTGCGATTCGAATTATATCGATTCGATGATTCTTACGGGCAATAAGTCTAAATCGACAAATATTGTCGTGACCGGTCTGTCGGGCGTCGGCAAGGTGACCATCGACTGGACGGCATACGCACCGACTTGTTCTACCAAATGCGGCATTAAAGTTACCGCAGGTTCGGACACCAAGACCATCGAGTTTGCTGCCGGAGATGCCGATACGACGACGCTTACTTTCGATAATTCGTCGACATCCTTTAAGGTTGAACCTGCTTCATCTGGCAATAAGAATACAAGCAACCGCGTTGCAATCAATTCGATTTCCTGGACGATGCATTGATTCTTATTTTGGAGATGGGGCGCTTTGCCTGACGGCATACGCGCCCTTGCCGCGCCTATGCCTGACGGCATACGGCGCTTTTTTTAGGGTTATTGCTTGCAACGCTTAGTTTACAGATCATTGCATTTTATCACATTATTCAATGTTTAAGATTGAGCATTTGACATTTCGTTATTCCAATCAAGTTATTTGGCGTGACTACAGTTCGCAGCTATTGGGCAATAGCTATCTTTATGGTCCCAATGGATGCGGCAAAACGACGCTGCTAAAATTGCTCAGCAGCGTGCTGATGCCCCAGGACGGCACCATTCTATGGAACGATTCCCCAAGTTATCGTGCTTCTTCTCTGCTGAATACCAAACTGCTTTACGATGACATTCCATTGGATAAGCAATTAAGATGGATTTGTTCTTTAGCCCGGCAAGATTACAACTGGTTGTTGTCGCGCGGTGAAGGCCTTGCACTCGAACCGCTTTTGCCCCTCACTCCCCAGGAAATGTCACAAGGCATGCGCCAGTGGGCCACACTCGCTTTTGTGTGTGTGATGCCCGCAGATGTCTATTTGCTCGACGAACCTCTGGTGGGACTGGATGCATGCAGATGCAGACAGTTTCACGATTATCTCAAAACACGCATTTCGCAGGGAGATTCTTTTATTATTACAGGGCATGATGCAAATGGTATGTCCGAATTCCCAGAATTGAAATCTGTGGAATTTCAGCGAGGAACATCATGATACATTTTCCCATGATAGCCTGCCATCTGGCGATGTTGCATGCCCGTCGAATGCTTTTGTGGGTCATGGCATTTGTCCTGCTGCTCGCGTGCCTGGCCATGGGATATGCCGGATGGTTCGAGACGATTGCCGATCTTGTGAGCTCGGGATGGATACTCATGCTCATGGTGTGTTATGGCCTGCTTTATCTGTTTATGGCAGACGAATCGGGGCGCGATGCCTATTTTAAAGGTCTTGGGTTGTATCGACGGTGGTGCTGGACACAGGCCGTTGTACACTTTTTCGTTATGGTACCTTTGATTGTGCTCTGGGGCATTGTATTGGCTGTCGTGTGGGGGACTGGTGGTTGGGGCATGGCTGGGATGATGCTGTTGTTCGAGGCCGTTTTTGCGCAGGCGACGATGGTTTCGCTGCAGCCGCGTTTTGTGGGGCTTTCGAAATCCAAACAATTAGCATTGATGGGGGTCATATCGGGCCCATGGATATTAACCGCATGGCTGCTTGGGGTATTTGGCTCCAAATCCTTGCTTTACGGCGATTCGATATGGGCATTTGTCGTGGGTTTGGCGTTGCTTGGAGGAATACAGACGGCGTTTTCATTTTATAGTGAAGCGTGACCCAAGCTAATTAAATTGCCTAATTCCCGATAATGTTAGAAACTAAAAGGCTGCGGCACGAAGGCCGCCCATCACCAGGTGACAAATACATGAATTACGAAGAAATCGCTCGGGAGTTTGAAAAAACGCCCAAGAGCCTGATGTCTGCTAAACCCAAGGAATTGTTGTTTGCCGAGGATTATCCCGAAGGCCGAATGAAAATCGTATGTGCGGCGATGGATCAGGATTGGGAGACATTGCAATCTTATGTGCAGAAAGTCATGGAACAGCCCGAAGGCGCAAAACACCTCGTGCGGGCACTCAATAACCTGAAGGCCATTGAACACCATGGATCGATTGCATTCGTGCGCGTCATATTTGAGGCTTTGAAGGATGATTGGGACAGCGCGACGCAGATTCTTAAAATGATACAAGTTCTGGATAGCGTGAATGAAAAATTGCGCACGGGGCTTGGGTGGATCGATGAAAAAGTGATTCATCTTTTAGACGAAAGCCAACTATCTCAAGAAGATCGCCTGAATCTCTGGCTGCATTGGTGTGCTGCCGTCTTGCGTTCGAGCCCGGAGGCGTCACCGGTCATTGAGAAAATTGCGCCTCGTCGCCTTAAAAATTTATCCAAATCCATGGCTCAGTCTTTGCGCCAGCGCCTGAATGACGAAGCCCTGTCATGGGATATGCGATCTGCCGCGATGTACCTGATGCTCGGCAATCAGCTGATTTCGATGGAAACTGCACAATCTTTTGTCGATGAAGCGTATGCATCGTTTCCGCTCGAAGCGCTCGAAGGTGTGGAAATTCTGGCGATTGCCGTAGAGCACGATGCTTCCATTCTGGCAGAATTTGATGTCATTCAGGCCAAACTGGCACAGATTCGCAAAGATAATCTCTATTTGCGCGATATGAATGAGGCCAATTTTGTCGAAGCATCGAGCGCTTTGTTGCTTGGTCAGGCCGATTTGCCGCCGACTGCGATTGAACTCGCGATGGAACTTCAGGCGATGGATAAGCATAAACGCATGATTGCCAGTGCATTGCTCGATGATGTTCGTTTTTCGGATTGGCTCTATCTCGCTAAAAAATATCGTGCAATGAGAATGTTAAGCGGCCTCTTTTTTGAACATTTTTGTCCGGATAATTCCATCTTGAGAGCGTGGAGTTCAGGCATTGCAGATGCGCTGCTCGAATTGGAGAATGCAGATGCATTATTGGCGGAATCGTGGAATAATGCTGTCGAGCGTGGGGATGAGGATGCATTGCGTCAAATGCTTCCCCAATGGATTGCATTCTGCAAAGAATGATCGCGCCGCGTATGTCAATAGCGGCGCGCCGGTGCGTATCGAGCCTGGGCGAGATAGCATCCGGGCAAAGAAAAAACAGTCAAGATCGATGGTCGTATTATGAATAAAGTCAATATTTTGGCGGCATTGCTGATGATTTTAAGTGCCTGTTCGAATGGCAAGCAGGCACCCGTTACGAATGATTCTGCGGACAGTGCAGTGGCCGTAGAAGCGAGAACGCTGCCGGAACTGAAAGCGGAGGATATTCGCGTCGTCGTTCATGAGGGGGGGCCTATCGTCGATTTTCACTGTGAAGCGAGTGAGGAGACGAACAGGATTACGGCTGTACGTGTGGATACGGAGGTTCCGCAGCTGCTTTTCAGGACTGATGCAGAATTCAACCGAATCGCAGAAAAACCGTGTGATTTGATCATTCAGGAAGACATCAATCAGGATGGTTTTATGGATGTCATGACGCCGAAATCGCTCGGCCAGCAGAATGCGTATTATTATGCATGGCTTTGGAGTGAGGAGGCGCAGATGTTTATCATCGTTCTCAATTTTGATAAGCTGAGCAATCCCAATATTGACAAGGAAAATCAGCAGGTTCGTGCATTTTCTCATACCAGTGCGGCATCACATGAGGCTTCTTTGTGGCAGGTTGTGGGCACGGGACTGGTTCCGCTTCGGCGCATCGACGTTCGCCCGTGTGGTGCAGATGAGCCTTGTTTTATAAAGAAAAGCACTGTTTACATCAATGCACGTCCGCAGGAGACGGTCACGAAGATTCCGCGTTCCGAGTTTAATGAACAGGTTTTCGATCTTTAGCTGGTTTGCAAAATGACACCGTCCGGTTTAATGATTATCGGGTATCCCGCTCTGATTTGTATTGTTCTCGGGACAGCTCTGGTTTGCACGCTTGTATCCGGTTTTTTGATTCGCCGGCTACCCAAAGGGCGTGTATTTGCACTCATTGCGGTGTTCTTGCTGACGGCCATTCTCTTCAGTTTGTGGCTGTATTATCATTTTAATCTTCCTCTGGTGCATGTTGAGGTGATTCGGGGACTTTGATGGGGGAGTCCCAGCAGGGCTCTCGCATTCTATTATTTCTTGCATTCTTTCAAGAGTTTGTTCTTCCCTTCGAGGTTCTCACATACCTTTTTTTTTCACGTTCGCCTACGCGGCGGGCGGC
>DGWW01000213.1 GCA_002395385.1 Myxococcales bacterium UBA4248
AACATACAAGGCTGGCGGCTGAATAGTTACCAAAATTGTGTTTCTTTGGCTTCAGAGCAAGTCTTTTAGAATTCCATTCAATTACGTATTGCGAATTGCGAATTAAATATGCATCACGAAAACGACTTTGACATACGTCCGATGGAAATCGGCGACCTGGCTACGGTATTTTACCTCGGTGAACGGTTGTTTACAGCAGACAAATGGCCAGCACTTTACCGTACATGGGATGAGTTTGAAGTTGTGACATTTTTTGCTGCGGACACCGATACCTGTTTAGTGGCCACAAAAGGTGAAAGGCTCATCGGCTTTGCACTGGGCAACGTCATCGAAAAGAAAAAAAGCGCCTGGCGTTACGGTTATCTCGTCTGGCTCGGTGTCGACCCAAACATCGAACGTTCGGGAGTCGGATCAGCCTTATTCGAAGCCATGCGCGATAAGTTTATCGAACTCGGCGCACGCATGATCCTCGTCGATACCGATGCCAACAACGAACCCGCCATCAATTTCTTTAAAAAACACGGATTCAATCACGAAAATAAGCATGTGTATCTGTCGATGAACCTCACCAATAGCCCAGAATATCAGCTCCACCGCAAGGAAAAGAAGAATCTGGGCTAGGGACATTATCATTCAGTCCTGAAGCACGTTCCTGTTTCCCAAAACACTTGAATGCTCTTTAATTCATAATGATGAATTCATAATGCTGAATAATTGTGTAAAACCAAAGGAATCATCCAAATCCTCTGAGTATGACATTTTATGATGCATTCATAATTATGCATTACGCACTGATAATGATTTGAGCTTTCGAAGAAAAACAAGCGCAAGGGCTGAATAGTCACTTAAGGACACGTCGATTTGAGATCGCACGAACTTTCGGAATTGTCCGTAATGCCACGTGTGTTAAGCTGTGTATAATTTTTTAGTGAACACATGTTGGTGCACGAAAGCATAGGATTATTATATATTTCTAATTTATTAATGGTTGCATCATTAAAATTGAGATTTTCCAGATTGGGGTTATTTTTAATAGAAATGCTGTTTGCTTTGGTTAATGCAGGCAGAGAAAATTCAGATAGTTTACCCTGAGAATTCAAATAAAAAGCGGCACCTATTTGAGTGCAGCTTGAAAAATTAAATTTCTTCATTTTGGGCATCGCATTAAAGAGCGCATTTCTTATATATGTAAGTTTTTTCATGTTTAGTGTGCTAAAAATATCAAGTTTGTCAAAATAAAGCTCCCCCTCGACTTTGAGCAGGTTGTTGAGTGTCAAACTTTTTAAATGATTGGCATTTCTCAACACAATTGAGCAAGACCAAACGTTGCCCTCCCCTGTACCATTCATATAAGTTGCCTCTTTACCCAGTTTTAACAGCTTAGGAAGTGATACGGATGTCAAATTTCCTCCCTTATCGGTGAAGTTCATATCTATCCCCCCAGAATAAATAAGCTGCCCCATCTTTAGGGTTTCTACAACCGGGCCAACAGTAAGATTACCTGATATACAAATGATATCATCATTCTCATAATTTGCGGAATTGGCAATCAGAGATGATTCGCAATGAGAATTTGGGCATTGGGAACCATGCTCTCCGCAGTTTTTAATAGAGTTGGCCTCGCATGTCCCATTGTAGAGGTGATATCCTGCGTTGCATTTCGTTGCGACACAAGTACCTTCAATGCATGCCACTTCTGCGGAATTCTTTATCTTATCGACATCACAGGTATTTTCGTGCTCACCACAATGGAAGTTTGAATCTTCCTCGCATAAATCCTCACTGAGATGATATCCGGGTTCACACGAGAAATCGCAAATTCCAGCGAAACAATCAGGAATACCGTGCTCTGGCGCAGTGCATTGGGTGAGTGTTATGCCACAAGCCTCGACCGAATCGCGTTCGCATGCATGGTCCGCCGGATGATAGTCAGGCACACACTGCGAGACTTCGCAATATCCCTGCGGCTTGTCGCAGGAAGCGGTCACGGCATTGGGTATATTGCTGCAATCGACGAGCTCATTGCCGCATTCAAAATCCGTATTCTCCACACAGAGATTCCCTGCACCTTCGCCAGATAAATGAAATCCAGATTTACATGCGATAATGCGGCATTTGCCAGACTGGCATTCCCCATCCGCAGCATGATTGGCAGTCTTACAGTCGATAACTTCACCAGTTTCTAAATCGGTACAGGCTGCATCGGTATCTTCTGCACAGCTGCCATCTGCCATGAGATGATAATGGTTTTGACAATCCTTTGCCCGACACTTCGAATTTTTACACTCAACAGTCCGACTGTTTGGCACGGCGTTTTCTGAACACTCCGAATCGCAGGCACCACAATGCTGCATCGATGACAAATCCGCTTCACATCCCGTCGAAATCCTTCGGTCACAATCAGCATAACCTTTGGCGCACAGCGGAATATCGTCTTCCAGTTCACAGATGTCGATGTTTAAATCATGAAAAGATTCAATGCATTTGTTGGCACAAATCGCCGGATCTTCCGGCTTATTGGCCTCCTCAGTGCCACACTGGGTCGTGCAGATAAAATCGTCTGTCGTCCCGACAGGAATGCAGAGCTGATTCTTTGCGCAGAACCCGGTTCCATCGAGATATTCCCCATAAACTCTTCCCGAAGCCCCATCCGGCGGGCATTTTTCGCCGTAATCCGGAATCGGATCGAGCACACAGCCTCCCAGAAGAACAGCCAAGCTCAGTGAACAGATTAAAAGTTTTCGCATACAGCACGACCTCAATGAACGCAATAGCCGCCAGCGCAATTCTCTCATGTAGAATACCATAAAATGCAAAAAGAAGCATCGTCTTTATCTTGGCCGTACTATTGGGCTAACGCCCAATACGTACTGGCCGCGCGGCTTATTTGGCTCGCCAAATACAGCCGCGCATTTTTTTTACAAAAACACTTGACGAATCGAGTCGTCGTTATTATAAGGCTCGCCGTCGAAACGTTCGAAAGGGCGTCGAGATATTGGCTCTTAGCTCAGTGGGAGAGCACTACCTTGACACGGTAGGGGTCAGCAGTTCAAATCTGCTAGGGCCAACCACCCAGGCTCATAGCTCAGTGGGAGAGCACTACCTTGACACGGTAGGGGTCAGCAGTTCAAATCTGCTTGGGCCTATAAGAAGATGATAAGAAAAAACCCCAATCCATTTGGGGTTTTTTCTTATTGTCAGTTTGGTCACAATTGGTTTGGTCACACATAAAGGGAGAATTACCATGCCTAAAATGAAGACAAAGCGTAGTTCCGCCAAGCGTTTCAAAGTGACGGGTTCTGGCAAGATCGTGCGTCATCACGCCTATCACAGCCACATCCTCACCAAGAAATCGACGAAGCAGAAACGACGTCTCCGCAAAGCAGTCGTTGCCGATGCAACGGTGATGAAAGAATTGAAACGCTGCATGCCTTACGCCTAAACGCGTGCGTTTCGTGGTTGTCTGGACCGGGTCTGTAAAGTGTGTTTTAAGAACACCTCCGAGATTCAGATGTAATTTGACAGTGTCGGGTTCAAAGCGAGCAAATCTCCTCCGAACATTGCTTTATAAAAGAGGCTTATTATGGCAAGAGCTAAAACTGGTACAAAACGTCGTCAGCGCCACAATCGCTGGATGAAGCTGGCGAAAGGTTTCCGTGGCGGTCGCAAACGTTTCCGTCAGGCTAAACAGCAGGTCATCAATGGCCAGGTTTATGCCTATCGTGATCGTCGCAATAAGAAACGTAACTTCCGCGTCCTCTGGATCGCCCGCATCAGCGCTGCTGTCCGTGCCCTCGGCAAAAATTACAGCACCCTCATCGCTGGCCTCAAGAAAAACGGCATCGAAATCGACCGCAAAGTCCTTTCCGATATCGCCATCTTTGATCCCAAGGGCTTCGAAGCCATCGTTAAACTTGCAGGGATCTAATTCTCCCGCTCTGCAGGAGTCTTATAAAAACGCCTTTTGGTTCGTCCAAGAGGCGTTTTTTTTGTGTTTGCGATTGGCTTTCCCACCACGCAATTCTTGGGGAGTTGCGCCCGCCAGGTGAACGCAGTTCAGTCAGAAGAAATGTCCTGAGGGCAAGACTCATTGCATTCAGTAGAATTGTCTGTGTTATCGGCTTCTTCTTCAATAGGTTTATCCGACGCCACTTTATCCTTGGGGTGAATTTTTTCGATGGCTATATTGGCTCTGTAAATATCGGCAATCTCAGTAATCGAGATATAGGAAAATGGATCGATTTGATGAACGATATTTCTCAAGCGTGTAATTTGAAAACGATTGACGACCATATAGATCATCGTTTTGTCTTCCCCCGAAAAACCACCTTTTGCCTGAATGCGCGTCATTCCGACTTTAAAGTTATCGGAGAGTGCTTTGCAAATTTCATCGGGATTGGACGTCACTATGGTTGCAGCTTTTGAACGATCCAAACCTTCGACAATAAAATCGACAGTTTTGAGCGCTGCTGCATAAGTAACAATGGAATAAAGCGGTAATATCCAGCTGTGCAGCGCGATACCACAAATAACATATAACAATACATTGTATATCATGACGAATGTTCCGACTGTCAGTCCAAGGCTTTTGGCAAAGATAACAGCCAGAACTTCAATACCATCGATGGCACCTCCAAAACGGATGGTCAGTCCGGACCCAAACCCGGAAATCAGGCCACCAAAAATCGCACAAAGCAAAAGATCCTGACCCGCCAGAGGTGATGCCATTGAAACATCAACGGGCAGCACATCCGTAATGAGCCATGCCCCAAGTGAGTAGATCAAGACGGCAAAGATGGAATAAATCGTAAACAGAAGCCCCTGTCTCCGGTATCCAAAAATAAATAAAGGTACATTGAGCAATACGAGAAACAGAGAAAGCGGCAGGTAATCCGGTGTAATCTGTGCCAAAAGCATCGAGGTTCCCGAAATACCAGAGTC
Organism: Myxococcales bacterium UBA4248; assembly: GCA_002395385.1. GTDB lineage: Bacteria > Myxococcota_A > Bradymonadia > UBA4248 > UBA4248 > UBA4248. Next base: position 4,942 of record DGWW01000213.1, read on the forward strand.
GTACAATTTTACTGGATATAGAAAAATAGTAATACCAAATGCATTGATCAGACCTGCGATGGTCAGCAATATAAAGTTTTTAATTTTCAGATCATTGAGTTTGGAGTGCATTAGAATTATTCCATGTGCAAAACTTCGGGAATATCCCGAAGTAATCATGTATCGTGATCGCTCTTTCGTAGGTTCTATTTAACAGTCCACTTGGCCATGTCTGTCCACGTATAGGTTTTGCCGATTGCAGGATCTGAAGCATCGTTGTTGACCATCTTAAAGACGACAGCAACATTGAATGATTTGACTTTTTTGGGAGTAATGATGGCGAGTTTTTCGATTCCGATGCGGCAATGTTCGTACTGAGTTTCGTGGCCCGGCAAATTAACGGTATAACTTGGGCGTTCTGGGTATTTGGTGTAGTTCGGGTAATTCTTATCATAGGAACGGGCCAGTTCTTTTGTGAATTTAAGCGATGTGTCGGAGGATACGATTTCGGCATAAAGATGCTGGTCTGCTCCAGTCCGGGTAATGGTTGCGCTGCGTCCATCATTGGATATTTTGATTTCACCAATGGTGTCTTTCTTTACACATTTATTTAAATACTCGCCCGAGTCACCGTACCAGGATGATGTTTGTGCATGAACTCCCCAGCGAACGATCTGTTCGGAATCCAGACTGATTTCGTCTTGCAGAACGACCGTGGATCGATTGTCTTTAAACCAAACGCCGCGCGTTCCTGATTTGACTGTCGTATAAGCAGTACTCATATCAACCGTAGCAAAAGAACTGTTTTGGCCGAAGGATTTTTCGATATGACCGATCGTATTTTTGACCTGATCAGGTTTTTCATAAGAAACATCACCAATCACCAGAGTATTTTGGCCCTCTGCACGTTTTTTGTAATAATACTCACGTTTAGTACCAAAATAATCGGGTAGATTGTAATTATCAGACCCCAGATCCATGAGTAAGACTTTTCCTGCGGCATAGAGAACGAAATTGCCAATGTCGAGATCGCCATGGCTTGCATTGTTTGCGCCTCCATGCAGGCCAATGAGAATGGCCCCTTTATCCCAGGATGACCGCATGGTGACAGATCCTACCTGACTGTAATACGCATCTAAATTCAGATTGACTTTATCGCCAATTTGCCCCGGAGCATACCACATCAAATCGTAAATATGAGGCGATTTAAGGCCGTTTTCGATCGCATTCTGGCGGATGCGTCCAAGTGAAGGATCGCCGGATTTTCGCGCAAACCAGGACTGGCAGTTTGTATCGGTCTGCCCAGATCCCGAATCATGAAATCCCCATGAACCAGCCTCATTTTCGAAATACGTGGTGAAATAAGCAGATTGGGCAAATCCCGGAGAATAATAGATCCCCTGCGTGGAACCTGTTGCCGAATCCAGTGAAGATATCAATACATGCAAGTAATCCGTGCCATACGACCAATATCCCGGAGATTCGAGATAACCGCCATCAGGCGCATAAGTATACATGCCATCTTCGTAATCCTGCATCGAATAATTGAGAACTCTTTGAGCGGCATCGGCTGTAATAGGGGCGTTGGCGTATGCAATCGCGGCGGCAGTCAGTCCGCCATTGCAGACACCAGTCCAGTTATTGTTACCCCAGTGGGACGCACGTCCTTCATATCGATCAAGGCCGGTATTCAGTCCAAATGTTTTGGTGGCTGTTTCCATGCGTTCTCGTTGATTGGGCGTCCAGACATCGTAAAGCCAGTCATAAGCGATGGCCATGGGGTAGAGAATTTCTGCAGTATCGAGATAGTGGGATGGGTGCCAGTCCTGGAAATTAATCAGAGCTTCGACATCCTGCCAAATGCGCATGGCATATTTTGCATCGCCCGTCATTTTATACAAAAAAGCCCATGGTATAATGCGATTCTTAGCTTCCCGCGAAATACTTAAGAGGCGTTTGCCATCCGTAATATTGTAAACGACTGCAGGTTTTGCAAATTCATTTGAATCCGGTCCGTATTTTTTTACAAGGGCATTGTAATAGGACTGGAGAATCTTGTCAGTTTCGAGCAATTTTTTAAGTTCATCGAAGCGATCCTGAGTCATCATAACCCTGGGGTGGATGTCGCCGCCGAGGTGATTGAACATCTGTGCCACAGCTTCGGTTGCGGTTGGTCGCATGAACAAGGTTTCGTACATGAGATTGAGTCGGCTTGTTAAATCAGTGAACGTTTCACCGGATTTGGACAAGTAAACCATCCCCATCTCATCTTTGTATTCTTTTGTATAGCCCATGAGCTGTTTAATATAACTCATAGGTGCGAACAATGCAGTGCCAACTGCGATTGGCATAAAATCGAGTGCGCTGGCTTTTCCATCAATAGAAACGGAATTTTTCCCGCCTTCGAATTGATATTTTTTACCATTCAGGGTCATCTCAAGGCTTTGTTTTGTCCGATGATAAGTCGACTTGTCGTCGTATCTTGCACCAAATACCGTGAGCGGAAGCCAATACTCGTTGTCTTTCATAAAGACTCGTGCAGTATCATCGTCGTAGCCGTTGTTAATGAGTTTACCGTCGACAATGGCACGCGCGCCGTTGATAGAAAAGACGGCTCCGGACAATTCCGGAATCGGATTTTTGAGTTTATTATCGCTTTTATTTAAATAGATATCATCGAGATAAATGATGGTTGATGTATTATTGTTTTGTGACCACCCGGTTGAAGTTACGACTAATTTATCGATTTGGTTCCATCCCAGCGGTGTCCTGCTCGTGCTGAATTTATTCAATGGCAATGAAAAATGCATCCAGCCTTCCTGAGTGAGTGCAAATGTGCGGCCGTAATAGTCTATTCCGTCTGTCGTTGCCGGATTTTCGCTGCTAAAATACATATAAAATGTGGCACCTTTCGAAGCTTTGGGTACATAAACCCAAAAGTCTATGGTTTTATATGCAGATAGATCCTTCGGCACCGAAAATGTATAATTGGCTGTTGTAAATTTCCATTCGAAAGATTTTTTGCCGGTTTTGGTGTATGTCGTAGAAGCGTTGGCTTTGTAGGCATCCGAAGAAAAATCGATAATTTTAGTGGAATCATTTTTTTGTAATGCAGGTGTCGATATGAGTTGCATGTTTCCCAAATAGATCACCGAGGATGTATTATTATTTTGATTCCAGCCTGTCGATGTCAATACGAGTTTATCAATTTGATCCCATCCAAGCGGCGACCGGGATTTGCTTAACTTATCGATTGTAAATTCAAACGTATTCCAACCGCTCTTTTCCAATTTAATCGTTTTGCCATAATAGTCCATCCCTTCGATCGAGTTATCTTCACTCTGAAAATACATATAAAACGTTTGACCAACGGATGATTCCGGAACATAGACATCAAATCTCAACGTGTCGTATTCGGCCAAATTGCGTGGTGTGGGGAATGTTAATGATTTTGTCGTATATTCCCATTTGAATGATTTTTTACCATTTTTGGTAAATTCTGTATTTGCGATCGATTCATACCCTTTTGCAGAAAAATCGAGCAGATTCAAGTGTCTGGGTGGTTGTAGCTCCTTTTCGCCAGGATGATAGATAAGCACAATATTGTCTTTAAGGAGTTGTTTTTCGGTTGTATCTTTGGTGCAGTTTACCCAGTTTCCATCGATACATTCGCACGTCAAAGCATCCGCTGGTTTTGAAGATTCATCACAGGTTGGAGCAGCCGGGATCGAACAGTTTACCCAGTTTCCATCTACGCATTCGCAATTGGATGCATCAGCGGGTTTTTGTGTTTCGTCACATTCGAGAGGTTCAGTAGTTATACAGTTAATCCAGTTTCCGTCTACACATTCGCATGCGATTGCATCCTCTGGCTTTTGGGATTCGTCACAGGAACTGTCTCCTGTAAATGTGCAGTTTTCCCAGGTACCGTCTACACATTCGCATGTGATTGCATCCTCTGGCTTTTGTGATTCGTCACAAGAACTGTCTTCTGTAAAAGTGCAGTTTTCCCAGGTACCATCTACACATTCGCATGTGATTGCACCCTCTGGTTTTTGTGATTCGTCGCAAGAGCTGTCTTCTGTAAAAGTGCAGTTTTCCCAGGTACCGTCTACACATTCGCAATGGGTGGCATCGGCAGGTTTTTGAGATTCATCGCATTCGTTATTTTGTGATATTGTGCAGTTGATCCAATTTCCGTCTGCGCATTCGCAATTGACGGCATTTGCAGGTATCGCGGCATTGTCGCATTCCGAAACAGCGATACCTGAATTGCTATCATCACCACATCCGGCGAGTAGTAAAACAGCCACAGCTAAGAAGTAATTTTTCTGTAAGTTGATCATAAAAAAAACTCCTTTTTGAAATGAAGTTGCAGATGGTGGACAGCAATGCGTCGTCATGAGATGTACGTCACTGCAATTACAAAAATACGATAATATATAACGGAATTCAGTTGTATGACATAGGCAAAAAACGCCGCGTATCTGCGAAAGCAGATAGCGGCGTTCAGTGAGCGTATTGGCCGTTAGGCCAATAGCGAGCTGGCGGCCACAGGCCGCCCCACACAAAAGGGTTATTTCGCTTTTTCGAGCTCTTTTGCATACGCGTCTTTCACTTTCTGATCCGAAAGACCGTCGACAACGGACTTGATTTTTTCGAGTTCAGCCTTGCCGCCGAAAGCAGCAATGGCTTTCATTGCGGGAGATTTGCCGAGCCAGTTAAAATTATCATCTTTGATGAGGTCGGTCATGACAGCACTGAACTCATCCATTTTGAACCATGTGGCTTCGGATTTCCAGCGATCAATCTCTTTAGCGGCGACTGTATTGAATGAGGCAATTGCGTTCCACGCAGGCACTTTGTTAGTACGCGGTGTTTTTTTCAGATAATCCATTGTGGCTTTGTAAGCGTTCTCGGTGTGATTTTTGTGGGACGGATAGTCGAGCCACATGGCGGCCAAGCCGCGAACGCATTCACCGTGCAGTTTTTCCTTGCTTTCGTCGTTCAAAATCTTGACGATCGGTTCGATGACTTTTTCATCGTTGAGCTTTCCGGCTCCTGAACAGGCGAGTTTGGCGACATTTTCATCGGAATCAGCCATCAAAGCGATGACGGCATCTGCAGCGCCCTCGACCTTGTCAGACCATGAATTTCCGAGTGCAATCGCGGCTTTGCGGCGAACAAAACTGTTTTCGTGTTTTGCCATGTCGAGCAGGAACTTGGCGACATCCGCGTCTTTATTGCCTGCGTTTGAAAGACCTGAAACAAGGGCCTGGAGTGCGAAAGGATCTTTCTCGTTTTTGATGGCATCTTTAGCAATGGTGAGATCTTGTTTGTTAGCGCCGAACAGTCCGGAGAACGATTCGTAAGCTTTTGCACGGACGATTGGTGAATCATTATTGACGAGTTGCGCGGCGACAGAATCGAGCGAGGGAAGCTTGGCGCCGTCTTTTTTGAGCTGATCGAGGGCTTTGTTCGTCTCGCAGGAATTTTTGTCAACTGCGAAGGATTTTTCATCAATTTTGCAGCACTGCATGGTTTCGAGCACTGCAGCATATTCATCTTTTGTTATGGCTTTAGGATCGGCAACTTTCTTTGCAATGACCTCAGCAGTCATGGCAGAACAATCCATTTTGCCATCTTCCTTGGGGGCTTCGGTTTCGGCTTTGGGCTCATCCGTTTTGGGTGCTTCATCTTTTTTGCAACTTGCAAAATTAAAGAGCATGAGTGCGGCGAGTAAGCTAAAGGAAATTTTTTTCATAGTGTCTCCTTGTCAGATTAAGTTGTGAGGCTATCCATGAAGTTTTTAGAAATCGGACGCCCTGGGCAAAGCCCAGGGGCGTCGTTCTATCGAATGATACCGCCGAGATTTTCGTTGATGGCATCGACGATTTTAGCATGCGCCTGGGTGACTTCTTCGTCAGAGAGTGGGCGTCCCTGTTCGGCATCGTGCGCCATGGGATGGCGGTATTTAAAGGTGAGTGAAATGCTCTGGAAACCGGGCAGAATCTGCTTGCCGCGATAGACGTCAAAGAGCTGCCAGGATTCGAGATACTCGGGACGATTGGCTTCGATGACGGCAGCAATATCGCTGTAGTTAATGGAGTTTTTCACGGTGATCGACAGGTCGCGCTGCGAGAAATGGAAACGCGGCAGTTGTTTCATGCGCATAAGGTGCGTCTTGCGCGTGAGCAGGTGGCCCAATTCGATTTCGGCAACGAAAACCGGCCCATCCAGCTTGTAGTTTTTGAGTACCAATGGATGAAGTTCGCCAAAGTGGCCAATGACGCGATTGTCGAGCTTGACGGCTGCCTGAATACCGTCGTGCAGCCAGGGAACGCACTCGGCGTTCTGATCGAACACGACCGGAGCATCGAGCGCCTTAAACGCCGATTCGATAATGCCTTTCAAATCATACACATCCATCTGTCTTGCAGGTGCATACCAAGGTTTGGGCGTCTCGCCATAGCAAAGTACGCATAAACGCTGGAATTCATCGAGGCAAACGACGTCGTTGGCTTTGTTTTTCGGGTAAAAGACTTCGCCGACTTCGAACAACGTACAGCATTTCTGCTGGTTTGCGAGGTTCTTTTGCAGCGCGGCAATCATGCTCGGGACCATCGTCGTTCGCATTGTGCTGTGCTCGACGCTCATGGGATTGGCGAGTTTCATTGGGTTGGATTCGGGCGCATCCGCAGGGAGGTTGAGGCGTGCAGGGTCGGACGGATCCATAAAGGTATAATGCATGCATTCGTCGAGGCCCATGTCGATGAGTGCTTCGCGCAAATCGTGCAGGCGTGCGCGTTCGGCACGATCGTACAGGTTCGGCGAAACGGGGTATTTCGTCGGGTTGAGGCTCTTTTCGTAGGGCGTATGCGGGCATTTCATCGAAACATCGGGCAGAGCGGCCGGGAAATTGTCGAACCCATAGCCGCGGCAGATTTCCTCGATGATGTCGATTTCGCGCGTAATATCCGAACGCCAGGTTGGCACTTTGACTTTAATTTCGTCGGTGTCCCAGTTGTCCGACACAAAGCCGATGGGTTTGAGCAGTTTTTCGAGTTCCTTGCCGGTAAAGGCAACGCCGAGAATCGCTTTAACCCTTGCGGTGCGCAGCGTCAGGTCGATGGGATTGTTGACGGCGATGAACTGATCGTCGATGGCCACGAGTTTGGGTGCGTCGGCCTGGCATTGCTGCAGCAGCCAAACGGCACGCGCTGCGGCGCGGGCGACGCCCTGGGCATCGACAAAACGCTCAAAGCGGTGCGAACTCTCCGAGTGCAAACCAAGACGTTTGCTCGTTTTGCGCACGCGCGTCGGATGGAACGATGCGATTTCGAAGATAATCCGCGTCGTCGTCTCGCTGACTTCGGTATCGGCACCGCCCATCACACCGGCAACGGCTACGGGCTTTTCACCATCGGTAATCACGATGTCGGTATCATTCAAATCGTAGGTTTCGTGGTTAATCGCGAGAATCTTTTCGCCGGCTTTGGCGCGGCGGACGGCGATTTTTGCAGCTGCCATCTTGTCGGCATCGAACGCATGCATCGGGTGGCCGAATTCAAAGCAGATGAAATTGGTGATATCGACGACGTTGTTGATCGAACGTGCACCACCGGCTTCGACGGCGCTCTTGAGCCATGCAGGGCTCGGGCCGACCTTGACGTTCTCGATGAGAATGCCCATATAACGCGGGCAATCGCTGCCATTCTCGATGCTGACAAACGATCCCTTGGGAATCGCGCTCAAATCGGCCATTTCGACAGCTTTGGCCGATGTGCCGAGCGAAGCAGCGAGTTCGCGCGCAACGCCATAATGGCTAAGGCAATCACCGCGGTCAGGCGTCAGGCCGATTTCAAAGATATCGGTATGATAGGCGGCTACCGATTTGGGCACGTCCATGCTGAGTGCTTCGGCCATCGGTGCGCCAATCTTCGCATCCGCGCGCAGGCGCATGAGCGTTCCGTGATCATCGCTCAGCCCCAATTCGCGCTCACTGCACAGCATCCCATTCGATTCTTCGCCGCGAAGTTTGGATTTTTTGATGACAAAGCCATTGCCCAAATCGGCACCAATCGGCGCAAAAGGCACGACCCAGCCTTCTTCGATCCCCGGAGCGCCGCAAACGACGCGGATGAGCTCACCCGTGCCCGCATCGACATCGACCAGATGCAGATGATCCGAATTGGGATGTTCCTGAATTTTAATGAGTTTGGCGACTTTGATGTCGGCAATATGCGTCGGGTCTGCTTCCATACCCTCGACTTCGAGACCGCGGGCTGTTATCCGCTTTGCAGCTTCCTCTGCCGTGATATCGCCCGTCTCGACCATATTTTGCAGCCATTTCCAACTAATGCGCATGTGTATTTTCTCCCGTAAGGATGTGAATAATTGGATGTGTATTTATTTAACAAACGGATTTGCTC
>DGWW01000104.1 GCA_002395385.1 Myxococcales bacterium UBA4248
GCTGAGCCCTTTGGAATCCGCAATCATTTATAAAAACGGCGATCACCGAATTAGACGAAAGGACGAACGATAAAGGTATGTCAGGTCAAACGATCAAAGCGCTCATCTGGGATATGGACGGCACACTGCTGAACACACTGGACGACATAGTTGGGGCTGTCAATGCGACATTGCGCCAATGGGGATTATCCGAAAAGCCGAAAGAGGAATTGCTTCAGTTTATTGGGTATGGTGCACGCCATTTGTGTCATGGCGCGACCGGTTTCGAAGGCGAACGTCTGACGCATTTTTTAACGGAATACCGCCAAATGGCGATAGACCGAAACGATCCCGAAACGTACATTTATCCAGGAATTGAGGCGTTGCTGCGCAAGAGCCGTCAATCAGGGATGAAACTGGGCATTTATACGAACAAGCCTCAGAAATGGTGTACCAAACTGGCGAACAAATTTTTTGGAGAGGGTACGTTTGACGCCATTTATGGCACCCATGAGGGTGGTGTGCTCAAGCCGGATCCGGAAGGCATCCTGTGGATGTGTCGTCAATGGGAGATCTCACCTGGTGAAGCAGTTATGATTGGTGATTCCCCCGTCGACTGGGAGACGGCATGCAACGCACACAGCCTTGGGATATGTGTATCGTGGGGGTTCAGGACGCGCCGGGTTTTAGAAGATGCCGGTGCCGCATGCATTGTAGATGATTCGCCATCCCTGTGCAAAGCGATTGGTTTTTAGAATGACTTAGCCTTGAGTCTTGCGTTTTATTTAAGTTCGTGGTACAAGGCAAAGCGTTATATTGGGTGCGAGAGTATTTTTGCGCCTTATCTACGCATGATTAATAAATTCAGCCCAGGCTGGCCAAAGAGGTTGAAAATGAGTTTGTCGAAAAAAATCATACTGGCATCTAGTGTTTGCGTTGCATTTTTATTGGTAGGTATTGGATGCAGCGTTGAAGAAAGAGAGGTCGATGGAAAAGGTATTTTTAAATGCATGACCAATGATGACTGCCTCTCAGGAAGCCAATGTGTAAAAGCCAAGGATAGCGATTCCTATGGCGAATGTATTCGCGAAAAAGACATTGAGCATTGCCGCGATAACGATGGCGATGGTTTCTACACTGAGACCTCAAAAGAATACTATAATGAATGCGGTTTCTCTGATACCGTAAACCCACGCGATCCCGATGACGGCAACCCCCTGATTTACCCGGGTGCAACTGAACGCTGTGATGGCGTTGACAATTCAGGTGACGGTTGTATCGATGGTGTCAAACTGGAAGATGGTTCATGCGAGCAGCTCATCACGCCTTGCTGGGGACCTGGTAAATACACCGAATATGCCAACAGTGCTTGTTCAGCCAAATATATCGGTGTGACGATTTGCCTGGATGGAAAACTCGTACACGGTATTGAACAGGGCGGCAAAATCGTCAAAGATGAAGATGGTGGAAAATGTCCGTCTTCGCCAGAAGAATTGGAAGAAATAACCAAGAATAATCCGGATGCTTTCAAAAATAAGGAATATTATAACCAAGTTGGTAATAAAGAAGTCGAAGCAGGTGTCAGCAGTGATCTTAAAGAGAACTTCGACAACAATTGTGACGGTGTGTACGATTTCCAAAAATGTTCAGATAACCCCAAAACAAAATGCTTTATTACCAATACGGACGATGGAGAAATTCCAGAAGGCGGCAATTTGTCAAACTACAACCAAGTCGTTAAAAAATGTGGCAGTGATGAAGCCAGTTGTGAATGTGTTGGCACCTTAATATGCGTTGAAGGCAAAAGCACTCCTGTTTGCGGTAAAGGTGGAACTGAAATTACTAAAGAGAGTGTAAAAGACAAAGCCTGCGGTGCAACATTCGAATAATCCATGGTTTGCTTTTATCCCCTCCTCGCGAGGGGATTTTTTTTGCCTGTTCACATCTCATTTTTGTTTTTGTGCAGCATGACACAATGCGCTTGTGGTAAAAGAGAAACCATCTGTTTCCCTTTCCAGGAGCGCAAAAAATGTCGAATTCCCCATTTAGTTCATTACCCATTCGCAAAAAAATACCCAAAATACTGGCATGGATTGTCATGCTTTTTGGGCTGTTTGTCATCATCGTTGGTGCCATCGTCAAAGATGACATGCCCGCAAGTGCACAGGAAATACCTACTCCTGCCGAACAGGCGATCCCTGTACAGACAGATACAACACACCCCGGAAATATTCCTCCGACAGCGATCCCTGTACAGGCTAAAGATAATGAAAACATCCCCAATCCAATTCAGCCGGAATATGCCGCCCCCATAGATGTACAGGCACCCGCGGAACAGGCGATTCCAGCAGACGCCCAAATGGCGGCAGTGCCACCGGTGATTGCGCAGCCACATGCAGATACACAGGCGCCTCAGGATGATGTACAGAAAGCACCCAAAGAAGATATCGCCGAAAAATACGCATTGGGCATAGGCAAAGAAACCGTCCACCAGACCAAGGCACTTATCGAAAAAAAACGTGCCAATGATACGACGAGTGTCTTTAGCCGCATCATGAGTATCGTCGGTATTTTTGGTTTTATCGGAATTGCCTGGCTTTTGAGCAACAACCGAAAGAAAGTACTATGGAAGCTCGTCGCCGTAGGGACTGGCATTCAGTTGGTGTTTGCCATTTTCATTTTGTGGACACCGGTTGGGCGTGCGATTTTTAGCTGGCTGAATGATGCCGTCACGGTGTTATTGAATTTTACGTCTGCAGGTACCAATTTCCTGTTTGCGAGCTATGCCACCAATACAATCGAATCGCCGCTCGTCAATACGGCCATGAGCATTTTACCGCCGATTATATTCTTTAGCTCTCTCATGACGGTACTGTATTACCTCGGTGTGATGCAATGGATCGTCAAGGGGATGGCGTCATTCATGATGAAATTCATGGGCACCTCGGGATCGGAATCGCTATCGTCGGTTGCCAATATTTTCGTGGGCATGACCGAAGCCCCGCTGGTCGTCAAACCCTATGTGGCCAGGATGACCCAATCCGAATTGTTTGCCATCATGACGGGAGGTATGGCAACGGTTGCCGGCGGTACCATGGCGGCATACGTTTCGATGCTGCTGCCTTTTTTCCCGGATATTGCAGGTCATTTGATAGCCGCGAGCGTCATGAGTGCCCCGGCTTCGCTGGTCGTCGCCAAACTGATGGTTCCCGAAACCGAAGAATCAGAGACGATGGGTGAAGCGAAGCTTGAAATTCCCAAGACTGACGCCAACGTCATTGATGCTGCCGCCCGAGGCGCGGGCGAAGGTCTGCATCTGGCATTGAATGTTGGTGCCATGTTATTGGCATTTATTGCTTTGATTGCCTTGATTAACTTCGTTTTAGGCACCCCCAGCAGGCTCGTCAATGCCCATACGTACAAGCATGTTGCCGGTTATGTGGTGAGTGCCGGTGGTGAACTCGATCCTGCCTGTGATTCGATTTATTCGACGTCGGATACCATCGCCTGTACCCATGGTGCTTTGCTCAAGCTGGCTGAGATTAAATCCGTGGATGTGCCTGTAGAACTTCGTTCCTTTCATATCCTGAAGAAAAATGAACAGACAGGAGAGATGGAGAAAACCGGGCAAATCATGGAACAATCGGAGCAGATTGATACGACACATGCCCTGTATGAAGTCGTTTTGGGAGCGGTCGGATCGCAACTGCCCAATGAAAATTCGCCGGCCGTCGTCGATTGCCAAAATACGCACGATGTGGCAGCCTGTGGTGCGGTTGCGGCTGTTACCCAACAGGATTCATGGACTCCAAAGCTCGAAAAGAAAAGTCTCTGGCCGCTGTTAAAACTGGAAACGCTCTTCGGCTGGCTCTTTTTCCCGTTTGCTTTTTTGATGGGGGTTCCCTGGGGTGACTGTTTCCTCGTGGGGCAGTTATTGGGCGAAAAGATGGCGGTCAATGAATTTGTCGCCTACCTGCATTTTGCTCAAATTATCGACAAGATATCTTATCGTGGCATTGTCATCACGACGTATGCCTTATGTGGATTTGCCAATTTTGGGTCGATTGCCATTCAAATCGGCGGCATTGGCGGGATGGCGCCCAACCGTCGTTCAGACATTGCCAAAATGGGTATCAAAGCCATGATTGCAGGTTCAATCGCGGCATTTATGACGGCCACCATAGCGGGTGCATTGATATAAAAAAAGCGCCGCGTATCGCAGGTTCGACCCACGGTCGCACCTCGATAGCGGCGCTCGCAAGGCGTATGGCGGCCATTCGCCGCCATAGCCGCGCCAGAATCAGCTCATTGCATTATAGGCAGCTTCGGCAATTTTCTGTGCAAGTTCCTCAAGCGCCTTTTTGACGGCTTCGATGTCTTCATTGAGCATGAGAGCCGGATCATTTTCGAGATAATCCTTATGGGATGCGAGCTCTGTTTTGATACTTTCCAAATCATCGGGCTGCAGATACTCACCCATTTGTTTGATGGACCGCTCAGCCATATAAACGAGCCCTTTGGCTTCGTTAATGAGATCCACGCGAGCGTGCATTTCTTCGTCTGCATTGCGCTGAGCTTCGGCTTCGTCGATCATGGCATTGATTTCGCGTTCGGATAATCCGCCCGAGGCTTCGATGCGCACATTTGCTTCGCGTCCAGTCGTCTTTTCGATAGCCGACACAGAAACAATGCCCGAAGCATCGATTTGGAATTTGACTTCGATTTGCGGCTGTCCGCGCAAAAGTGGCGGCAATCCCCAAAGTTCAAATTTCGCCAGCGAGTGGTTTTCGTCTGCCATGGCACGCTCGCCTTGCAGTACGTGGACATTGACCATTTCCTGATAATCGACGGTCGTCGAAAAGATTTCAGAAGCCTCACAGGGAATGGCGGTATTCTTGGGGATGAGCGGCATAAAGACACCGCCCATCGTTTCAATACCCAGCGAGAGTGGGGTCACGTCCATGAGCATAACTTCCTGAAGATCGCCGTTGAGTACGCCGCCTTGAATGGAGGCGCCCACGCTGACGATTTCATCGGGATTGACATCCGTATTGATGGGTAGATTGAAGAATTTGCTCACGCGTTCGCGCACGAGAGGCATGCGAGTCATGCCGCCGACGAGTACAATTTGAGTAATATCGGCCGTGGTAAGTTCAGCCTCTTCGATGGCCTGCTGACACATCGGAATCGTTTTTTCGACGAGATGGCGTGTTTTGTCTTCAAGCTCCGCACGCGTAAGTGTGCGGCTCAAATGCAGGGGGGCTCCTGCTTTCATCGTCAAAAATGGCAGGTTAATTTCGGTTTCTTTGGCGATGCTCAGTTCCTGTTTGGCGCATTCGGCGGCTTCTTTGACGCGGTACATTGCAGCCATATCTTCGTGAAGATCGATGTTATTTTCCTCTTTAAATTCTTCGATGAGCATTTCGACAATGACATTATCGAAATCTTCACCGCCGAGGAACGGATCTCCCAGAGTTGACAGAACTTCGTACATGCCATCCCCGAGACGCAGAATAGAAATATCGAACGTCCCTCCCCCCAGGTCGTAGACGACGATGGTTTCGTTGCGTTCCTCACCAAATCCATATCCCAGAGAGGCTGCCGTCGGTTCGTTGATAACACGAAGAACATCCAATCCGGCGATACGACCGGCATCGCGCGTCGCCTGACGCTGTGAATCATTGAAGTTTGCAGGGACTGTGATGACAGCCTGATCGACCTTTTCCCCCAGATAATCTTCGGCGATGGTGCGCATCTGAGTTAAAATCATCGCAGAAATTTCCTGCGGGCTGTAATCTTTATCACCAATACGAACGCCCGGTGTTTTTCGCGGCCCCGATCCCATTGGGACAATTTCATAAGGAACGAGCGATTTAATATGCTCGACCTCGGGGTCATCCATGGTACGGCCAATCAAGCGCTTGACGGCATATATCGTCATTTGGGGATTTTTGGCCGCCTGTCTTTTGGCCATTTGACCGACGAGGCGTTCGCCACTCGGATTAAAAGCCACGATAGACGGTGTTGTACGGGAGCCCTCCCGATTGGCGATGACGACGACGTCATTGCCTTCCATGACCGATACACATGAATTGGTCGTCCCCAGATCAATGCCAATAACTCTAGACATTCTCTTCTCCTTCACCTTCACAGGGTGGCTCATTCTGCGCAACGACGACGAGCGCTGGGCGCAGTACGCGTTCATGCATGATATATCCCTTTAAATGCTCTTGAATAATGGAATTGTTGGGGACATCATTATTGACGACTTTTTGCAAAACATCATGAAACACCGGATCGCAGATTTCGCCCATACTGTCAAACGGAATACAGCCGAGTTTGGCAAGTGCCGCAAGGTATAATTTGCCTGTCATCTCGACGCCCTGAAGTAATTTGTCATAATCCTGGGCTTGTTTGGCATGAACGAGGGCACGCTCGAGATTATCCATCACCGGCAAAAAGCATGTGACGATGCGTTCTTCGGCCTGATTTTTGTTTAGTTCCTGATCCCGGATAACGCGTTTTCTATAATTATCAAAATCGCTTGTTAAGCGTGTCAATTTATCATTTAAATGTTTTTGTGCGGCAATGAGTTTTTGGTTTTCCTGAGACAGCGCATCGCGTTCCAGATAGACAGTTCGCAGTTTTCCTTCGGTTTCCGCATGCGCTTTTTGGAGAGATTCGAGCGCCTCCTTGAGCTGAGCTATCTCATCTGCCGTCTCGGACAATTGTTTGCTTTCGGGTTCGGCATTTTCCTGCAATGCTGATGCAGATTTCGCATTTTGACTATGGGACTGCTCAGCCCCGTTTTTTTCCTCTTTGGTATTCTGAGAATCCCCTTTGGCAATATCTTCCAAAACTTCATCACTCAGGAAATTGTCAAAAGCAGACGTCGAAAATGAAATGGCAAGATCATCATCTTCCGGTAGATTCTCTATGGATATCCAGCTGAGATGGCCATCCACGCCGCTCAAATCAATGGGGGGTGAGTCGAGCGTTTCGGGCGCGGATTGCTTCGGTGAATTGGAATTCTCACAAGTCCCGGTTGCACCTTCGCTGCCCGCGGCTCGCGCTTCGACGGCATTGACGGCATCCAATGCTGCCTCTAATAAACCTTTGTGTTGATCCATCTTTGTTCTCAAATGTAGTAGGGTTAAGACATTATCCTGTCCAAGCCCAGTTTAGCATGAATTGATGCCAGAGTATAATTTGTGGATTTTGGGGGCTATGTTTAACGAGTGTGGTTTATCGAATCTGGGCGCGAATCATTTTTTGCACCTGCGGGTGAGTACTGGCCATCAGTTCCTCCGGGGTACCTTTGGCAGCAATGACCCCCTCATATACCATAGCAATTTGATCGGCGATTCTAAAGGTCGAAACCATATCATGGCTGATGACGATCGTGGTGAGTTCGAAGGCATCGTGGGCTTCGAGAATCATATCATCGACATACCGAATCATGATGGGATCCTGTCCGGTCGTGGGTTCATCATAAATCATCAGTTCCGGTCTCGTAATGATAGCGCGTGCCAGTCCAACGCGTTTGCGCTGTCCTGCAGAAATGCCGGATGGATATGCCTTTGCGATATTGGCTATTTTTAATCTCTCGAGCATTTCTGCAACGCGTTCCCTGATTTCATTGGCAGGCCTGGCGTGAAGGCGTTCCGCAAGCGGAAAGGCAACATTCTCTTCGACGGTCATCGAATCGAAAAGCGCGGCCCCCTGGAACAACATGCCGATTCGCGTGCGCATGTCTTCGCGTTCACGCTCCGTACATTGGGTCAGTTCAAGTCCATTGACATTGACGGTTCCCGAATCAGGTACATAGAGCCCCAAAATATTCTTGAGCAGGACAGATTTACCGGATCCACTGCCGCCAATAATGACGGTGATTTTTCGTCTTGGAATATCGAGCGTCACGCCCTTGAGAACAGGTTTCCCCGAAAACGATTTGTACAGATCGCGCACCTGTACATAAGGTTTCCCTTCGACATGATTGATGGTTTTGTTTGCCTTGTTGGAAGAATCAAAAAAACGGCGCACTTCCGGGATTTGCGTCTTTTGAATGTCTTCGAGGCTGCCCTGAAAAATGATCTTCCCGCCATGAAGGTAGGCCACCCGATCCGCCAGTCTGAAAATACTCTGAATATCATGGCTGATAATGACACTCGTCATGTCGTACCGCTTGCGCAGATCTTTAATCATATTGTCGACAAAGACAATCATGAGCGGATCGAGCCCCGTCGTCGGTTCGTCAAAAAAAACGAGCTCCGGCTGGTGGATCGTCGCCCTGGCAAATGAAACGCGTTTTTTCATACCGCCAGACAGTTCATACGGGTATTTGTCAATCGCATCTGTCAGACCAAGCGGCTCGAGTGCTTCTTCGACGCGTTTGCGCATTTCACGCTCGGATATTTTGATATTCTCGACAACCGGAAACGCAATATTCTCATAGACCGTGCTCGAATCAATGAGCGCATAATCCTGAAGAATGGTTCCTGTACGCATGCGAAGTGCATTGAGCTCAGGAACGCGGCATTCGCCTGTATTTTTCCCAAACAGCATACACTTTCCGGCAGTCGGTTTTAACAGCCCGTTCATCGTTTTGATGAGCACGGATTTGCCCGAACCGGACTCTCCAATAATGACGGTCGTTTTCCCTACAGGAATGTCGAGCGACAGATCGTCGAGCACAAGTTTTTCACCGAATTTCTGCGTAATATGCTCTAGTCGTACAACCGGACCCTGTTCGTCTGTCCAGCGCTGAATGTTTGGGAGAAGCAGATTCTGTCGCATTTTTTTCGTTTTGTTGGCCTGGCTATCGGCTGCGCCGATACGCCTTGGCTCCAGCGTCTATCGGCTGCGCCGATACGACGCTGGTTTTGATCCGTGGGCTGTCCCCACGGTTATGAGCTACGAATGTACCGCCCCTTTGGAGCGCACATTGCATTTGAGAATACCAGTCTTTATCAATTATCAATTATCAATTATCAATTATCAATTTCCACTACATCTCGTCGCCGTCTTCGGCCCGAAATAGAGGTTATCGAAGTACACATCCCCGCGCGCAGGCTCGTCACTCTTATGGTAATCGAACCTTCCCTCAAAGAGGACGCGCAGCGTAGCATCTTTGCCTGGTCGGTATTTCCAATGCTGCTCAAAGTCGGCTCTCGGATTCACGCTAAAATGCGTCCACTTTCCAATCACGGGAACATCCCTGCGGTCCTTTTCCATAAAGAGGTACTGGGCATTGCTGATCGACAAAGGCGGTTCCTTACTGCCACTGATGATATACCTCAATTGAGAATTCCCCTGTTTGGCCCCCAAATCATGCGACAAATCAATGATGACGAGTTGCAGATACTGTTTCCAGTCCTTTACTGTCCAGTTCTCGACATAGTAATAGCCGTCGACACACTCCGGGATATCGTCTGCCAGTGTAATTTCCTGCACACCTCCCCAGACGACTGTCGGGCGCCTGTCTGCCGAAAGTACGGGCAGATGAAGAGATTGTTTTCCCTCGTATGCATATTGGGTCGACAGCGCAAACGGTGCCCACCCTTTCGACCAGTCGAGCCACTGCCATCCAAACAGCCCCTGTTCAAACCCGGCATTGCCTAAAATATTGCCAGCATCCTCAATGGGGGCCAGTCCAGTCGTAGGCTTGGAAAGCATTTCGTCCGAAACCGCAAAGACCGTCGATGTATCATCGGGAGTTGTAGCTTCCGGAGATCCTTTGATATGGCAACCTGAAAACATCAGGAGGGATAACAAACATATAAGGAATTGTTTTGTCATTCGAGTATGCCCCCTTTTATTAATTAGCAATTAGCAATTAGCAATAAATGAGTTCTCTAATTGATTCCTGGAAAGTTAAGTTTTTTTAGCTTCAGAGGCGCCCTTTAGTTTTGCATTCCAATTGCACATTGCACATTGCTAATTCAAATCACCTCGTTCTCAGGCAAAGCGTTTCGAGCCGCCAGGATTGGTGATCCCGCTGCATAGAATCCTGAATTTGCAGCCAATCGAGATAATACCGAAGATGTGACAGTTCCGTATCATTTTTATCTCCTCGCCATGTTCGCACCAGGATCCCATTGAGCGGACATTTGGCAAACATCGATGCCGTATTGTCTATGAGAACGATTTCGCTCAAATCCTCAGTAATTTGCCGGAGCGGTTTTTCGAAAGGTTCACGGCCATCCGATGTCTCTATCGGTTTACAGTAATCGCGGCCCCAGAGTGTAAAACCATCGATATTGAGATAATTCCAAACGCTTTCGAGATAAGCCTGCATCCCGGTAGACCAGATGGTACACTCAAACTTTTTGGCGACATGCTCTAAAAACTCGCGGGCATCTGGACGCAGCATTGTATAAAATGTAGAACCAGCTGCCGAAAGTTCGACAGAATCCGGCCCCATCGGTTCCATGCTCGAATAAACGAGCGTTTCATCTAAATCGAGAACGAGTTTTTTCATAGCATGCAAATGTTCCTTAGAGTAAATGAGAGCAGGTGCAAATCTGCACTCGTTCTGTGTACCTGAATCGCTTTTAAATTGCTATGATTTAGTTAGGTGATCATGGAGTTACGATGCAGTCGCAGGCCATTTTTTTACAAACGGATTTGTTCGCATCTAACGATGCTCACCTTAAAAAAAGTGAGGGAAGCATGTATCGCCATTCCAATTGCGCATTGATTCTGTTTATTTTATGTCTGTTCGTGCCGTTTTGGGGCATAGCCTATGCCCAGGAAACCTCGCTTGAACGCAGTCAGATTGACCTCAAACCCGGTCTGCGCCTGGATTATGAGGGTTATTCCGTGGTCAGTCCACTCAGGCCGAGAGTTCGCGAGGATTTTATCATTACCATCCGGGATCTGTGGCTCAATGGCGTTTCTTTTTCCTACGCTCTCGAACAAAAAGTCATTGGCACAGAGCAAGGCATACAGACCTTATCTTCGTTAGATGACTGCGGCAGCATAGACCCATGGTGGGAACCCATGTCCACGGATTTCGACAATCGCTGCGAATTGTGGATCTCCAAAAAAGCTTATCGCGAACTCAAAGGCACAGGAAAAAGCTGGCTCAGTGTCGATACACTCGTCAGAAATGATGCCACTGTGCGATGGGAACTCATTGGTGAGGAAAACTTCCCATGCACCATTCAGGGCATTCCCAGATTGCTCCATGCCCTCCATATCCAAACCAATCGCGGCGACGATATCTTCGTCCTCGATGATCCCAACAATCCACTCATACTCGCTATCGATTCGGCCTATTTTGCTTGGAAACTCCGCGCCATCACCGAATGATAGTCCATGTCATGGCCCATACCAATCTGTCCCCTCACTGGCAAACGAGACGCCGACGAAATTTCATCTTGTCAAGTCTTGAATGTGAAAAAAACTCCTTTAAGATCAAAGTAGTTTTTTTCTCCACCCAATGAACGTGGAAAATAGTATAAAGGATATGACAAACAAATGAAACCAGCCGGAAAGCGATTTGCCCGTATTGGAGTCTTTATTTGTGGATTGATGGGCTGTGTGTGTATGTTCACCTGTTCGGCCCAAATGGTTTATGCCGAGAACGACGCATGCATGTCACTTGACAAAACCCCGAGATGGAACAATGAGTTCAACAGTCTTATGGCAAACTATAAGGCAAAGCAGTACGAAGATGCGCTTAAAAACGCCGATGCTCTCAACAACATTTGCAGCCGTTCGCCAGCACTGAATTTTTCGATAGCTCAGATCTATCATGCGATGGGCGATGATGCCAAAGGGC
Source organism: Myxococcales bacterium UBA4248 (assembly GCA_002395385.1). Classification (GTDB taxonomy): domain Bacteria; phylum Myxococcota_A; class Bradymonadia; order UBA4248; family UBA4248; genus UBA4248. The sequence goes on from DGWW01000104.1 coordinate 11,765, forward strand.
TCTTCTATATTCAGCGTGCAACCAATTCGACCGAAAAATTCGCGGTCAGGGGAGAGCTGCTCGAACGCATGTGGTACACCCGTTACGAAATGGAACACCCGGATGCTACGCCCGAAAATATAAAAAAAATGAAAACAGAAAACGAGCAGCTAAGAAAAGAAATGGATACTGTTCGCGTTCAGGATATGCAAACAAAACTCAAAGTAACAGAAGATCTGGCAGCACAAAAATCACATTACGCGATAGGCTTGTGGACAGGGGTTGCCGGGGCAGGAGTTGGCATCGTGCTGACGGGCATCGGCGCGGGGTTGCTTGCAGCCAATTCAAATGACGCCATCTCTTTTGATAGCTTTAAAGCAAAGGCAGAAGTCAAATCCGAAGTATACGCTTCCACCGTATTACTAGGAACGGGGATTGGGATGACCGTCATTGGCAGTGCCGTTGCTGGAATCATGGGATATTATTACACGCGTATTCAAACCGATTCAGAACTTGCCATTCACATGTCTCCCATGGGCATGCAGATGAAGATTCTGTTTTGATGATTTTTTAATAGAGAGAATGCGCCATGAAAACCAAAGAATATATTTTTAGAACATTCATTCTTGCGGCAGCCTGTCTTGCCACTGGGTGCGGTCAAAGTGATTATGCCGGGTACATTAAATTGCACCACGATGCCTGTGAAGCATCGAATGGTATATATGAAATTCTGGAGAATGGTAAGGATCGATGCAGTTGCTTTTTTAAGGATGATGGCGAACCATACCCATGCCCCGAAGAGTTTGTTTGTGATTCGGCTCATCAGCGTTGCGTCAAATGTGAGGAAGGAAAATCTTTTTGTGTGGACGGGGAGCTCCATATCTGTCTGAATGGCGATTGGCAGAAACAGCCTTGTGAATCGAACACATGCCTTAACAAAAACAGCTGTGCTCCAACATCACTCAAACCGATGTGCTGCAAAGACGCCAATGGTAATTCAATCTGCGGTGAACTGGTTTCGGATAATGGTATTCTCGTCGTGACGGGTAATGCTTATGCGCTGGACGAATGTGCCAATGGATGCGAAAATGGCGAATGCCTGCCATGCAACGGCTTTCAAACTCGATGTGAAGAGATCATGAGAGAGAAGGAGTCTGTCGCACAATTAACGACTTGCCGAAATGGCATGTTAAGACATTCTGAATGCAGCGCCAAAGCATGTAACGAAGATAATACAGCATGCAAAGAATATGAATTGTCAGATAATGGCTGCGCATCGGAAATGACTGGTAAAACAATATGTCTGAACAATAAAGAACAGTTCTGGTGTGACGGAAATGAGTGGACGCCCCAAATGACTTGTGAACTCGGATGTAATGCAGAAAAAACCGCATGCGCAATCCAATTGGATGAACCGGTCGACAGCCCCCCCTGCCAGGAAAAGAAATTCAAATGCGAATACGATTCGGCAAACGAAGCCTACCACATCTATCAATGTAAAGACAAGGTTTGGAAGGATCTCAAGCCATGCCCATACGGATGCGTTATCGATGCCAATACCCAGGAAGGCTATTGCAAAGATAAAACCGATACGCTCAAATGCATTTCAGGTGCATATCGATGTAATGAGAACCGGGAAATATGTAAAGATGGCGTGTGGGTGTCAGAGCCATGCAAAGAAGGTGAGGAATGCACTTCGGGAAAAGATCAGGAGACTTCATGTCAGCCTATGGCAAAATGCATTACAGGGACATATCGATGTAAAGAGAACCGGGAAATATGTAAAGATGGCGTATGGGAGTCTGACCCCTGCGATAAAAACAAGCAGTGTGTAAAAAACGACGAATCTACTATTGAGTGTGTAGATATGCCATGCGAACCACATTGTGAAAATACAGTAGATGAGCATGGACGTATCGTGTGTGCAAATGGCAAACCTGATACAACTTCGCTTTGTCAATATAATAATTCATGCGACACAATGAACAATCAATGCGGTGAATGCCTCAACCATACCTATCAATGTAAGATGTCCGCAGCGGGTACCCCCGAACTCTTGCACTGTGAGGATGGCCTGTGGCAATCTGTGACAGATGAAAGTTGCCAGATTTGTAAAGAGGAGACGTCTACGGGGAAAACTATCTCCGACGTTTGTGTGGCATCAAAACAAAATGAGAATTGTGAAAATGGCTATTACACATGGGATGAGACGGAGAAAAAGATAAAGCTGTGTGCCAATGACGAATGGGTGGAAGATATACCGGAATATAACAAAGTATTCATTTTTAATGGCGTTAATGAAAAACAAACTGATTTTGAAATACATACAAACGCAAACATACATACTGGTAATATAAGTACAGATGAACAGTCTTTACTTAAATTATATAAACATTATTACAATGATGGTAACATCCAGGATGCAAGAGGGTTTATATCTTATCCCTTGTACTTTGGATGTCATGACAGTTTAATTTTTATAGATAGTGGTATAATGTTAGGTAGTTTTTCGTGGTTTTGTTTGACAGATGACTGCTCCAGTTCGGAAATGAAAAGTTGCACCTATGGCTGCAACAGTAATCGCACAAGGTGTGCCGATGATGTTGCCGAAGCGCCTCAGAATGGCATCTTTATGTCCTATTATGATACAAAAGAAGAACCTTTTAATATCGAGCTGGCCAACAAAGGAAAGAAGTTTAAAGAAACCCAATGCACGTCCAAGGGGAGCTTGCAGTATGTATGTTCTGGAAGTGACCATCAAAACGCACTCGGCAATCAATTCTGCATAGATGCCTATGATTCCAAGACTTATGTAAGAACTTCATTCCAGGTCGAAGTACAAACAAATACTGCAACAAGAAAGTACAAGCTCACGAAATGTAATTCAAAAAACAACACAAACCGCTGCAATGCAGACTGGTCTGCATGTGCGGTAGACTAGTACAAAAAACATCTTGACAATTTCGTCGGTATCCAAATAAAATCATCGCCCGGAAATTTTCCGATAGGGAAGTTCTTGTTGTAGGGGGAGTTTTATTAACAATATAGTTGCAAATAACAAGTAAGGAATCGTCTATGTATCTTACACCAGAGCAACTTGCTGAAATTAAACAGTCCATCGAGAATCAGCGTCAGGAGATTCTCAAAAAGCTCAATGAGCCTGCAGACGAGGGCTACGAACCCGAAGTTCGAGGCGACGAAGCAGATATTGCCAACTCCGAAGGTATTGCGATGACCATGGAGCGCCTCCGTTCACGCGATGTCCGCCTTCTTAAAAAACTCGATGAAGCCGCTCGCTGGGTTGACTCCGAAGACTTTGGATATTGCGAATCCTGTGGTGAAGAAATCGGATTTAAACGATTACTCGCCCGCCCCGCTGCGCGCCAGTGCATTGAGTGCAAACAGAATGAAGAACAGCGCGAACGCGGCTATTACCATCCACGCCCCCGCAAACCGGCAAAACCCATTCAGCGCGACGACGATGATGAAGGTGAGTTAGACTAGTTCCCAAAAGGCATGTTCATGCATTGAACGTGCCTTTTTTTATACTCTCATGAGCGATAAACAGGTACACTCTGTATGTAAACGCCTTTTTTAGGCTTATGTCTACCTATCCTCATAGAGTACCCCAAATGGACAAATCTTTTGTCATTGCAAACATCCAGCTATTCCTGGAGCGTTTTGCCTATTATGCAGCTCGCACAGCTTTTATACTCGTATTGTTCGGACCAGTTGAATACGGTGGTTTAGGACTGACAAGTTCCAACGAGAAATTGTTTTTTACAGTCCTGACGATACTCACCGTATTTTTGCCCATTGTTTTGGGAAGGCTGAGCGATGCCATCGGCCCACGGAAAGCCATGATGAGCGCATTGGGACTGGATCTGATTGGTTTTGTGCTGCTCTGCCTGACGCCAACTCTGTCATCCGGACATTTCACGCTCGCCATGATTGCCAGCGTATGTATCGGCCTCGGGTCTGCCTTATTCTTCCCCACAACGTATGGGCGAATCGTGCAGAATCTGACGCCCCAAAATCTGAGCGTCGGCCTTGGCATCGCCCTGTTGAGTGTCAATTTGGGCTCATTTCTGGGGCCCCTTTCGGTGGATATTGGCATTGGGGGCAATACTTTTGCGATTCCCATCTATATTGCCGCAGCCGTGACTTTTCTCAATCTTCTCATATCAGCAACCTGCACCCAATCTCGTGTTCAGGCAAATATAGATGCCAGCACGGAACAAAAAGAGAAAAAATCACCGGTATTGAAGTCGTTGTTCACGTTCCTGTGCATATTGGGATTATTCTCTTTTGTAGAGGCACAGCTCAATGCGCATAATACAGGATTGTACCAAGCGGTAAGCGAGTCGCTCGTTTTAGCTCATTCATCGAACATTATACTTGTTGCTCTAATCGGTTTTTTGGGTCCTTTTTGCATTATTCCTCTGGCATGGTTCTCTTCGAAATTCAAACGCCAAAATGCATTGTTGTGCAGCATGGCAGCGATAAGTCTTGGCGGTCTGCTCACAGGCCTGAGCGGCAATATCATCGTTAACCTGACGGCTTTGCTGCTTGTGACATTGGGCGGTTTTCTCTATACCATTAAAATGTTCGAATATATCGCCATCCATGCGCCAGCCAACCGCAAAGCGACCTATATGGGGTTTGCCAAAATCCCGGCTGCGATTGCCTACCTGCTCGGGATGATTCCCTTGTATGAGCTGATGACAGGCGTGCATCCTATCGGATTTTGGGGCGTGTGTTTTGGTTTGGGCATCATTTTCATGGTGATAACCGCGATTTTCCTCAAAAAACATCCTACGGAGGATGGTATTTAATTTTGTAACAGGGGGCAGTGGCCCCCTGCGGCGCTATCGCATACGCGAAATGAAATACATTTCGGCGTATGCGATACGCGCCTACCCCCGCTGCGGGGTAACCCCCGCAACGCCCCAACAAACCTTTTAAAGTGCTGAACCATCCCCCAGAATCATCGCATTCTAGGCATACCTACTGTTGCGGTTTTGCATCTTCTGTAACAATATCGCCAATGATCTGCTCCAGCTAAGCAGTAACTATCGATTAGTTCTTGTTTTTTTAGTCTTGCTGTATGGTGACTGACTTGGTTTTGATATCCCTAGCTCTTTGAGACATCTACTTGCATTATAATTTCCTTGTTCTGCCGCTCTGGTACACCATTTTATGGCCTCCTTTTTATCCCGTTGAACACCTTTACCGTGCCCATAACAAATAGAGAGTGCAAACTGTGCATCGGCATCCCCTTGCTCTGCGGCTTTGGTGTACCACCAAACTGCTTTTTCTAAATCCATGGAAGTACCACTTCCTAATTCATATATCAGACCAAGGTTAAATTGTGCGGCCGGTAAACCTTGTTCGGCGGCTTTTTCAAACCATTGCTGTGCTTTAATGATGTTTTGCGGAATACCCTGGCCTTTTAAATACATATTGCCCAGTTCAAATTGTGCTTGTACATCTCCCTGTAACGCAGCCTCTTGCTTCAGTGTAAAATCATCGGGTTCGTTGTCTTTCCACTGTGAATACAGAAATCCAAGTTTTATAGGGGAATTATGGCTCCCTGGAGGGACATCAATTTGATATAATTTGACCGTTTTATCCTTATCCTGGCCACATTTCCCCTTATCCTCATCTATCGCCCCCAGGTGAAGATGTGCTGCTTTGATGCCATTTTTTTTTGCAAGCCGATAGTAGTTGGCAGCCTCAAGCTTATTTATGGCTACGCCTTCGCCAACATCATACATATATCCCAGATAGTATGGTGCCTTTGCGTGCCCCTTGGATGTAGCTAATTCATACCAATAAATGGCCTTTTTCTTATTGACTTCGACGCCATTGCCATTGCGATACATACAGCCCAGTTTATATTGTGCATCCACATTGCCCTGTTTTGCAGCTTTTGTATACCATTTGAAAGCTTCACCCTCGTTTTGGGCGACCTTATCTCCGCATTCATACATCTTGGCGAGCTGCATTTGAGCCTCAATGTCTCCCTGTTCTGCGTTTTTCTGGTACCATTCGACAGACCCCGCGCGTGGTTCTTTCTTTTCACTCTGGGAGTTTTGAGGATTACCATTCTGATGTGCAAGAGGCTTATCAGAATTCACTAATTTTTCAGCAATGGATGTATCTTTTCGGGATTCCGTTTTAGTTTTGATGCTTACTTTGTTATCGGCGCTCTGTAGTTTTGGTTTATTTTCAGCATTATCACATTCCTGTTCTGCCGATTTTGTGTATAAGTCTGTCGTTGCATTGTATAAGTCTATCGTTTTATATTTATCCGTAGCAGTGTTTTCATCGACAACATATATATATTCGGGAGTTACCTGTGCTGCAACAATTCTCTGTTCTGAAGTTTGCATCCTCTCCTGGGCGGCTCCATTTTTATGGAGTAGAATCAGCTTTTCTAAGTTGTCTCTGTATTCAGAATCAATTTGTGCAATAGCCTTTCCCTTTTGGGAATTATTTTTCAATTTCAAAACGATTGCTTTGATATCCTTTTTTATTTTATGTGTTTTATACAACCCAAAGACTGAGACTGGTATCAAAAAAAAGGGAGCGCCATACGATAATCCAGACAAGACTGGATGACTGCTTCCAGAAAGGAGAAATAGGACAGGTATAAACAAACCTATGAAAAGAGAGCATAAGGCTAGTGAAAAGATTCTGAATACCCGACAATATTTCTTATCGATCTTTATTAATAATGCATTACTTCTATTGGAATAATGTAATTTTAATTCAGCCAAATACTTTTTTCTATATATTATTGTTTGTTCGAGCAGTTCTTCATAAGCAGACTTATCCATTGGGTTAGCGGTTTGTCTTGGAGAAGTTTCCTGTCTTTTAAAATCTGTCATACAATTTTTGAGCTAAATCCGAATTGTGCCATGTGCATTCAAGCACCTTTGAATATTATCATTCTTATGACAACATTGCACACCTCATCCTTCCAGGGCCGTCGCATTCTATTTTTTCTTGTATTTTTTGTTTCACCCCTTCAGGGTGATTTTATGGATGAAATCCCTTTTCCCGGGGTTACTCCCTTCGGGCTCACCCCGGGCTGTAATATTTCGCCCCTTCAGGGCGATTATAATGCAATTATCCCGTTTCCTGCACTTATCCTCAATGTCAACTATTTTTAGAACTCGACAGCCCTGCCCCCCCCCCAAATAAAGCGCCGCGTATGGTC
>DGWW01000041.1 GCA_002395385.1 Myxococcales bacterium UBA4248
ATGAGAATGACTTTGGCAGCCAGATCATTCCTGGTCTGATTGGCAAGGTCAAAATCGCTACCCATCTGCATGAAGGCTATTGGGCAGATATTGGGACAATTTCAGCTTTTTATCAGGCGAATATCCAGGCAACTCAGGTCAATCCGCCTTTCCCGCTTTACAGTCCGGGACATCCGATTTTTACGCACATGCGATCGCTGGCTCCGGCCAGAATTATCCGTTCCGCTATTCGCGACAGTCTCGTAGCCGAAGGCACAGACTTGCATGGTGCTATTATTTCTGACTCAGTCATTGGTGTCCGCAGTATCATTCGTCCGGGAGCCACACTCAAAGAAGTTGTCATGCTCGGCGCCGATTATTATGAAGAGGAAAATCCCAAGATTTTCAGCGGCGATGAAAAGTCTTTTTCGGTTCCCATGGGCATCGGCAAGAATGTCACGATTGAGCACTGCATTATCGATAAAAATGCGAGAATAGGGGATGATGTCATCATTCGACGTCAGCCTGAAGGTTACAATTTTGATGGCGAGTTCTATTATGTTCGCGATGGCATCACAGTCATCCCAAAAGGTGCGGTCATTCCGCCCAAAACACTGATTTAATCGCTTCTATCGCTCGTACAAACCAGTACAATTGTAAAGAACCGCATAATGTGTATTTATGCGGTTTTTTTTTATGATGTAAAAAATTAGTAATCAAAACCATTTGAGTTTGGTAATAATTCAACTTTTATTGGAAGGAACGCTATTTAGTTAGCTTTTCCTTTTTTGGCAGTCCAGATTTTATGGCTATGTTTAACCCGTGTGGATATGGCGTTAAAGTATCGCTAAGCGTTTTTTTTGCGTAGAATTCGCGGATTTTATAACAGGCTTTTGCTCTTAGGATAGTCATTGCATCTACAAGCTAAGAACGACAAGCCAGAATGACAATCATCCGTGGACCAATATCCCTACTCCTTCAACAGAGCCTTATTTATTGAGAAATAGTGTATGCGTGGAGCCTCGGTCACTCTATTTTATGCCATGAAAAAGCGGTCTTCCGGTTCGAGCCGGAAATTCCTCTTTTGGTTTATGCTCAGTTTAGGCGTAATCATTATTGTCGATTCGGCATTGTTCCACTTTTTTATGCTGTTTGAGCCTCAAGATGAAGGCTCTGGGGGACCGCCTTACTCCTTTATCACTGGCATTTATTGGACGCTCGTCGTTTTGTCTACCCAAGGATTCGGCGATATTACTTTTACAACGGATGCTGGCAAATTATTTACCATTTTTGTCAATATAACAGGCATTATCTTCATGCTCGTGATGCTGCCATTCGTCATCATTGAGTTTGTGTACAACCCACTGATGGCAGCACAAAGAGAAGTGACTGCGCCCAAAAAACTCCCCGAAACCATGAAGGATCATGTGCTCATCACTTACTTTGATGCAGCCGCAGAAGCCCTCATTGCACGCCTCGTACAGCATCAAATTCCGTATGCAGTCATTGTCGAAAACGTTGCAGATGCCGAACGACTGAGCGATCAAGGCATTAAGGTACTTGTCGGCGATATTCGTCAGCCACAGACTTATATCAATGCCAGAGTCGAACAGGCAGCACTGGTTTCGGTCACATCCCAGTCAGATCCCATCAACACCAATATCGTTTTTGTCGTTCGTCAAATCAGCGACACAGTCCCCATTGTATCATTTGCAAACCATGTAGATTCCATCGACATTCTGGAACTCGCCGGGAGTTCACAGGTTCATGACATCAGCGATTTGATGGGCAGGGCACTCGCAAGGTCGACTTCAAACGATGGTGTTGCCGCGCATATTATGGGTAAAATTGATGATTTGAGAATTGTCGAAGCCCGCGTGGCCGGTACAGAATTGGTTGGGAAAACCATTAAAGATGCAGATTTGCGACGAAAACTCAATATTACAGTCGTCGGTGTTTGGGAACGCGGCAATTTCGAATTGGCCGGACCTCATACAAAAATCACCGAAAACTCCATTCTCGTGATGGCTATGGGGGATGAACAGCTTGATGACTACAACAAACAGTTTTCATCGGACAAAGAGGTCGGAAACGGCGTCGTCATTCTCGGTGCCGGACGCGTCGGACTTGCGGCTGCACGCTATTTGCGCGAAAAAGAAACGCCATTCACCATTATTGATAAAACCGAGCCGACTGGTACTGAGTGGAATGAATTCGCTCAGAATCTGGTCATCGGCGATGCCGCTGATTTGAATTTCCTCAAATCAACCCTGTTCTTTGAAGCTTCCGCCATGCTCATCACAACGGCTGATGACGATATCAACATCTTTTTGACACTGTACTTCAGAAAACTCAGGCCAGAGGCACAGATCATTGTTCGAGCAAACAACGAACGCAATGTGTCAACCATTCATAAGGCTGGTGCTGATTTCGTTTTGTCTTCTTCAACTATGGCTTCTACAATTCAGTTCAATAACCTCAAGCAGGGACATCTCTACACAATGGTTGAGGGACTTTATACCATACAGATGAAGACACCGGAGAAAATGGTCGGCAAATCTTTGGTCAACCTGCAGTTCCGTCCTTTAACCGGCTGCTCTGTCATAGCCATGATCATCGACGGCAGATGTGTCATCAATCCCTCACCTTTTGAACCCATCCCTGAAAATTCAGAAATCATCATGGTGCTCACACCGGATGCTGAAACTAAGTTTGTCAAGTATTTTGTAAACAAAACAGAGATTGATGATAAAAATAAATCCAATAAATCCAAAAGGAAAGCACTGACATAATGAATTCAAAGCAATCCTCTTTTATTGGTCATGCGTTGGAATCTGGTATACATGGCATTCAAGGCATTTACTATCCCGTATGGATCCAATGTTTTGTTTCTATATTCCGATTGGGAATCGCGTACTCTGCTTTAGTGTTGATTCAATTCAAACTGACAGGAAATACCGATGTCGTGAATCTCAATACGTTTTGGATATGGGCAGTATTTGTGGGATTTCCCATCATGGCCTGGTGGGGCTTTGTATCAGCATGCAAAGTCGCATGGTGGCGACACTTTGAACGTGCATCGTGTCAAAACGAATCGAGAGGACCATGGATTAAGGATTTACCAGCCATGATGGGCATCGATCTTGTCTTTGGCCTGCTCAAAGGGCTTTGTTATCTGACCGTTGGTCTGTGTGCTTATTATATTCTTATCAAGCATGCATCTTCTGCGATCATTTTAATGGCATTCTCTCTATGGATGTTGTTGATCAGCAGTATGCTTCATCCGGCTGTTGTTGCACAGCGCATGATATCAGGCCCTGGATTCATCCATTCACTTTCAATGGCCGCTTCAACCATTGTCCGCAATCCCCTAAAAACATTGGCAGTTCGATTCTTACCTTATATGGTTATCGCCTGCCTGTGGGGATGTGCATGCATCGAAATGGTTCTGGATCATCTCTGGTTTGCTGCATTCCTTTTGACGATTTCTGTCTTTATCCCCTTGATTTATCCGGTCTTTTGGATCGAACTGATGCGGGGTAGAGAACAATGAACGTTTAGCAATTAGCAATTAGCAATTAGCAATTAGCAATTAGCAATTAGCAATTAGCAATTAGCAATTAGGGGATTCTCGATTTTATTCCTAAAGAATGAAGT
>DGWW01000353.1 GCA_002395385.1 Myxococcales bacterium UBA4248
ATTTGTTCGCAACTAACGTTGCTCACTTTTATAAGTTTCGCGAAGGCCGTTAGGCCTATGTACATCCGTTTGTAATCATCAAAACAAATCGCGAAGGCCGTTAGGCCTGAGCAAATCCGTTTGTAAAAAAACGAATTAGGTGAATTGTTACGAATGAAGTCTATATACGAAGGAATTTTGCGATATCCATGGCAATGCCTTTACCGCTCTTGACCGCTTCGACGACGGTTTTGCCGCCGTATGCGAAGTCGCCGCCGATAAAGATATTGTCGTGCGCCTGCAGACCAAAATAATCGTCGGTCGCTTTCTGACCAACGGCGAAAATGACGGTATCCGCTGCGAGTTCCATGCAGGATGCGCCATCCATAGAGACGAATTTGACGGATTTGACATGGCCATCGCCGGTGAGTTCGACGGGCTTAAATGCGGGCATGACGGGCACGCCGAGGGAGACGATGTAATCGAGCTCTTTCTTGCATGCAGGCATGGTTTCCATGGTTTCGATGAACGAGACATAGATGGAATCGACGCCGATTTGCTTGGCTGTCGAAGCGCAGTCCATGGCAACGTCACCGCCGCCGATGATGACGACGCGGCCGAGTTTTTCGATGTTGCCTTTGCTCGAGCGGGCGCGCTTGAGGAAATTCAGTGCTGTATCGACGCCTTTGAGGTCCGTGCCTTTGAGGTTGGGAATCATCTTGGAGGCACTCAGACCGACGCCGACATAGATGGCATCGTATTCTTTGGCGAGTTTTTCGAGGTCAGCTTTGGCAACGCGTTTGCCCATGTCGAATTTGACGCCGAGATCGCGGATGGCATCGAGGTCCTGCTCGAGAACTTCGTCGCTGAGGCGTGATGGGGAAATGCCGTAGCGCAGCATACCGCCGGCTTTCTCGTTTTCGTCAATAATCGTGACGTCTGTACCCAATTTGGCGAGTTCTGCGGCGACCGTGAGGCTCGAAGGACCGGCGCCGATGCAGAGGACTTTCTTGCCGTTGGCGGGTTCGGCTTCGAGCACCTTCATTTTGAAGGTATTTTCCTGAGTCATCGCAAATGCCTGGAGACGGCCAATCATAATGGGGTGGTCGATGCCCGTGCGGCTGCAGGCTTTTTCGCACAGACGTTCCTGCGGGCAGATGGCTGCACACGATGCGCCGAGAATGTTGTTCTGGCGGATGATGCGGGCGGCACCTTTAAAATTGCGGAAACGTATCGCACGGATAAAGCGACCGGGATCGGTGCCCGCCGGGCAGTCGTGCGAGCATGGGGCATCGTCGCAAAGCAGGCAGCGCGTGGCTTCTTCCATCGCAAGCCGGATATCGTAACTCTGTTCGGCCTTTTCTCCGTAAGGCAAATGACGTACTGTGGTCATGATCCTTCTCCTAAATCATGTCGTAGTGAAAAAACTCGCCATATTTTATTTAAATGACGAAAGACAGGTTTCAAGCTACATCATTTGGATGCATTTTTAAAGCGAAAACAGAAACCAAAATGAACGCAAATTGAGTACCAATGCGAGTCTTATAACTACCATATGCTATAATGTGTGTGGATGTGGTTTTGATAAGATTTAGTATATCGGTTGTATTATTTGTGTTGTATTAATTTTGTATAGAATAAATTTTATAATATGAAATTGAAATAATTCAATACTTTAAATTGTTATAATTATTCCGGATTATAGCCAGTTGCTTTGTATTCGTGTGCTGCTATAAATAACTTGTGTGCGAAAATAAGTGCCCTTCGAAAATATAATATAAGCTATAAACAATAAGCTATAATATCGATTTGGCGCACGCTATCGCTACGCGATACGCTTTGCGCGTGCGGGCTAACACGTCTGCGTGCGACCGCGTGGCCGCACGCTGTCGTGTTACGCCCTTTGGGCCGCCCGCTATTTGCAAATGGCAAATACGCGTGCGGCTTGTTTTATTTATTCGGCGTATAGATCGCAAAAAACTCCCCAAGCTGGTATTGTTCCAAGGGCGTAAGTTCAACGGGTTCGGCCTTGGAAATATTGAATGCCCTGTATTTAAAATCTCCCCACCATTTGTCATCGACAGTGGTGATGGAATGATTATCTTTGGCGACGACAGGTTTGGGACGAAGACCTGTATCCTTGTTTGAAACATCAAGTGCCTTCCATGCATCGGGCATATAGCGGTAACCTTTTACAGCGACAATCAGACTGCCATTGGGAATTTCTGATTTGGTAAAAATGCGCGTAGCGGCAAACTTTGTGGCTGTATTATTGCTGCTGAAGAGTTTGGTTGGAAATACGTTGTCTTTATTGGGTTTGGTCAATCCTGTCGGCAAATTGCTGACTGTATTCGAATTCCAGTACGCCTGGTTTGTGATGCTGAGATCAAGTTTCTTGTACTTGCTCAAATCATAACCGGCTTTAACGAGGGCATCGTCGGCATTGTCATGGTGAATCGGAACAAAGATGGACATGACCTTCTCGAGGCTTTCCATTTCTTCGTCGCTGAGTTTTGGCTCCCCTTTTTTGGACAGGGTAAATGCCCTGTATTGGTATTTTCCCCACCATTTGTCCGTCACCTCGGTGATTTGTTGATTCACGATGGCAGGCCGGTTCTTTGCGGCGGTTGCCTTGTCAAAGGAAATCCACCCGTCTGCTCGATATTCATACCCTGACTTGATGACGATAAATGAGCCATTGGGAATTTCATATCGCGTAAAGATGCGCGAGGCAGCATGTTTATTCAGTTCGGCACTTTTGCTCCCCGTCTCTGCACTCACCAGCGTGGAATAACAATAATTTGTGCCGTCAATTTTAACAGACGTGAGTTTGCAGACATCGGTATCCTGTGTCGTGGAATTGTACAAAGCTTTTGTCGTTACACCAACGGGAATTTCGATATATTCTTTGAGATCGTGGCCAGCATCGGAAAAGATTTTTTGAAGATCCTTGTTTGCTTTTACGTAAGTGCCATTGACGCCTTTGCTGGGACGCGTCACGGCATAAGGCTTTTTATAGGCATTGACGACGGCTTCCTTGATGGCTTTTACCTGTCTGTTTGTATAGGAATAGGATTTCGGTTTGTAGGTGACTTTACCGACCGGGCGTTTGGTGATTTGTTTGGCCCACATCAGGTTGGCCGTAAACCGTCCATTGTTGAGGGACATGTGATAGCCATCCCGGTTCACATTATCCGCAAAAATACCGTTCCTGAGGTTTTGAATGGCCGTTCCTGCAGGGATGACAAACGATATGTCTTTTCTTGATTCTATCTTGGTTTTGACGGCCATGACAGTCGCTTCGTACATCTTAATTGGATTGTATGCATAATATGGCATCTGGAAATGCGAAACGCCATTCTGGTATGCCCATGTCATAGACCAGCCGAACTTTGGTTCTTTAGGTGAATTCTTCTTGACTGTATTGATCACATAATCAATATCTTTGTTATAAAGATCTATCACGCCGGAAGGGGAGGTCATCATGATGAAATAGTCCCACTTTGCGGACTTAATTGCTTCTAAATACGTCTTTTTGGGGGTGCTGTTGGTACATTGACTTTTGGTATCGCAATCCTTGCATGTACTGAGATAGTAGGTTGCGGGTGACCCATTTTGGCGCATATTTTCTGCATGATAGTTGATCGACTTACCCCCGGTATATAACACGCCAACCGTGACATTTTTATAACCCATGTTGACGAGAATATCGCACAGGTAAATGGTCGAGTCTCGCATGAGGCTGTTGCCTACACCCAGAATTTTAATACTCGTTTTGTTATCAAATTCGGGCGTACAGGGGCTTCCGGCTTCGTTACATAAGTAGGATTCCTCAATGGCACATTTTGCCGTACAGCCATCATTGGCCTTGGTATTGCCGTCATCACATTTTTCTTTGCCTGCGAGGATACCATCCCCACAGACGGTCGAACACGCTTTGCCGACCTCGGTACATATCCAACCTTTTTCAACGACGCATTTGGAAGAGCAGCCATCACCATCTTTTGCGTTGCCATCATCGCATTTTTCATCGCCCGAGAGCTTGCCATCTCCGCAAATGTCTCCAGGTACTTCGGGCTGTTGTGTGCATGGCGTGCCAGGTAACTCGCAAATCCAACCAGCCTCGATCGTGCAGTCACTTGAACAGCCATCACCATCTTTTGCGTTGCCATCATCGCATTTTTCATCGCCCGAGATCTTGCCATCTCCGCAAATGTCTCCAGGTACTTCGGGCAGTTGTGTACATGGCGTGCCTGGTAACTCGCAAATCCAACCAGCCTCGACCGTGCAGTCACTTGAACAGCCGTCACCAGCACTTGTATTGCCATCATCGCATTCTTCGTCGCCTGTGATTTCACCATCCCCACAGACATTTTCTGGAACGATGGATATCTGAACACAAGGCATGCCGGGATTATCGCAGGTCCATCCGTCCTCAATGGTGCAATCCGGCGCACAGCCATCATCCGCATCCTGATTGCCATCGTCGCAGGATTCGTTGTCTGCAACTTGACCGTCCCCACAGATGGCATCGTTGACCACCACCTCTTGTACGCAGGGTTGTCCCGGACTTATACATTGCCAACCAGTCTCTATGGCACACACCGGGGAACAGCCATCATTCCCGTCGGCATTGCCGTCGTCACACTCTTCTTCTTCTGTGACAATGCCATCCCCACAGATATCTTCGACAATAATATCTTTCTCACAGGCTGCACCAGGCGTTTCACAACTCCAACCGTCTTCGATACGACATTCACTCGAACAGCCGTCACCAGCCACTGAATTTCCATCATCACAATATTCATCATCTTCCAGTAAACCGTTACCACACACTGCGGCTGTCTCATCCGGTGGAGGAAGGGGCGAGGTCTCGTTGACATCATCATTGCAAGCAAAGCCCCCAATAACCATGGCAAGACATAAAAAATAGTACACTCGCTTTGATTTCATGATAACTCCTTTGGGTCTGTCTGTATGACTCTATCGAAAAAAAAAAGGCCGTGTTCAACGCGTGTGAAGTTCTTGTTTGCGAACTGTTGCTGTTACGGCATATCGTTTGTAGACGGAATGACTGATCCGAATAATAACGTTCCAGTTACTCACTGAGAATTGGGGTATAAATCGCAAACACTTCGCCGAAATTGTACTGTTCAAGCGGCGTAGGAATTGACTCAAGATCTGCCTTAGCGATATCAAATCCGCGATAGGTAAACTCGCTCCACCACGCATCATCGACAGTTATAATCGAGTCTTTATCCTTGGCTACGACCGCTTGGGGGCGTCGGTTCCTGCCCTTATTGGTGATATCGAGATCGACCCACGCATCAGGAATATAGCGGTATCCTTTAGCCACCACAATCAGGCTGCCATTGGGAATGTCGGATTTGCTGAAGATACGCGTTGCCGCATATTTGTTGCAAATCTCCGATTTAAAGAGCTTGGTGGGAAAGACATGGGAATGACCTGGCATATCTGCCACCCATGCGTTGTCTTTCTCTGACCACTTTAAGCCTGTCGGCAGGTTGCTCTCATGATTCGAATCCCAGCATGTCCGATAAGCCATGCTGAGATCGAGTTTCTTGTATTTGCTCAAGTCATAACCAGCTTTGGTAAGCACGTCTTCTGCATTGTCGTGGTGAATTGGGACAAAGATGGACATCGCTGACTCGAGCTTTTCCATTTCTTCATCATTAAGTGCCGGTGCGCCTGATTTGGAAAGATTGAACGCACGGAATTGAAAATCACCCCACCAGGCATCGTTCACTTCCGTAATAGCAGTCTTGACGACGCCAGGTCTTTTGGCGCTCTCCGTTGCTTTGAGCAAATCAGTCCACCCCTCTGGCCTGTATTCGTAACCATCCTTTATGACAATAAAGGAGCCATTGGGAATCTCATAACGAGAAAAAATGCGCGAGGTGGCATACTTATTGAGATCGGCATTCTTGCTTCCAGTCTCTGCGCTCACCATTTCCGAATAACAGTATTTGACATTAGGTTTTTGATTCGTATCGATGTGTGCACACGCCAGGTTGCAGACGTCATTGTCCGTCGTGGACGCATTATACATAGCATTCGTCACCACACCGACCGGAATTTCGACAAATGCATTCAGATCATGTCCTGCATCGGCAAAGGCTTTGCGCAGTTCCTCATTGGGTTTGAGATAGCTGCCCAGTACGCCTTTTTTGGGAGTTGTCACGGCGTAGGGGGTCTTATAGGCATTGAGGACGGCTTCTTTAATCGCCTCGATCTGGCGGTCTGTATAGGTATAGCCGGATGGTTTGAAGTCGAGTTTTCCAATAGGACGCTTGGTAATCTGTTTTGCCCACATCAGAGCGGCTGCAAATTCGCCATTATTATAGCTAATGTGATATCCATCGCGGTTCAGATTATCCGCGAGAATGCCATGGCGCAGGTTCTGGAGTGCCGTTCCTACGGGAATGATAAGGGGAATGTCCTTTCGTGGTTTGATTTTATTCAAAACGGATAAAACCGTTCCCTCGTACATCTTTTGCGGAAGGTAGCCTGCAAAAGTCAGATGGGAATGCGGTTTGCCTGCCTGGAGTGCCCAGGTCATCGACCAGCCAAACACGGGTAGTTTGGGGGAATTCTTCCTGACAAGATCTATCACATAATCGATATCGCTATTGTACAAATCAGGTACATTAGAGGGATAGGTCTGCATAATAAAATAATCCCAATTTTCGGATTTGATGGCTTCCAGATAGGAATAGTTCTGAGTAATCGTGTGTTTGCCATTGACATCCAGATAATATCTTTCGGCGGTACCGCCTTTCTGAATATATTGAGCATGGTAATTGATGGATTTGCCACCGGTATATAAAACCCCAACCGTGATATCCTTGTATCCCATTGCTTTTAATATATCATGCAGGTAGCCTATTTTGGTATTATCGCCGACAAATCCTGCCGAATTGACCATGAAACTGTTGCCCAGACCGAGGATTTTGATGCTCGTCTTGTCATCAAATTCGGGCGTACAGGGCTTGCCGGCCTCTTCGCATACGTAAGCCTCTTCGACGATGCATTTGGACGAACAGCCATCGTCATCTTTATTATTGCCATCGTCGCATTCTTCCTGGCCTGCTAGATTGCCATCTCCGCAGACGATCACACACGGCTTGCCAGGATCCGTACATACCCAGCCAGTCTCAAGAATGCATAGTGCCGAACAACCATCACCATCAACAGAATTGCCATCATCGCAGGTCTCATCGCCAGTCATCTGCCCGTCGCCGCAGACGGATGTCACGTCCTTGACGCATGGCGCTCCCGGAGTCTGACATTCCCAGCCATCTTCAACGATGCACTGCGCAGAGCATCCATCACCGTCCTCGGTATTGCCATCATCACATGTTTCTTCACCATCCAGCACCCCATCGCCGCAAATGGTTTTCTCGTCAACGCTATTCTTTACACAAGATTCACCAGGAGTATTGCATTGCCAACCGTCTTCGACAGCACAATCACTTGAGCACCCGTCGTCACCTTTGGTATTGCCATCATCGCATGTTTCTTCACCATCCAAGAGACCGTCGCCGCAAACAACCACTTCATCACCAGTACGTTCGACACAAGGTTGACCGGGGGTAGGGCAGCGCCAGCCCTCTTCTACGCTACAATCACCCGAGCAACCGTCCCCGTCTTCGGTATTCCCATCATCGCAGAACTCGCCATCCGATTTCTTGCCATCCCCGCAGACTGCCTTTTCATCCAGATCTTCTTCGGTACAGGGGATGCCTGGCTTGCTGCAAATCCATCCCGCCTCTAGCTTGCAGGATTGGGTACAGCCGTCGCCACTGGTCGTATTGCCGTCGTCACAGACTTCATCTCCCTCTAGAATGCCATTGCCACAGGCAGAATTCTCATCGGATGAGGTATTGCCGGAATCATCACTGCATGCGTAAGCTCCCATGGTTACAAAAAGACATATCACACATAACAGTTTTGCTGACTTCATAAAACTCCTTGCGCTTTATCCACACATCATTCATACATACTCGGATGCCGTCTATGTCGCACGTATCATCCTCGCATTCTTTATTCAAATAATCTATAGGGATACAAGCTTTATTGTAACAAATTATAACTGCTCAACCCCATGACAATGTCATAATCCGTTATCAAAGCCCCAAGCGCGCCGTATGCCGCAGGCATAGGCGCGCCACGCGCAGGCGTATTGGCCAACGGCCAATAGCCGCGCCCCCTATGTAGTCAGGCACGTGTCGTGACACGTGCCTGACGCGCCGTATCGCCGCAGGCGATAGGCGCGCACGCGCGGTGTATGCGCCCGTAGACGTGTCGTGACACGTCT
>DGWW01000346.1:0-8387 GCA_002395385.1 Myxococcales bacterium UBA4248
TGAAGGGGCGAAATATTACAGCCCGGGGTGAACCCGAAGGGCGTAACCCCGAGAAAAGGGATTTCATCAATAAAATCACCCTGAAGGGGTGAAACAGAAAAAGCAATAAAATTAGAACTCGACGGCCCTGTGATGTAGCCCTGAATGTCAGGGAACAGACGTAGATATCGCTTCAACCGCCCAGATTATTGCCCGATTCACAGATTCCTGCTAAATTGTTAAAAGGAGTGTTGTATTTTCCTGGGGATATGTCATGAAAAGAAGTATTTTTACTCTAAGTTGCCTGGCTTGTTTGCTCCTGGAAGCATGCAGTGATGGAGTTTCACTCGTGCCATGCTCCGGGGATGAATGCAAAAGCTGTAAACACGAATGCAGAAACGCCGATATTCTTCGTTACTGTGCGCCCGACGGGTCACAGGCAGAGATGTATTGCCCGGGCGGATGCCAAAATGACATTTGTTATCCAGGCGAAGAATTGTGCATAACCGGCGAAACGGCATGCTTTGACGAACATGCCCAGATCACTTGTGACGACGGGAAATGGCTTTATTCCGCTTGTGAATACGGCTGTCGGGATGGGATATGCATCCCCGAATGCTCGGACGAATTGCCCTACTGTCTCAATGAAACTCAATTGCGGGTATGTACCAACGAAAAATGGGTTCAGATTTCCTGCGAAAATGGCTGCGAAAATGGCATCTGCAAACCTGAGTGCAAAGATGAAATGCCGTTTTGCAAAGGACCATACGAGAGACGGGAATGCATCGATCAATACTGGTCGGACACCATTTGCCAAAATGGATGTGAAAATGGTGCCTGCAAACCTGAGTGCACCGATGAAGCCCCATTTTGCAAAAGTGCAACAGAAAAAAGAGAATGCATCAACCAATACTGGACGGACACCGTCTGTGAAAATGGATGTGTAGACGGTGTCTGTCAACCCGAGTGCATGAACGAAGCACCATTCTGCAAAAGCCCATACGAAAAACGGGAATGCGTCAATCAATATTGGAAGGATACCGTCTGCGAAAATGGATGCCAGGATGGCGTATGCAACCCCGAATGTACGAATGAAGCACCGTTTTGCAAAGGGCCACATGAACGCCGCGAATGCGTCAATCAGTTTTGGGTGGACACCTATTGTGAGTATGGCTGCGAGGACGGAGCATGCCTCCTCGAGTGTCTGGGGGATGAAAAACCGTTCTGCAAAGACCCAATGACTTTACGGGAATGCAGCAATACCCATTGGCGAGATACGTATTGCGAAGACGGCTGCCTGAATGGCGAATGCCTGCCGGAATGCACGGGAATCGGGCCATTTTGCCTCGATCCCAGTACGATCAGGGAATGCGTCGATCAGGAATGGCTTGATACAGAGTGCAAATTCGGATGCCGGGATGGATACTGCCTTTCCTGCGCCGAGGGAGAGACAAAATGCCAGGACGTCCACAACATGCAAAAATGCACCTACGGTGAATGGACGCTCAGGGAATGCGAATTCGGCTGTGCAGGCGGCGAATGTCTTCCCTTCCCGCCAGAATGCACCTACAGCGATGAGCGCAAATGCATTGCATACGATACGCTCCAGGTTTGCGAGGATGGCATTTGGGAATTGATTCTCTGTCCGTCCAACGTCTGTAAAGATGGGGAATGTGCCGAAGTCCTGCCGGTATGTGAAGAAGGCGAATCGACATGCCTCGACATTAAGACACGTGAATACTGTGAAAACAATGAACTATTGACAGAAACCTGCGATTATTACTGCGAAAACGGAGAATGTATCCCAGAACCGGAACCGGAATGTTTCACGAGTGAATCAACATGCATCGACGAAAAAACACTGCGCATGTGTTACAACGGTTTCTGGACGGATATGATCTGCGAATACTTGTGCAAAGATGGTATCTGTATTTCCGAAGACGAGAATTACGAATGTATCAGCGGTGTCGGGAGCTGCAAAGACGACACGAGCGAACTGACCTGTATCGGCAACGGATGGGCTGCCCATGAATGCGAAGATCATGTCTGCCTGGGCGGCTCATGCGTCAATAAAGTACAAACCTGTTATGAAGGCCAAACGGATTGCCGCAATACCAGGACCATTCTCGAATGCGTCAATGGTTTTTACCAGGAAGTACAATGCCCTGCAGGGTATATATGCATCGACGGCGATTGCCGCGATGCCAACGGTGTCTTCGAAGATCCTCGCGCAGTCAATCCGCTTTGTACGGGGGCGTTAGAACCCTATCACGCCATTTGCCAGTCATTGTATGATGGCGGCAAATGCGTCGAAACCAATAACGACCATGTGTTTTATTGTGTCGGTGCATGCGATCCCGCAAATCCAACACCCTATATCTGCGAAAACCATTATCCGTTCCAGTATGCCGTTCGCGGCAATTGTGAAACCATCGTCGATGGCGAATATGCACTCGTGCCACACGAGCGTTTCCTGTGCAAATCCAAGTGCGATCCCATGACTGGATGCGATGAAGTAATTTACAGCGCATTGATTCGTAACGAATGCGACGGCGTTCCCAATACCTGCAGCGGCGAAGAGGTTTCGTATTGTTATGGTAAAGCCGTCTCATACGATTGTGCTGAAGAATATGGTGCAGGATGGACATGTGCATCCGATCAGGGAGATGTCTTATGCGCGGAACCCTGCACCAAAGAAGGCGAAACCATTAAACGCTGCATCAATATGCCAACCGGAACGGGGCTTGTTCCTACAAACTACCAAAATGTTTGTACTCGTTTCGATAACGGAAAACTTTACTACCGCGATATCTATGGCGAGGTTTGCGATGGCGAATGCCATTCGGCCGGAACACGTTGCATCAATAAGGAAAAGGGACGCCCCAACTGTGACTACCCACTTCAAATCTGCGACAGCATGTATCCTGGCAAATGCGAATCAGATGAAGTCTGCGTCATCGAAAGCGGACAGCCTCGCTGTGTCTGGCGTGTAGAACCTGACACTCAGGAACAGGCTTTCTGCGCGACAAATTCATCGACAAACACGACATTCTACGAAGAATATCATATCTGTCGACTCGAAGATGGTACCTACGTCAATATCGAATATATCGAGAATTGCGCCGATTCTGAATGCAACAGCCGCGGTGGTGGATGTCATTATCTTAAATAATCGGGAAAAGCTGAACGTGCATAAAGGAATGGGCATAATGCTACATTCCTACCCATAGATAAAACGCATCCTCGCCACGTTCAGCATACCCTTTTTCGTAACCTACCCCCAGATGCAGAGGATAATTATATCCAATGGTACCATCTATGTAGATTTCGGCGCCCAATCCCCACATGGATGCTGTAATATTGGGTTTAAAATATTTATCACTCTTGAGCGCCCAATCCCCAAGAACGCCCACACCAATGCGATTGAACGCAAAAGGAATTTTAATAGGATTCTTTCGGATGACGAAAAGCGGGGCTGTATATCGAATCTGGGCATGCAGCAGATGATTGTTGGCAATGAGATTGCCGGCACGAATGCCATGAAAATCCACCATATCATTAAAGCTGAAGCCGGATCCCGAAAGCAGCTCGAGCGAATATCGATAATCACTTTCAGACCAGGCAAAACCATAAAAGAAAGACAATGCAATCACTTCGGCAAAACGCCAGGGCATGGACCAGGATAAATCGAGCTTGATACGATTGGCAAAAGTATAGCACTGATTTCCCCAAAATGGCATTTCAATGCGGGATTCAAACCAAAGTGTATAACCCGTTTTTCCAGGAAGTGACTGCGGTACTTCATGCAAATGGCGCAGCTCCAGCTCTGCAATCAGCGCATTCGACCACATCTCATGCATGTCAGCCGGATTCACTGCGGCATCTGTGCGATCCACCCATCCCTGAATGACTTCATCAAGCGAATGATCATTGGTTTTGGTATACTCTGCCAGAATTTTTAATGAAAAAAGGATATCCAGATAAGGATAGTGCCACGAACTGCCCGTCGATAAATAAGCCCAATAATTGGTATGGGGATAATAGCGATAGGAATCGCCGAAATCGATAATTTGCGTTTTTTGCTTTACACCAATGCTGCCAGAAAGCCACCAGCGATAGCGACTCCATCGGTAGGTCAGTTCCAAATCGGCAGCATTTCGATCGAAAAACCATGCAAAGTGAATGTGGTACTTATGGTGCTTTAAATAATCGTAATTTTCGATGCCGAGCCCAAGAAACCAACCGGTGGCATCGGACGTACCAAACATCGGCATGTAGGAATCCGGAATGAGAACGGGCCAGTCCGGGCCATTATATCGCGACGTTTCGACAGGAATGACCGAATTCTCCCGGATTGAACCGGGCTCAGGTCCATCCAAATCACTGCCATCGCCAGATACCAGCGAGCCCGGAGACATGGGCTGGGCGAAATCTCCTTCCTCCAGTCTGCGCGGCGAACGAATCGAAAAGGGCAAACGCGGCAAAATAGAAGACGGATATGGAAGCGCATTTTCAGATTGCGCGTCCCCGATGAACTGATCCGGTGTCAATCGGGCAATTGCCATGCCATTGTAATTAACATCGGTATAATAGATCGATCCATCCTCTGCCTGATCAGGCTGGAGCATGCCACCGGTATGCGTATAGATAACATGATGACCTGTGCCGTCCGGGCGAATGACATTTAAATGATATATACCATATTTTTCTGTTACATAACCAATATTACCGTCGAATCCCCGAAAGGGGAACATTTCGATATCATCATCATGGGTAAGCTTTGTGAGATTGAAAGCGCCCTGTGTATTTTCAAATAATACGAGATTAAATTGACGATCCATCGGATGATACATGGATGCAGCCCATTGGTTGTCAGCGACTGGCGTAATACCTTCGATCAGGCTGAATGGCGGGGCTGTATATACGAGACGAATATCAGATGCATCCTTCGTATTAAAACGGTACACCTGCGGTTGATCGCCCACCAAACACACGAGAATAATATACTCTCCATCGACAGCAAAGCTGCGGATATGACCGGGAACAGGCACTTTTCGTGGAAAAATATCGTCCACATTCAAAGAATACAATGATTCTGATTCATAGCGCGATGTCCGAATCCTCGAGGTAAAATAGAGCCTCTTGCCATCCGGGCTCCAGTGATGCTCACATCGGCCGTGGCACTCGGCGAGTACGGATTCGACGTCTGTATCCAGATCGTGAAGTACAATGGCGCGCGGATGTGCGCCATCTTCGCGCACATAGCTCACTGCATGCCTTCCTGGCACACTCTGCGGCAATTCATTGCGCCATAGAGTGGAAATATAATCTTTGTTGAATGAGAGCCCCTCATCGGGCGCATCTTCATAATCGGCCTGTAAAACCTGCACCCATTGATCGTAAAGGGACTGCCAGCTCTGGCCAAATAATGCTTCGGCAATCTCATCTATCGAAGCAAAGCTCGAAGCATTTTCATGATTCCACTGTACAAGCATATCGATACCGAATTTGTGTACAATGTAATCGAGAAAGGCCGTCCCATAAATTTTTCCGATCTCCGAACCGAGCCAGCTCTGGTTGCCGGCTATGAGCGTTTCTAATTTTGGGAATGCATGATATCTGGCCGTGTCCCGAATGATTGCATTCATAATGCCGCGCTGGAATGGTTTACCCGGATGATCGGGAACTTCATAATAACTCGCAATGCCGTCGAGATACCAGGAGGGCAGCAGCATATTATTGTAGGAATGTATAAAATCGACATACGTACGCTGGACCAAAAGACGTGCAATGTGGGTGGCAATTTCTTCTTCGAGCCAGGCACCATGATATGCATTCTGTAATACACTTTGGGAAGGCCATAAATAGATTAAAAAGAAGTCGCTGAGATCGGCAGATGCCCTGTAATAATCATTATTGTCGATGCGGTCGAGCAACTGGATGGTCATTCTGCCGTCCATTTCAACTTGAAGCTGTTCTGAAAGCAGCCGATAGGCATGCTCGGCATAGTCTATGGCCCTGTGCGCATAGCGTTCTGTATTTTCCGGATATCGGACGACGAAGTGTTCGCTCGTCAGAGATGCCATACCGTAAGGCTGAATCTCATCCGGCAGTTCCTGCCCCACGCTCGGACTTGGAAAACATAGGGCAAAACCTGCCATAATGCATAACAACAATTTAATAGAATATATGTATATCTTCCCGGTGCGAAACATTGAACCTGTGTAAATCAAGTGATAATCTCTGGGCGTATGCAGGCCGAAGGCCGTGTCATAGCCCGGTAACGAATGATTATTACCACAAACGTTTGCAAGATGTCTAAATCCTGGGTTCTTTTATCGCCTCGCGAATGCCACAGCTGGAACAACGATGGCAGAGGCAGCGGTTGCTATTATCTTACACAACAGCAACAGAAAGAATACAATATATGATTTGCGCGGCTATTGCATACGCCGCGCGCCTGCGGCTATTGCATACGCCGCAGGCAACCTATGGATTATTTTTTCACATAATCGACAGGAGTCACAAAGTCGAAATCGACGACAAAGGCATGGTGGTTGGTATATCGGTGTTCGGTTTTATCCATGCCCAGTTTATAGCTCGGTTTCTTGGTGGGATCGGCAGGATATTTATAGGTTGCTTTATCGGGATTACTGTCTTTGTGAGTACAGTAAAACCATTCCTGCCCTTTCTTAAAGCGCGATCCAGCTAAAGAGGATGTCGTTTTGGCTGTTATTGTATAGTTCTTGGGATCGAAAGTTAACATTCTGAACCAACCTGTACCAGAACCACCATTGTCATTGGTGGATCGACATGCACCGCCAATACCATCTTCGGATTGATAATCTACAACCATTTCACCAATGATATTGCCACTATTGCCTTTGTTCAAGCGGAAACACGATCCACTGTGATGGCCATTGACTGCGAGAATCACATTGTTATGTTTGGCGATTAATTTATCAAAGAGTTCCTTTCCGCCATTGATATTATCTCCAAACTGGTCATTCGTACCCGTGTATTTGCCAGTAAACTGCCCTGCTGCATTCATCGCAGGCGGTTGAGTGCAGTGTTCGTAAGACCCTGGATACAAATAACCATGTGTTTCGATGATGACCTTATGATTGGGATGATTCGAAATCACCTTATCAGCCCAGTTAATGACTGAATCTCTAGGCAAAAACTCCAGTGCAATCACGAGAAAGTCGATATTGGCCGCTTTAAAAGTAATAAATGAATTGCCGGTTTTGGCCGTTGTATCTGCTTTATATTCGGCAAACCACTTACGCTTGCTGACCGTTGGCCTGTTCTGGTTAAAATTGCCAGCCGCTTCTTTATGGAATTTTGTGCCGGATCGTTTGTAGATATTGCCATCTTCGCCTTTACAAGCATCACTCAATTTGCCGACATCATTGTTTGGACACTGCAAATAGTCATGGTTTCCTGGGGCAACTGTATATGGCAAATCCAATTTATCAATATATTTAACATAAGAATTGTTCACATGCTGCCAGGCGATCTTGGCATTCGTATCTGTAATATCCCCCAAATGTATCACTGCTTTGATATTATATTTATCTTTATAGTCATGGATCCATTTTAACATATCTGGGAAAATATCCGGAGCACCATCGGACTTGACAATGTTGCCGTTACTGTCTTTCTTGAGTTTCCTCAAATTCTTTTGAGGATCGGGAAGAAATACAATGGCAAAAGGTGCACAATCATCGCCACACACCGATACACATTTATTCTGTTTGGTATCAAATTTCTCGCCCTTTTTACATTTGGTCTCTACCCATTGCAAACAGCCTTTGCCATTGACATCCGTACAGACTCTCTGGCTCGTCGCATGCGTTTCTTTTTTATCTTTTTCGGAACAATTCGAATTGCAAACAGTTTCACAAGTTATCGACGATGAATCACAGGATTTTCCGGATTCACATGCGGCGGCTGCCCCCCAAACAAAACAACCATTGCCATCCTTTGTACATGAAGCAATACCGGTACCCTCACATCTCTTTTGGCCCTCGGTACACGCGTTCTCACAATTTTTGACGCATGTCAGCGTCGTACTGTCGCAGCTGCCCCCCGCGCAGGCATCTTTCACATTCCATTGCGCACAACCATTATCATTGGGTGTACATTCTTCCAAACCATCTACAGTGCATCGCAGTGTCTTGCCTTCTTCACAGATTTCTGTGCAGCCTGCTTCACATTCGAAGGTCGTTTCATTACAATGTTTGCCCTCACCACATGCCTCATCCAAAAACCATGTTAAACACTGGTTTTCTTCATCCTTTTTACAGATATACCTGTCTTCACCCTCGCATTTTTTCTGACCGTCTTCGCAGCTGTCTGTGCATACATCTGGATCATCCGGTGGGTTGGGATCATCCGGCGGATTG
>DGWW01000346.1:8553-8862 GCA_002395385.1 Myxococcales bacterium UBA4248
TCCGGCGGGTTGGGATCATCCGGCAGGTTGGGATCATCCGGCGAATTGGGAGATACAGGTATAGAACCAGAATCCGATTCGCATCCGCACATGCCGGCGAGTGCGAACATGAGAGAAATCGACAAATACTTCAGCCAATGATTCATTGTTGTTCTCCGTGTCAAAAAGAATAAAAAAATCTCCAGAACCACAAAGGAGCCAATAACAGTTCTGGATTGTATCAACTTTTATCACACACACGAACACAATTCAACAATCGATCAGGGCCATCGCATTAAAAAAGGGTACGATTCAGCCCCTATGCTTGTT
>DGWW01000229.1:0-224 GCA_002395385.1 Myxococcales bacterium UBA4248
GTCTTCGTGACTGCTGTTTTCATCGCAGACGTCATTTTCATCCACTTTGCCATCGCAATCGTTGTCTTTGCCGTCACAGATTTCGGTCGCAGGCGTACAATCATCTGGGATATCGCAAACGCCTTCTTCATCTATTTCGCCATCGCAGTCATTATCCTCGCCATCGCAGACCTCCTCGCCCGGCTCACAGCAGACATTATCTTCGTCGATTTCGCCATCGCAGT
>DGWW01000229.1:274-3877 GCA_002395385.1 Myxococcales bacterium UBA4248
CTTCGTCGATTTCGCCATCGCAGTCGTTATCTTCGCCATCGCAGACTTCTTCGGCTGGTGTCTGACCGACACAGGTAAGACCGGATTCCGCGTTGCATCGATGAACACCGGTGCAGGAACCGAATTCATTTTCGATAGAACATGTGGCGCCGTCCAGACCTTCGTCGATTTCGCCATCGCAGTCGTTGTCGATGCCATCGCAGATCTCATCGGTCGGAACGCAGCAAACGTTATCTTCGTCGGTCTGACCATTGCAGTTATTATCGATGCCATCGCAGACTTCTTTTTGCAGCGTGCAAGTTTTAATGAGGGGGCCGCCCATGCGCATGGTCGAATAGTATTTGGGATCGTTCCAGCCGCCTTCATCTTTATAGGGGGGCCCATCGACACCATCGAAGCCATCGCCATTAAAGAGGTAGCATCGAACACCATTGGCACCGCGGCTGCAGACATCCATTTTGCCATCGCCGTTGATATCGCCCACACGGATCGTGCGGTATTGAGCGGGTTTATTCCATCCGTTGCCATCGCTGAACTCTTCAATTTTATACTCTTTTTCAAACCCACTGCCTGTGGACATGAAGCAAGAAAGATTGGCATTGGCACGGACACAGAGATCGTCTTTGCTGTCGCCATTGATATCGCCAAAGTAGATGGTCGAATAGTTGTCGTAATCGCCCCATCCGTGTTCATCGGCAAGGTTGGGACCTCGGAAGGCATCGCTCCATCCAGTCCCCGTCGAAAGGTGGCATGAAATGCCCTGATTGTCACGCGCGCAGACATCGGCCATGCCATCGCCATTGAGGTCTGGCATTCGAATTGTGGCATAAAATCTGGGTTCTCCCCAGCCGTTGTCGTTGCTCCAGGGAATTGCAGGATAGGACTCGGCAAATGCAGTTCCGCTCGAAATCCAGCATCGGAACCCGGCACTGCCGCGAGCACAGACATCGACTTTACCATCGCCATTGACATCAGCCATACGAATGGTTGAATAATACTTGGGATCGCCCCATCCTGAGCTATCGGCCATATCGCCGAGTTCGATGGGATCGCCCCAGCCGGCATCCGTCGCAGGATAGCACCGGAATCCTTCTTTAAATCTGGCGCAGATATCATCTCTGCCATCGCCGTTGATATCACCGGATCGAATGGTCGAATAGTATTTGACGTCATTATAGCCATCTTCATCCGACATTGCGATGACCGGGCCTGCACTCTGATCGAAGCCTTCGCCAATTGAAAGCCAGCACATGATGCCGACATTGGCTCGAGCACATAGATCTGCCTTGCCATCGCCGTTGACATCGGCAAAGCGAATCGTGGCGTAGTTCGAAACATCATCCCAACCATTGGGATTGCTCAGCTCGAGAACAACGCTGTGTGCGGTGTAATCGCCTTTTCCGGTAAATGTACAATAAACACCAGCGTATCCGCGCGCACAGATATCAGCCTTGCCATCGCCATCGATATCGGTATTTTGCGGATCATAGTTCATCGACTGGTACATCGGCTCATAGCCAGGTTCACAAACGCCATCTTCATCGACAGCACCGTCGCAGTCGTTGTCCTGACCGTCGCAGATTTCGGTACTCGGCGTGCATGTCACAGGGCATGTGTAATTTCCCTTAGTGACATAATTCATTGGGTTTCGATGCGTCGGATAAGGATCATACACCATAAAATGCAGGTGCTGTCCGGTCGAGCATCCCGTTGTGCCCATCAGGCCGATGACCTGACCACAGGTGACATGATCGCCTTTGTTGACGTACACCTGCTTCATGTGCAGATAATTGGTCTGAATGCCACCACCGTGATCGATGCGCACCGAATTGCCATTGTGATTATCGCAACTTGGACAGGTTCCTGCGCTCGAACTGTACGAGCATTGCCCCGAAGACCACGTTCGATTGACGACAGTGCCATCCGCTGCAGCAAGGATATTGATATTCCCGCCGCATGCAATATCTGTCCCCGAATGAATATGCCCAGAAGAACCGCGCGGCCCATAAGGACTCGAAATATAAGTGCAGCCCTGGGCGGGCCAGATGAGATTTTGAGCACTAGCTTCTGTTATGTAGAGTACACTCGTCAACGTCGCCGATAAAACGATGAGGAATCTGGCCTGATTTCGCATGGTTCTCACCTCTTGGGTTCAAATTTTGACATAATATTTTTTTGCGATAAAATAGAAGGGAATAAGACTATTCCCACTACTTCCTAATAAAATTTTTTAGTTTACCAGTTTTTACAAGATGAATACATGAAAAAGATAACTATTTAATCATTTAGCGTAACGATTCAGCTCCTATGCTTGTTTTTCTTCGAAAGCTCAAATCATTCGAAAATGCATAATGCATCATTATGAATGCACAATGAAATTGTCATACCCAAAGGGTTTGGATGATTCCTTTGGTTTAACCAAATCACTCAGCATTATGAATTAAGCATTATGAATTAAAGAGATTTTAAGTTTTTTGGGGAAACAGGATCGTACTCTAGGGCTGAATAGTTACCATTTAGCTTTATGCATTTAATGAATGTAAAAAAAAGCCGCCCTAACAGCTAACAACTGTATAAGCGGCATAAACGATTGAACACTTGCGATAATAATTTGGTTACCCAAAAGCGAAGTCGCCAATCTGCAATGTTCGCACGCTTTTGAGGCCCATATCGATCCAGGCGAGTTGTATGACTTCTGCCGTATCAATCGAAGCAAGTGCGATGACAAAACCGCCGCATCCGGCACCGGTCATACGCGATCCAAAAGCCCCAAGGGAATTTGCTTTTTCGGCAGCTTCATCGATTTTGGACGTAGAAAGCCCCATGCGTTTCATGAGCCATTGTGAGGTATCCATCATCTGACCAATGAGATACAAATCGCCATTGATAAGCGCATCTCGTAATTCATTGGCATTATCTTCGATTTGTCTGCGCACCTTTTGGTATTGTTCGGGCGACTTATCTCGCAGATTTCGATAGATTTCGTAAGGTTTTCCTGTACGCGATC
This sequence comes from Myxococcales bacterium UBA4248, assembly GCA_002395385.1. GTDB lineage: Bacteria > Myxococcota_A > Bradymonadia > UBA4248 > UBA4248 > UBA4248. Next base: position 3,282 of record DGWW01000229.1, read on the forward strand.
CCGTCGTTCCGACGACAAAAAAGAGCGGGCATGGCACCTTGATGGGGTCTGTCAATGTATTGCGCTGGTAAAACAACGGTCGGCGATATGCAATCGCCGCATTGTCAATGCCAGAAACGGGGCCATGCCAATCGTTCTCGAGTGCAGTTCCAAACCACTTGAGGTAATTTGGATGTATATCGTTTGCAATGAAATGCTTGAGCAGCACTTCGGCAATGCCCTGGCACAACGCAGACGAGGAACCAGCTCCCTGGCCCGGCGGAATGTTGCTCTTGACCAGACACCGAAGGCCAACCCCTTTCAATTCGATACCGAGAATTCTGGCACCGCGGTGAAGCAGGTCGATCACCAAATCTTCATATTCCTTGCGGTGTTCCGAAAGTTCCGGCTGCTCACACTCAAATATACAGCTTGCAGTAATGCTCTGCTCAACCTGGTCGACAAGACTCACCTGAGTCGAAAAACACGATGCTGGTATGACGACGCTCGGCGCGCCATCGACGACGAAATGCTCGCCAGCGAGTATAAATTTAGATTGAGCATTGGCGATTGTGAGCATGAAAATATATATGATTTACAAACGGATTTGCTCAGGC
>DGWW01000316.1 GCA_002395385.1 Myxococcales bacterium UBA4248
TTGCCTGACATCCCGCCCTCTCCATAAATGGCGAGGGCAGGATTTTAAGGAGTGGCGCTACGCGCCTTTTGATTCACCCCGGGCTATAATATTTCGCCCTTTCGGGGATCAGACCAAGCAAACACCTAGTTTTTTGCTATTTTCATAAAGTCAAGTGATTTTAGAATGCGACAGCCCTGCATTTATATTCCCCTTGCATTTTGCAATGGGATGTTCGATTTTACTCTGTGCCATCAAGAAAGGATGGCGCAGACTTCGGGATTTTTCAAATAAAGACGTTTTAATATGAATGACACAGAATGGATGCAGCAAGCCATGAACGAGGCAGCCAAAGGTGGCTGGAGTGTTCATCCCAACCCAATGGTGGGTGCAATTATCGTCAAGGATGGCGTGGAACTTGGGCGTGGTTATCACCATGGCGCGGGCAAACCGCATGCCGAAGTCGAAGCATTGCACCATGCAGAGCAATTGGGACATGATGTTCATGGGGCATCTATTTATGTGACACTGGAGCCATGCAATCACTATGGCAAGACGCCGCCCTGTACCGAAGCTTTGATTGCGGCAGGAATCAAACGGTGTTTTATTGGTACTGTCGATTCGGATAAACGCGTGCGCGGTGCGGGGATTCGTCGTCTGACAGAGGCGGGCATCGAATGTCATGTAGGCTATTGCGAGCAGGAGCTTGGACAACTGAATGCAGCTTTTTTTACGCGCACCAGCGAAAACCGTCCCTATATTACGGCGAAATGGGCCATGACAGCCGATGGCAGAACAGCCTCGAGAACGGGCAGTTCCCAATGGATTACGGGCAAAGAAGCGCGCCAAGATGTGCATGCAGAACGTGCCAGACACGATGCCATTATGGCAGGCACTCAAACCGTCTTACTCGACAATCCCCAATTGAATGTCCGTCTGGATGGTTCATACCGACAGCCTGTGCGCATTATATTAGACAGGCATCTGATCATTCCCCGACATTTTCATATTTTTGACACACAGGATCAAAGTACCATTTTATTTACATCCACCAAAGATGCAGACCTTTCGGCATATACAGATCTTGGTGTTACTGTAGAAATTGTCGAAGAGAATGAAACCCATACAGGATTGGATATCATGCAGATCCTATCGTGTCTTGCCGAAAAATATACTTTTACCACCCTCTATTGCGAGGGCGGTGCAACGCTGCACGGTGCATTGAATGATCTCGGTGTGATCGATCAAATTCATCTCTATATGGCCCCCAAAATAATTGGCGGAGAGCAGGCACGCTGCTGCATTGGGGGCCTGGGAAAAGAGCAGATGTCCGATGCTCAGGCATATACATTCGAAACGATAAAACGCCTTGGGAATGATGTACGTATGGTCATGCGCCGAATCCCCAAGGACATACGGTGTTAGAACAGCTTTTTATTGTTTTACGATTTTAGAAGCGTCGACGAGCGTATAGAGATAATTCTGCTGATGCGATCCCATGAGCGCATTTAAAAAAGCAGGATAGTTTGAGATGGGGACATTCAGGCAGCCCTGTGATGACGTTTCGTCATCGGGGCTGGTATGTATATTGATGGCGATATCTGCATTTGTATCGCGATAACGTATTAGTACATTTTCTAATAATCCGGGGCGATCCAAATAATAATCTGCATAAAAAACGGATGCCGGGAGACCGAAAAGATATTGGCATTCTTCGTCTGTATATTGAACGAACTGTTCCTTACCCCATTGGAACAAAGCATCATTTAAACTCAATTGTGGATATATCATTTGGAGCAAAGAATCGTCGGGATCTAAATTGGCAAGTACTTTGCGTGCAAGGTTCCACTCAGCCTCATCGATGATGCCATCGCTGGCGTTATTTTTTGTACGAAAATCGCGGATAACTTCGGACGCACCCGAAGCAGAAATATTCTCACCATTATAACTGTGATCATTATATATATTATTTATTCCCGTATATTGAATGCGGGGCAATTCAGTTTTAGCCAGCCATTTTTCGAGGTCTTCGTAGGAAATATAATTTGAACTGGCACTGGGCTGGAGCAAATCATAATTTGCCACATCATCATAACATGCCTGAAGGACGGCATGGGCGTGATTAAACATCGATGTACTGTGACGATTGATAACACCAATATATTGACCATCGCGTAGATGTGCCGTTCCATCAAACGAATAGCCGCCATTACCGCCCTGCATGCCGGGATCGACGTTGAGTGGAACGACCTGTACGTAATAATGCATTACACCGGCGTCTTCTTCTTTCCAGATGGTCAGCATGATATCATCAAAAGGGATTTGACCGGATGCCGGATGGAGTGCACTGCCCGATGCGAAATGAACCGTGGCAGTACTTTCGGAGTCGGCATCCTGAATATGATCGATATATAATTTGGCAGACTGCATGCGACGAAGTTTATCGCCATCGATCATGGCGCCACGAATGGCGAGCATGTTGCGAATCCCAGGCGAAGAATCGAAATAACCGCCGTATTGTTCGATTATTTCCTGACAGCGAAGATAGACCGATTCTTCGACTTCGTCCTGTCCCTGATGTAACCCGCTGATGAGTACTTCATCCGGTATCGTCTGAGGCCCGATGAGTCCTTTCATGCCGCCTTCATCGAAGAGTTCATCTTCAATTTTGAGCAGTGTTTCGGCATCAATGCGCCCGTCTCGGGATTTATCGAACCACTGGGTTTGCAGATCAGCGACGGCTTTGACCGTCGCTTCGTCGAAAGCGACTGCTTTGGCAAGGGAGGATCGATCAATTGGAATATCGAGTGTTTGCTTGAGTTTGAGTATAAAACGTATGGGAAGGAGACGTCTTTCATTATATTGAATTGCAGCAGCAATCGGATCCTGCACAACAGGCTCCGGTTCCTGGGGCGTAGGTGTTTCGGGATTGTGTGGCGTCGGCGTATTTGGATCTTGCGGGGTAACATCGACGGGTTCTCTCGTCAAATTCTGATCATCCGAACACCCCATAAAAAGCGCCAAACAGGCCGCCAATATGCCGATTTTATGTCTCATTGCCATTCGATTATCTCCGGAGAGTGCAGGGAGCAGCGCCTATGAAAGACGCCATCAGGAATCTATAGTGATCCGGGAGCGCAAATGCAATTGGAATTACACTTTAGGCAGGAGGCAGGGTTACTACTCAGCCGCCAGCCTTGTATGTTTTAACAAACGGATTTGTTCGCATCTAACGATGCTAACTTTTTTAGTACGAGTGTTAGCAGGCTAGTTATGATAACAATTGCGAATTCAGCATGATTTCTATAAAATGTTACTGGATGGCGAGTTCTTTCATTTTTTGTATTCTTCACCACCTTTTAGAAGAGGAAATCTTCATCATGAAAATTGTCTATGGTTTTACACTCATCGT
>DGWW01000263.1 GCA_002395385.1 Myxococcales bacterium UBA4248
ATTTTGACCGCCGGAACGCACTTTCTTCTAAAATTATTTTAATTCTTGTATAAGGATTAAAAGTTAAAGAAGATCATGAATTAAATTTACTGGATGAATCTCATTTTGGCTTTGTATGGCAAACGTATTGATAAACTTTACCAGGGAGGCTCGAAACCGCGAGCTTTACAGACCTGGAGTGATGATTCCAAACCTACGAACACAGCTGGCGAAAAAAAAATGTAACAAAGCAATCCTCGTTGGCATCATTAGCTATGGAAGGATGTCCCTTCCCTGAATTACATGAGGAAAGCTATGTATCCGTCCGGATTTACATGACCACCGGTCTCCCCGAAATAATGCACGTCAAACTGAGGGGAGTTCGGATGCATTCTGGGCCCGGACGCGGGAAAGAATGCAACCACGTCGTGCATGCCAGGCACATAGGGTTGCTTTTTTTTTACGACGATGGATGTCGGAAAGGGAGCAGTGTGTCAAGACCGAGCTTATTTGGGTAGGGCGCAGGTTGGCGGGTGGGTTCACGGGGAGTATCCCAAAGGATACGCCCGCAATTTGCCACCAACACGCCAGCATCCATCTGCTGTCCGCGATTGTCCCTGGCTATACGCGGAGCATTGGTGGCGATGGATGCATCTGCGGCGGTGTATGCGCGCAGAATGCCGAGAGGTGTCACAACACCTCTCGGCGGTCAAGCACATAGCCGCCGCCAAAGGCCGTATTGCCGCCAGGTAATAGGCCGAAAAGCCGTCCGCATTGGCCGGAGGCCAAAAGGTAGGCGCATTGCTTACATTATATTTTAAAAAGGGAGATTATATGTTATAATATTGTGCCAATCTTTGGCGGATAAAACACGATATTGTGCCGGTTTATGGCGGATAAAACATTATGTTCCATGGAGGAAACATGAGAATTGACCCACGAGTATTGATTTCGGTAGCCTGTGTTGCAGCTTTTGTAACGGCCTGCGGTGGCAGCGATAAAAAAGATGATAATGAGAACAACCCTGCTGTCGAAAACACAGCTGCGCTTTGTTCGGATAATCTCGACAACGATAACAACGGTTTTAAGGATTGCGAGGATCAAAATTGCCAGGCCTTTGTATTTTGCAGCCAGACCGAAGAAAACAAAGAAAACACGCTGGCTGCATGTCAGGATGGCATCGACAACGATGGCGACACCTTGCCGGACTGCGATGATTCGGAATGCAGTGCTTTTACGATTTGCAATCAAACGACGCCCACGCCTGAAACGCCTGCCGTCGAGAATACGGTTCAGCTGTGCTCCGACAACATCGATAACGACAACAACGGCACAAAAGACTGTGACGACGCCAACTGCAAGGCCTTTTCGATGTGTGCTCCGGCAGAGGAGGGCAAGGAAAATACGCTCGCCGCATGCATGGACAAAGAGGATAATGATGGTGACGGCAAGACCGACTGTGACGACGAAGAATGCAAGTCATTCAATGTGTGTAATGGCCAGGATTTAAGCCAGACTGGCGAGGAAAGTACGGTTGCCGCATGCTATTTCGACGGCATCGACAACGACGGCGACACGCTCATCGACTGTGATGACCCGAACTGCAAGATTTATACTTTCTGCCAGGAACTGGAGCCGACGAAAGAAAATACCCAGACGGCCTGCACCGATAAAATTGACAATGACGACGACGGCTATGTCGACTGCGACGATCCCGACTGCGCAGAAGTTGCGGCCTGTGCCAAAAATCAAATTGTTACGGTCGAAGAGACGCAGACAACTTGCACCGATGGCATAGATAACGATGACGACGGTTACGTCGACTGCGACGATCCCGGCTGTGCCGGCGTCGCTGCCTGTGCCAAAGAAAACGGCGGCAATTCCGAAAATACACTGTCCAAATGCACCGACGGCCTTGACAACGACGGCGACGGCGATTTGGACTGCCTCGATGCTGACTGCCAGGCTTTTGCAATTTGCCAGTCGCAGGTCGGTGTCGTCGAAAACACCCGCGAACTTTGCACCGATGGCAAGGACAACGATTTTAACGGCAAAACAGACAAAGACGATCCCAACTGCGCGCTGTTTTATGATGGTGGCGGTCAATACGGAGAGAATACCGTTACATTGTGCGGCGATGGCAAAGACAACGACGGCGACGGCGTCAAAGACTGCGACGATCCCGAATGCCAGGTTTTCGATATTTGCATGACGGGCTTTGACAAGAACAAAGACGACTGCAAGGACGATCCCTACAAATTCAAGAAAGACACCTGTGCATGCGGCGAAACCCTGGTCGGAACGGACTGCTACACCAATATCGCCAAACCCGAAGATTTTGACAAGATGGCAAAATCAAATGGCAAATTCATTCTCAAGCAGAATATCGATTTCGGAGAGACGGATCGCGCACCGATTGCCGATTTTAAGGGCATACTGGATGGCAACAACAAACGTATTACCGGCGTGTTTACACAGAATCCCACACAGGATGCTTTTGCCACGCATCGTTACTATTGTGGGTTGTTCGGCGCAACTGGCGTCGATAATACAAAAGAAAACTATTTTAAAAATATCGATATTGCCATTACGTTGAACTGTTTTAACGATTTGAAAAAATACGAAAATGGAAACAAAGTCGGAAACCTCTATGCAGGCGCGTTGGCAGGAAGATTATTGGGTGGCGCAGAAAATATTACTGGCAGTTCGAAAGTCTATGTAGAAGATATTATAGAGGAAAATAAAGAATATACATTTGATCCGAAGGCCCAGGATGGTGGCAAGGTCAGTGTACACAGACAGATCGGTGGTCTGTTTGGCCATGCTGAAGATGGAAAATTATCTCATATTGTGCTGACCGGCAATGTATCGGCCTATTTCCCAATGAAAAAGATTATTGGGGATGATTCAGAAACATTTACCGTTAAATTGGGTGGTGTCGCTGGCACATGCAATGAAATCGGCGATATCCAGACGGATATTTATATGACGCTGAAGCGTTCGCTCGTCAATCGTACGTTGGGTTATTACTATTATGGCGGTGTATGCGGTGAGGTCAATTGGCAGCCTGCAAACAAGACAGATCGCTATTTTGCTCAGAATGTGAGCTCTCGTGGCGTCATCAAATATTTGCCCATGGAGACAATGACATCTGCCCAGGGGTCATATTATGTAGGCAGCAAAGGCTTAACGGATATCGGCGGAATCGTGGGATCTGTCGTCAACGGAGGCGTGATCCGCAATTCATCCTTTGATGGGGTGATCGAGACGAATGATAAGAAGGCCGATTATTATAATCGTTCCTCGTATGACGAAGGCCTGATGATCGGTGGCATTGTGGGGAAAATGAAGAATGATGCGAATGATGGCCGTATCACAGGCGTGGATAGCTGCAAATCCGATGCATCCATTAAGGCTGTGGGGGTGTATTCAAAAATCGGTGGTATCGTCGGATCTATGCTCAAATCACTGTTTTTCGTTCGCAATAGTTCGTCTAACCTCGATCTGGAATTGCTAAACAGCGACAAAAATATCGTCGATGCGACGACGTATTTGGGTGGTATTATTGGTGCCGCAGCAACATTTAAAGTAACGGATCCGATGAACCAGGTTTATATCATCAATAATTCGGCGCGGACGAATCATATTCAGAAGGCGAATGGCTTTAAGCCAGGCACTGATTTACCTGCTCGCTTTGGCGGCATTGCCGGATATGGCGGTGTCATTGTCAACAACTTTGTCTCCGATACGCTGACCTGTGAGGGGCCCTGCAACTATATGCCCTCAGCAGTCGGCGGTGCCTACGTTTACGAGTCGTACTGGAACCAGGATGTCATGGGGACGGAATCCGGTGCTTCGCATTTTTCGGATGCGTCTGCCGAAGCCTATACCTTTAACACTGCCGGCGTTCCTGTGACGCATTCGAGCAAAACCGTGCTCGGCCTCCTGCGCTTCAACTCCGGCCACGACGGCGGCGTTCTGTCGGCACATATTCCTGCCAATATCGGTGGTATTTACAACAACTGGACGACCGTCAATGATAATGACGACCATGTGATTCCGGTTCCGGCGGATAAATAATTGATATTTTGGGGGCGTTCCTATGCGCTGCGCACATACGGAACGCCATCGCGCCTATTGCCTGACGGCAATACGGCGCTTTTTTTTATTTTTTTGAAAAAAGAACTTGCACAATTTGTTTAGAACGCGTAAAAGCCCGCTCGTTCCAAGGGTGATGCAAATCACTTTTGCGGACATCATGACAAGAGAATCATTTCATGAAGGGGTGGCCGAGTGGCTGAAGGCGCTCGCCTGCTAAGCGAGTAAGCGGTTTATCCCGCTTCGAGGGTTCGAATCCCTCCCCCTTCGTTTTATGCACCAGTAGCTCAACTGGATAGAGCAACGGCCTACGAAGCCGTAGGTTGGTGGTTCGAGCCCACTCTGGTGTATTGAGATATGATTTGAATGACATGATATGCACCAGTAGCTCAACTGGATAGAGCAACGGCCTACGAAGCCGTAGGTTGGTGGTTCGAGCCCACTCTGGTGTATTGGTTGTCTTTTGCACCAGTAGCTCAACTGGATAGAGCAACGGCCTACGAAGCCGTAGGTTGGTGGTTCGAGCCCACTCTGGTGTATTCGGTGTTTAAAGGTTCCTATGGCTGCTTGGGATAAGCACTACATGTCGTTAGCGCTTAGACTTGCCCGGGATGCTTTTGAGCATCGGGAAGTTCCGGTTGGCGCAGTTCTTGTCGTCGAAGGCAAAATCGCAGGTTGGGGTTCCAACCGCCGCATGGATGGTAATTCAATTACTGGACATGCAGAGATTCTTGCTTTGAATACGGCTTCTGAGTCACTCGGAAATTGGCGGTTGCTTCGAAGTACACTTTATGTTACGTTAGAACCGTGCATTATGTGTACTGGGGCGCTTCTACAGGCTCGCGTCGATCGCGTCGTCTTCGGATGCCGTGACCCAAAAGCCGGTGCCATGCGGTCGCTGTATGCGTTGGGGGAAGACCCAAGACTCAATCATCAAATCAAAATCGACGAAGGTGTCATGGCTGATGAGTCATCCAAAATCCTTCGCGAATTCTTTGAAAAAATACGACTTGAAAAGTAACGGAGGAATGGCCGAGTGGTCGAAGGCGCTTGACTCGAAATCAAGTATACGGCTTGCCGTATCATGGGTTCGAATCCCATTTCCTCCTTGGCTTTTTCTGGAGGGGTGGCCGAGTTGGTCGAAGGCGCACGATTGGAAATCGTGT
>DGWW01000131.1 GCA_002395385.1 Myxococcales bacterium UBA4248
AGAGCCCCGGCTGAACAGTTACGCACCACATAATCAATCGGATATTGCGACTAACCAACAAATTATGATAAGAGAAAAATAGTGTAATTTCCGCTTACCGTCATTACACACATTTTGTTTGGAGGGTAAAGGATGCACAGATGCGGAATTTTGGGGAAAATGTTTATTTTCCTGACACTTATGATGCTTCCGTCAATAACATGGGCAAACAAGCTCACCATTATTGATGTCGAAACGCCACAGGAAAACACGCCGGCAGAAGAAGCAAAACTCTCGGTTTATTTCGATCTGCGGTCTGGGACACAGATGCCCATTACTGGTATTACCGCAGACAACTGCAGCATTCTCATCGAAGGCAAAAAACCCGAAGTCGTCCGTACCGAAATGGTACCCTTTGTCGAAGGTGATATGGGCGTGGGCGTACTGTTCATTTTCCCAATTGCCAAAAACTACACCGAATCGGATTTCGCCATTCGTACACACCTCAAAGGTTTGCTGCAAAAGATGGATCGTAAGATCGACCAGGTCAATGCCGTCACTTACGAGCGCCAGAGCACGAGTCGAGGCTGGACCGTGGCTGCCGAAAAAACGCTCATGAGATACCTCGATGAAGTCACCAATACGGACGAAGTCGAGCCCAATTTCTTCGGTTCTTTTGCTACCGCGATATCCGCGTTTGACAGCCTCAAGAACGTCTCGCAAAAATACCTCGTCATCATCAGCGACGCCGAAGGTGCAAACTTTGGTAACAGTGAACAGGCCAATACCCGCATCAGCGAGTTTATTGACAAATTAAAGAAATCAAACATCATCCCGATTGTCATTGCGTATAGCCCGGATGGAAGGGGCGCCATGTCCAACGTCCATCACATTCAGCGCATTGCAACTGAACTTGGTGGCTACTACTTCCTCGCCGAAAGTGAGTCCAGTTATCAGGGCATTATCCTTTCGGAAGTCTACAACTGCATCTATTCAAAATACCTCCTCAAAACCACCCTCAACATGGATGGTGACAATTACCTTGATCAAGGAAAAAACTACAATCTTCAGCTCGTCGTCAAAACCTCCAAGGACAGCAACGACGAAGACAAGGCTGCCATTAAAATTAACTGGCCAAAACTCAAGAAAAATCGGCTCTGGCTGTGGCTGCTGATTAGCGGCATCGTCATTGTGGGTGCAGGCGCAACCGTCTTCATCATTATGCGGCGCCGTCAGGAAGAGGAAATCGAGGCTGTCGACGAAGGCCCGCAAGTCGTCTGCTGTGCCACATGCGGCAAGGAAATCCCCCAGCAGCTGTATGGCTTTAACGGCGAATTCTGTCTCTCCGGCGGTTTGCCCGACTGCCCCTATTACCAGATGCCCGACCGAGGAAAAATTCAAATCACACGTGGGCCACTCGCCGATACCACTTTCTTCATCAAAAAAGATGTCACGACGATTGGGTCATATCCCGAAAATGATATCTATCTGGCCGATAAATCCGTTTCACGCAAGCATGCCGCCATCAAAACAGATGAAGGCAAACGTTACGAGATCCGAGACTTCGGATCCTCCAACGGACTCTATATCAACAACGAAAAGATCGAACGCAAGTTCCTGCGCGATGGCGATCTCATTCGATTCGGTACCGTCGAAACTGTCTTTAAATTGAAATAATCCCCCTCTTACAAAGAAGCCCCTTTTCGGGGCTTTTTTAATATCCACTCCAAGCTCACACGCCAAACTCAAAAATGGAAAAACGAATTCGGCAATATACAGTACTTATCAACGAAGACGGCATGCGCCTGGATGAGTTTTTAGCCTACAAAATCGGACGATTCTCACGTTCACAGGCCAACAGCTGCATCAAAGCCGGAGCCGTCAGCATCGAACCATACCGTCCCGTCAAACCGGCGCTCAAAATTCATACGGGCGATATTATCTCACTCACACAGACCATGTACGGCGATGCCCCCATGTACGACGAAGTCGTACTGCTCGACGAAAATGAAGATTTTTGGGTATTTGACAAACCTTCGGGCATGGCTGTACACCCCACGGCAAATATCTATCACAATACCATGACACGCTACGTCGAGACACAAATCGGCGCACAGCCTTTTGTCGTACATCGCCTCGACAAGGAAACGTCAGGTATTCTCATCGTCGCCAAAAATGCCGATGTCAGTCAGAAACTCGATAAACTGTTTCAGACACGCGCTGTTCAAAAACAATACGATGCCGTCATCTGGAACGCTCACGGCAAATATTATCCGGGATATACCGAAGATATCGACATTCCATTGGGTTTTGCAGGCATCGAACTTCCCCGCATTACCATGGGGATTGGGACACTCGAAGCACACACGCATGTCGAATGCACGGCGATTCACGGCGATTTTGCATGGCTCAAAATCGACATTCATTCGGGCAGACAACACCAGATCCGCGTGCACCTCGCACTGACAGGAACCCCCATACTGGGCGACAAACTCTACCTCTTCGGCGAATCATTCTATAAGGATTACCTCGACAACAAGCCTACCTCCATGTACGCACCACACCATCATTTGCTGCATGCATCCCATTTGTGCCTGACCTGGAAAGACAAATCGTATTCCTGGAACTCAGAATCCCCAGCATTGATGCAGGCTGTTTTCAAAGGGCCAGCCTTGCACGAATTCTTTCCGACCGACTATTCGAAATTGTTTATATGAGGGGGCGGTGGCCCCCTACGGCGC
>DGWW01000187.1 GCA_002395385.1 Myxococcales bacterium UBA4248
GAACGCATTCGCAAAGACCGGCTGTGTTACAAGTCTCGTTGGCACCGCATGAACCGCAGGTACCGCCACAGCCATCCGGCCCGCAATTCTTACCGCTGCATTGCGGAACGCATTGGCAGACGCCGCTCTTGCATGTTTGGTTAGACCCGCATGAACCGCAGGTGCCACCGCAGCCATCCGGCCCGCAATTCTTACCGCTGCATTGCGGAACGCATTGACAGACGCCACTCTTGCAAGTCTGGTTAGAACCGCATGAACCGCAGGTGCCGCCGCAGCCATCCGAACCGCAATTCTTACCACTGCATTGCGGAACGCATTGGCAGACGCCGCTCTTGCAAGTCTGGTTAGAACCGCATGAACCACATGAACCGCCGCAGCCATCATCACCACAGTTTTTACCGCTGCACTGCGGCTCACAAATACAGACATCCGAACCACTCACATAATAGTGTGGATTCTTGTGCTCACCGTTGATGCGAACTTCGAAATGCAGGTGCTCGCCCGTGGAGCATCCAGTCGTTCCTACATTACCGATCTTTTCACCACATGATACCGTCTGGCCCTCATACACATCGATTTGACTCAGATGGAGGTAACGCGTCTGGAAGCCATTGGCATGATCGATTCGGACATTATTGCCGCTCGAATTTGAACAGCTGATGCAAGTCCCGGCTGATGAACTGTAGGTACATTGTACATTCCCGCTTTGAACCCAGCTCACCGTTCCATTGGCGGCTACATAAACCGGCGGCGTTCCGCCGCAGGAAATATCCAGGCCCGAGTGGACATAGCTACCCGTACCGCGAGGCCCGTACTCACTCGTAATGTAGGTACATCCAGGCCATGGCCATGCCAAATGAATATTCTGCGCCAATGCATCACCTGCAAACCCCAAAATACCTGAAGAAACCGTGAGCACCACAATAAGGATGAGAAAAAATAGACGGGAGTTCATGATTCCTCCTTTTGCAAACGATTCGGTTTTAATGCGTCAAATACCGAGTAAACCAGCGAATTTTAAAGCAATTATCCATATTTTAGAATGAAACTATGGCGATCAATGCAGATAAAAAAATGAGCTCTCTATGACGAGAATGTCGATAAGCTCTGCGCTTGGAGCTTAGAGCTTGGAGTGAGTGGATAAATTCTCTAAGCTCAGAGCACAACACAGTGGCCGTACAGAGCCAAAATTTTTTAAAGATCCCCCAAAATTTGTCCTAACTTCATTATAATATAACATGAAAGATTTGGCCATGCATGAATATGGATTTTCTGGGGCAAGCTGTTCAGCCGGGGTTCTCCCCAAATAGCGCATTATTCGTGATTCACTGTTACATATTAAAATGATAACCAGGCCAAAGTCCCCGAAAGTGAAGCGCTACAAGATCTAACCCTGACCGGGAATCATCTGTGAATCCAATGAAATTTCTCGTTTATCGGGGCCTTCTTTGCGATGTCTCTATGCCATAGTAAATAAATGTGTGTACTGCTTGGATTAGATTATGCATATCATCTTTACAGAACGGTATTCAGGGACCCCACATGATGGTTGAACCTGGGTATATAATCGCTCCAAAAGAGCAGGAGAATCACCATGCCAGAAATGACATCTGACGAAAAAAAAGAGTATCAGGCTAGTTTGACATCCCTCGAAAGTTACCCGGGAGGAAAACTGGCCCCATCTGAATTTTCAAATCTTTTTGGCCCGATAGCCCGCGAAGAAAATCGCAAAAGTAAAATACCTGCGTCGGTGACTGTAGCTCAGGCCGCACTTGAAACGGGGTGGGGTGCATCGACCATAGGCTCGGCCAAAAATCTCTTTGGCATCAAGGGTACTGGCCCCGCAGGAACGACCGTTGTCTCGACCCAGGAATATGGCAGCGGCGGCTATTACACGATTAAAGCCGGCTTTAAAAAATACAATACCTGGCTGGAATCCATCGAGGATCACACCAAAGTCCTGCAGCTCGATTATTACAAGAATGCCTTTAAATATTGCGATGATCCCAATCAATTCGCACGTGAAGTCCAGAAAGGCGGCTACGCGACTGCACCCGATTATGCGGACGTGCTCATCAGCATTATGAAGTCGAACAACCTCTATAAATGGAATGTCTCGACCAAAGGCGGAACAGGCGGCTCTGGCACGGAAAGCACAACGACAGGACCGACATCCAGCAGCACCACAAGCTCAAGCTCCATTACCGTCGGCAGCAAGGTCAAAATTACCGGCAGCACCTATGCCACCGGCCAGGCCATTCCCGGGTGGGTCAAAGCCGGTGTCTATAATGTCGATCAAATCAATGGTGAGAGGGCTCTGCTCGATCGATACGGTATCTGCAGCTGGGTCTATTTAAAAGATCTCGCATTGGATGGCGCTTCTCCTGCGCCAGCACCTTCCACCACTACAGCGCCTGCGACGACAACCACGACGCCTGCGACCTCCACCCCCGCATCCACATCGGCCAGCGGGTATGTCTCGAATACCGGCGGCGTCGGATTGAACGTCCGCACTGGCCCCGGTACTGGTTATGGTCGAATCGGCGGTCTGAATGAGGGGGCAAAAGTCACCATCCTTGGAGAGGAAAACGGATGGTATAAGATTAGTTTCGGTACGGGAATTGGGTATGTTTCCGGTACCTATATCACCAAGACGACGACATCGGCACCCGCCACCACGACGCCGACGACGACCACCACACCGACGACGACCACCACACCGACGACAACCACAACGCCGACGACAACCACCACCACTCCGACCACCACCACGACACCGGCATCCACCACATCCACCGGTTATGTCTACAATACAGGATCCGACGGATTAAACGTCCGCACTGGCCCCGGTACCGGTTATGGTCGAATCGGCGGTCTGAATGATGGTGAAAAAGTCACCATTGTTGGCGAAGAAAATGGCTGGTATAAAATTAATTATGCCGGCGGCACAGGCTATGTTTGCGGTACCTACATTACAAAAGACTCGTCCGCTGTCACGACAACCACAACGACCACGACGACCACAACGGCCAATGCTGTTTCGGGTGATGCTGCGGTCGCAGACTTCATTCGCGACAATTACCCCAACGGATTCAATGTCTGCTTTGCCTATCCTCTCACCGGAAGCAGCAATGACGCCGAATTCCAAAATCAGGCAAATCAGTTCGTCACCGAATACAATCCCATTGCGATCAAAGGCGGTGTACTGGCCACACAGAAATTTACCGTTCTCAAATCGCGCAGCCAGATTACACAGGATATTGTTGATATTGCTGCAAGTGTCAAAAAATGTCTGGCCGATCATCCGAGACCAGGGTTTGATGACAGCAAATGCAGTTTGATCAAGAACCTCACCATCATGTGCCACGGCTATGAAACGGGGTTGAACTTCAGCGGTGGACAGGGCATCAACACCAGCACAGTCGGGGATTTTGCCAATGCAATCAGGAGCAGCCTGGCCAGCGATGTTCGCGTTCAGCTCTATGCATGTTCGAGCGCCAGTACGAACGGATCCTGGGGTGAAAGAACAAACTGGGCTTCCACTACACCCGAAAATGACCCCTTCAGTACCGCCAGCGGCTGCTTCGCAAAAGCACTCGCCGATGCCCTCGGCCCCAACGCCACCGTTTACGGACACACAACTGCCGGCCATCTCACCAATAATTACTGCGGACGCGTTTATGGCAAGGATGCCGGCAATGCCGCAAATGGTAAGCACATCTTTGACATCTACTTCCCGCCCTCCTTCGTCGAAGAACAGGCTGCGGCACGCGGATGGAGCAAAGATTACACGCGCACAACCATGTACAAGTACTTTACCAGTCATTTTGGTGACAACAAGGAAGCCCGCGGCTCGTTCATCGATCCCGAAGGGTATGGCAAACAACTCCGTGAAGGTTGGAAAAAAGCCTATTAATCTGAATTCAGTGCCATTTGACTAAACCGGAATTTCTAACGGAATTCCGGTTTTTTTGTGCGATTGGCGAGTACATGTGGAGTCCAGGGCAGAGCCCCGGCTAAATAGTGACCATCTGACACGTCGCACAATAAAAAACAGTTTATAAATGCATCAATAACAGATATGGAGGCATTTATGGGGGGAGATATCATTCTTCATTCTGAGAGATTTTCATGGACATCCTATCGCTCTATTATCCTTTTCTCATCGTCATGACGGTCATTGCCGTCATCGTGTTTATTTCCCTGTTCTTTGTCGATGCTGGCTACGGCAAATTCCAGACAAAGAAATGGGGCCCTTCCATCCCCAACCGAATCGGCTGGGTTCTGATGGAATCACCGGTTTTTATATTGATGGCAATATTCTTTGCACTTTCTGACAGAACTTCCAATATCGCCATCATTGCAATGTTCTCGCTATTCATGCTTCATTATTTTCAGCGATCATTCATATTTCCCTTCTTAATTAAGGGAAACAAAACGATGCCCTTATCCATTATTGCAATGGGCATTACGTTCAATGTGATGAACGCTTTGATGCAGGCAGGGTGGCTTTTCTACGTCTCCGAACCAGATCATTATACGACCGGATGGCTGACATCACCGCAGTTCATCATCGGTACAATCCTGTTTTTGATTGGCTTTGTCATGAATGTACATTCTGATCATGTCATTCGTACATTGCGAAAACCCGGCGACACTTCTTATCATTTCCCCGACAAAGGCATGTACAGATACGTCTGTTCGGCAAATTATTTTGGCGAATGTATCGAATGGCTCGGATTTGCCTGCCTGACCTGGTCGTGGCCTGGACTCGTTTTCTTTATCTGGACTTTTGCCAATCTCGCCCCGAGAGCCGTCCGCATACGCAAAAAATATCAGGAACAATTCCCGGAAGAATTTGCCAAAACCAATCCGAAGGCGATTATACCCTTCATTTTTTAGTTACGATTCAGCCCCTGGGATTGTCGTTAGACCAAGGCACAATGAAACTGCAGATTCTCTAAGGGCTGAACACTTACTTTTTTTAAAGGCACAACGGGAACCCCCGGACGGGGCGTTGCGGGGTGCCAACCCCGCAGTGGGGGGAGCGGCGTATTGGCGCGGGCTATGTCGCTGACGCGCCATACGCCCTGCCGGCGCGTCTATCTCGCTACGCTCGATACGCCGCGCCAAAAGCCGCGCGGGGGGCCACCGCCCCCCGCCACAAAAGAAAACTCATTGCGATTATAAACTTCCAAAGAATAAATCGTACCTGCCGCCAATCACGATATGAAAACCGCCCGTATAAACGGTATTTTCATCCAAATGACGGCCACTGATGTCCTGGGCTTGATTAAGCTTCGAATCGGCCGGGAGCATGCGGCTGATATCCACGAATCCCTGAATGCCAAAAACTACATCAAAATTAATCGAAGTAATCTTGTACATAAAGGCAAGCATCATACCGATTTCAATACTCTGAAGATCCCACTCGAGATTGGCTTTGTTCAGACCAAATGCCGTCGCTACATTTCTATTCATCGTCTTGTAGTCAATTTCATCGGATCCGAAGCCGTAATTTAACCAAAGACCAAAATCGGCGATCGAAGCAATTTCATAACGAAATGCAATACCAATCGATGGAAACTGAAACGTCGTGTACCGTTCGTGGGCTTCAAGAGCGTAGGTCAGCTTGGTTTCCTCCATGCGCTGTTCGATCATCGTCCAGTTAAAGTTCAGGCCGATTCCGACGCCCATATCGAAACGAAAAAGCGTCGAGAACGTCAAACCGCCAGAAACATCAAAGATGGGATCACCCAGGGAGGATTTCTTATATGTATTCGAAGTTCCGCCTAATTTACCCAACAATTCAAACTGCACCTGCTCTGCTTCTGCCTGCGACGGCAGGCTAAGGCTGCAAACCGGGAGAAAAAGCAAAAAGGCAAGTAAAGACCATAAACACTTTTTCACAACAAAACCTCCGGAACTGAATCAAAACCAAAAAATTACCCCAATCACGGGTTTGCGTATAACTATTATTATGTTGCGCAGGATGCGCTTTTTAATCATACATAATTTGAGGCATCATGTCTAATCAACTTCCACTCAAACGAATCCTCCTAAGAGCGGCATGTTCGCTGATTCTGATTATGTTTCCTGCATGTACATCGGCACATCCCGAGGAACATTCGGCCCCAAAACAAGACGTTTTTAGCACCACGGATGGCACAATTCAAATTAAGAAAAGACCGACCTACATCAACAAAAAAGTGGAAGAAATGCTCAAAATGCGCATTGCCGGTGAAAAGATGCGCGAACCCTATCCGCCATTAAAACGCGTTTTTTACACGACACCCAATGAAGACAAAAAATCTTTTTCAATTGGAGACACGCGTGACGGATACATGATCAACGGGCAGCCACTGCCATCCCCGAGCCTGATCATCCGACAGCACCCGGTGCAGTACGAACGCGGACTCATCTATGGTACCCAAAACCTCATTAAAGTACTCGTGGATACTGCACAGACCATGCAAAAAAAATTCCCTGGCACCATCATGTACATGGGCAATATGGGCGCACGCGAAGGCGGTGACATTCCCTACTCAATCAGCCACAATTCCGGACGTGATGCAGACATCGGCTTTTATTATACCGACGAAAAGGGCAAGTTCTTTCACCCCAATCATCTGTACAAGATCAACAGGAATTTGCAGACCCGAACAGAAGAAGGCAAAACGCTGACGTTTGATCTCGAAAAAAATACGACGCTCGTCGAGACACTCCTCACACACCCCAAGATCAATCTGCAGTTCATCTTCCTGGCCAAATATATCCGCAATGCCGTCCAAAAAGAACTCGTCAGACGCGGGGCATCCGAAGATTTGCTCAACCGGTTCGAACAGGTCGTGCAGGCACAGGCTGCCCACAATGATCACTTTCACATCCGAATTTATTGCTCAAATGAAGATATCTGCGCAGGATGCATCGACAAATCGCTCATCCACGAATGGCAAGAAGATCCCGTTCCAAAACAGGAAAAATGCGTTCAAAAACACCTGGGAACATTAAACTCAAAGAAGAGCGATTCATCACACAAAGCTGCCGCACTGCAAAGACTCGCCCTCATGGGGGCCGCTGCAGAACATGGCAGCAAAATTCTTAAATTTCTCAATGATGAAGATGCAACCGTGCGATCCGCTGCCGCACTGGCTGCACAATCCCTCGACAGCACCGCCCCAAAGGCACTCTCGGACAGACTCGCCAAAGAAAACGAGGATGCTGTGCGGCAAGTCATCATCCAGTCACTCGCTTCTTTCGACAGCGCCAATACACGAGAAACCTTTATCCTGGAAATGGCGAACGAAAGTATTTTAGCCCAAACACAGAACCTCAGCACAATTCTCAAATACATTTCAGGACACCCGCATGAGGACTACGTGACACCGCTCTCAAAACTGCTCGCTTCATCCTCACAGGAAGCCCAAAAACAGGAAATACTCATGGCACTTGGCACTGTTGCCAACCGCGATTTCTGCCACAAAGCGACAGATTTGCAGCAATGCCAGAGCAAAGCTCAGGATTGGATTGCCAAAAATGGCGACAAAACGCGTCAAAGCTGGCTCATCTCCGGGTTCAATGCTGCCGGATATAAAGTCAAAGCCATCGATGCACCCAATATCCCCGCACTGCTCGATGCGATCGACGGGCCACGCCAGGTAAGCATCAATGCGCAACTGGCACTGAAAAAAATCGGTCATATCGAACAGAATTCCCTCGATTGGTCAGTCGATGACGCACGCTGGCATTACACACGTTACTTTAAAAGACGTGCTAAAAAATATAAGATCAAACTCGATGACCGGGATGAACACGGGATAAAGATCAAAAAATAAATGCATCATCTGCAATCGAAAGTCCAAGCACCAAGTGAACATCTAAAGCTTAGAGAGAAAGCAGTTCTTAATTAGCAATGTGCAATGAGCAATTAGAATGCAAAAATAAAGTGTGGTTCTAAAGCTAAAAACCTCTATTCTTTAGGAATAAAATCGAGAATGCCCCCCATTGCT
>DGWW01000250.1 GCA_002395385.1 Myxococcales bacterium UBA4248
GATCTGATTCGTGAGCATCAGACGTCCTCTTTAAAACTGAGTCATATCATCTCCAAATCTTCAAAGTCAGGCTCTCTCATGAGTGTCGATAAGAACAATCCCCCCTCGGCCTAAAATCTTCTCAAAGCTCAAAGTTCTGAGCAACAAAAAGACGAAACCTAAAGAACAACACATATTCACGGTGGTTTAAACATAGCCAAATCATTACGATACATCCGAATTGGGCCTGATGAATGCCCATAATCCGTTCATTCAAAGGAGAAAACTTATGAAAACATCAAAAATGCTCAAAGTGCTCTGTCTTTTGGGTGTCTTCAGTGCCTACGGCTGCACAGACGATTCCGTGGCAGTCAAAAGTGAATGCGGCAACGGCACCCTGGAGTATCTTGAAGCTTGCGATGATGGCAATGCTGTGGGGGGGGATGGATGTTCAGAAACGTGTACAGCCATCGAAGACGGATATGAATGTCGTGTGACCGGATTGCCATGTACCAAAAAAGATCCGGGCTCCGGTCCGGAGCCGGAACCCGTCAATCTTTGCGGCAACGGCGTTCTGGATGATAAAGAAATTTGTGATGATGCCAATACAGCCAATGGCGACGGCTGCAACTCCGATTGTCAGGTCGAGTTTGGCTACACATGTTCCACCCCGGGCGCCCCCTGTGTCAAGGACAAGGAAGACATTCTCGAAACCTGTGGCAATGGCCTCGTCGATGATCTAGAACAATGCGATGACGGCAATCGGGAAGACAACGACGGATGTTCCCATAATTGCCTCGAAGTCGAAGATGGCTATTTCTGTCCGCCTGGAGGCGGCGCATGCAGGTTATCGGGTGGCTGCGGAGACGGCACCCTCGATCCGGGCGAGGAGTGTGATTTTGACCTCGAATTCGGCAATCCTCAAAATGGCGATGGCTGTACAACGGCTTGTACGATTGAACCGGGCTACACCTGCGATGAATTTACGTGTACCCCCTATACTTGCGGCAATGGCATCCTCGAAGGGGATGAAGCGTGTGAGTATTACAGTGAGGATATGACGATGGATTACGGTACCGATTCCGATGGAAATCCGGGATGTACCATCGAATGCAAACGCGCCCCCTACTGCGGCGATGGCGTTCTACAGGCCGACCATGAGGCGTGCGATGCGAAGGAAAACAATGGCATCGATGTTTATGGAGATGGATGTAGTAAAGATTGTCAAAAACTACCATACTGTGGTGATGGAAAATTTACTGAAGGTTATGAAGAATGCGATTACAATGATCCCAACGCAAAAGAAGGCTGCAATACAGACTGTAAACATAAAGATGGATATGCATGCAGCGCTGTCAATGGTTATTGCGTTAAGCTGAATGATGGCCCTTCGGGACCTGACGATCCACCACCTTATGTAGCAGCCTGTAATAATGGTTTGCTGGATGTTAATGAGGAATGTGACAAAGCCGGTGTCAACGGATGCTCAAGTGATTGCAAAGCCAGCACGGGGTATAAATGCGTCAATAGTCCCAAAAAATGCACAACCGACTGCACCAGTACGGGTGTGGAATGTGTAAAAATCAACTATGGCAACGGTAAAATTGATCCAGATGGATATGAACAATGTGACGATGGTAATACAAAAGACGGAGACGGCTGCTCATCCAAAGGATTGTTGGAAGCGGGCTATGTATGTCCAAAAGAAGGTGAGGAATGTGTTGCTGCTGCATGCGGAGACGGTATTCGGGCTTACGGTGAGGAATGCGATGACGGCAATACAAAAGACGGAGATGGCTGCTCCAAACGATGCAGAATAGAGCAAGGTGCCATTTGTTCAACAAATAACATTGGCTCAAAGTCAAGTTGCAATGCAGGATCTTGTGGCGACGGCAAAATTGGTAAAGGAGAACTATGCGATAATGGCAGTTCAACCGCCAATGGCACAGACTCAAAATGCTACCCAAACTGTAAATTGATTACCCGAAATCTCAGTAAATGCGGTGATGGAAACATTGATACAGCAAATGGTGAAGAGTGCGACGATGGTAATCAAATTGGTGGTGACGGGTGCAGTCCTTCCTGTAAAGTCGAAGCAGCCTTTGAATGTTTTAACAATGGCAAGGCAAATGTATGTACTGCTGTTTGCGGTGACGGAATCACCATGTGGATGCTCAATGGCAATGCGGCTGAAGAATGCGATGATGGTAACAACATCTCTGGCGATGGTTGTTCCGCAGACTGCAGAATTGAAAAAGGTTTTTTGTGTACTGACTTCGAAGCAAATCCTTATCCCGCAAACATAGATCTCCCTGTAACTTTCAGAGATTTTCGTCGAGTGAATACTTCTGGAACTGGTAATGGTTATCTGACATCAGACATTATCAACGACTGGAAATCAAAAGATTCTAACTGCGGTCGCACACCCGATAAAACCAATAGCGGTTCTAACCGTTCTCCTGCAAAAGCAGGATATGGCCATCCAGATTTTCAAAACTTCGCAGGACATCTTTGCAAAGGATTGGTCAATGACGAATTGAGTTGGGACCGAAAACCTGTCTTTTCTGGAAACCTCAATAAAGAATGTACTGAGTATAAGCAGTCTGCAAATAAGAATATGAACAATCACATTCTCTGCGGACCTTCATTTGACACATGGTTCAGGACAGATTCTCGTATTAACTTGGCTGTATCTGGTACACTTCCTTTGACCAGAACAGATGCAACGAAAGGCGTGTATGTCTTTGATTCACAGAAACCTCCTTTGGGAACAACTTATTATAAAACCCCGGGATATTTCAATCCTCTGTATAATCAGGGATTTAAAGATCATGGTTCAATACCTTACGAAAAATATGGCATCTATTGCTACAACTCCTCAGACAAAAAAATAGACTGTAAATCTGACAGTTCTTACTATAAACAGTATTTTACCGATCAAGGGATAACTCTCGGCACTTATTCAGAAACTTTCGGGAATGTCCCAAGTCCTGCTTATCAAGTCAATGGTGGTTTCACCACAGAGGTTTCGACTTATTTCCAGTATAAGCCATCAAGCGTCGGCGACAAATCAACCTTAAACTTTACCGGTGATGACGATGTTTGGGTCTTTATCAATGATAAGCTTTTTGTCGATATCGGTGGTATGCACGGACGTTTGGCCGGCGAAAATTCTCTTGTTGCGGCTTCATGCAATGGCGGCAAAAAATGTGATAAGAATTATGAAGTGTATGAAGGTGGCGTTTATGAAATGCGCATTTTCAATGCTGAACGCGAATACAGTGGTTCAAACTTTAAACTTACGCTGACAGGATTTATCAATTCTGGCAAATCCACGTGTGCAGACAAATGTGGTGACGGAATCGTTTCTTCAAAAGAAGAATGTGACGAAGGAACCAACAACACGACAGCTAACTTTAAAGGATGCACGACATCTTGCAAAAAACAGTCTTATTGTGGCAATGGCATCGTCGAAGAAGGCGAACAATGCGACAATGGCTGGGGATGTCAGTCGAATGCCTCTCTGTGTTCGCAGTTGGGAACTTCATACAATGCAAGTGCAAATTGTGATAATAATTGCAAATACACTGGCAGTAACTGCGGAAACAACAAACGTGAAGGCGATGAGGAATGTGATGGCACTGACACACCCGCTGGTAAAATTTGTTTGAAAACCTGCCGTTTGGCGACCTGCGGTGACGGTATTGTCTCTTCTGGTGAAGAATGTGATAATGGTAAAAATAATGGCTTTGGGGCCTGTACAAAAGAATGCACCCAGTCTCGCTGTGGCGACGGTGTCATCGATGAATTCAATGGAGAAATCTGTGATGACGGTGATGGCAACAATACGGGTGCTTATGGTCATTGCGGCATTAACTGCGCTTATCGGGCACCATATTGTGGTGATGGCGTTCTTCAGACAGCTGAAGGTGAAGAATGCGACAATGGAACAGCCAGCAATCTCGGAGGCTATAATGGATGTACGCCTGCTTGTAAAAAGGATCGATATTGCGGTGACGGCAAAACGACAGATGGCGAAGCCTGTGATCCCAAAGATCCTGCTACGATGAGCGGCTGTACAGACAATTGTACAAAAGAGATTAATTAATGTTCGCGTGCTACCGGCTTTTGCCGGTACGCACTGCGGGCGCCGCTATTGACCTTCGGACAATACGCGGCGCCTTTTTTTTGTTTTTCCAACATAAATATCATGCCGCGTATCCCGAAGGGATAGCGGCATGCATGTGCAGCCGTATTTGCCCACAGGGCAAATAGGCGAACAATAGTAATTGTTCAGCCCCTATGCTTGTTATTTTCAAAAGCTCATACTTTTCGTTAATGCATAATGCATAATGATGAATGCATAAAGAAATGTCATGTTCAGAGAATTTGGATAATGCCTTTGGTTTTGCAAAATCATTCAGCATCATGCATTCAGCATTATGAATTAAAGAGATTTCAAGTATTTGGGGAACCAGGAGTGTACCCCAGGGCTGAATGGTTACGAACAATATATATAAATAAACCGAATCATTCGCTTTGCCCGAGAATATCTGGTATATTAAAATATTATTGTAGGTTTGCTTTTTCCCTCAAAGTGACCCTGTTATCGACGATCAATAGAAATAAATTTCTCTGAGGTTTAAAATGAAAACTCCCCAAATATTATCAATATTATCTTTATTGGGTATCCTGGGTATTTATGGTTGTGAAGCCGATGTCATTGATGTCGGGGGCGTTTGCGGTGATGGCATTCAGGGGCTTGTCGAAGCCTGTGATGATGGCAACACCGAGGATGGAGACGGTTGTTCGTCGGATTGTATGACGGTCGAAGACGGATACGTATGTGAAAAGGCCAACACCTCTTGCGAAAAACTCGATGAGAATTGCGGCAATGGCGTTCTGGATTCTGGCGAGTCCTGTGATGATGGCAATCATCAAAGCGGGGATGGTTGTTCGGCAAATTGTAAGAAAGTCGAGTCGGGTTATAGATGTCCACCAACCGGCGGTGCCTGCACGATAGATGAAACGGTCGTTTCCGAATTATGCGGCAATGGAGAACTGGATGAAGATGAAGTCTGTGACGATGGCAATAACGACAATGGGGATGGTTGTTCACGAGGCTGTAATGAAATAGAAAGCGGCTATGTTTGTCCGATACCCGGCAAACTATGTACAGGTGAGCCAGCCATTTGCGGCGATGGTATTCGCAATGCCGGCGAAGAATGCGACTATGATTATATTTTTGGTGAACCTGCAGATGGCGATGGCTGCACGACCGATTGTAAGGTAGAAGAAGGCTATTCGTGTGACGATTTCGGATGTGCGCTGCACTCATGTGGAAATGGCATTCTCGAAGGAAATGAAGCCTGTGAATACGATGATTTCATGAATCCGCCCG
Source organism: Myxococcales bacterium UBA4248 (assembly GCA_002395385.1). Classification (GTDB taxonomy): domain Bacteria; phylum Myxococcota_A; class Bradymonadia; order UBA4248; family UBA4248; genus UBA4248. The sequence goes on from DGWW01000250.1 coordinate 5,381, forward strand.
TCGATTATGGCTTGGGTGCCGATGGCCAGGTTGGATGCAATATTTATTGTCAGAGAGCTTCCTATTGCGGGGATGGCAAAATTCAGTCAGATCATGGTGAGGCATGCGATCTTGGGCCTTCCAACGGATCACAAAAATATGGGAAAGAGGGATGTACTTTAGATTGTCAGTTGGCTCCGTACTGTGGTGACGGTCTTTTTGAGGAAGGCATGGAAACGTGCGATCCCAAAGATGAAAATGCTGCGGGTGGATGTACGGATGACTGTAAGGCCAAAAATGGCTATGTCTGCAGTGCAATCAATGGGAAATGCATCAAACTGTCTGATACACCGGGTGGGGAAGATCCGACCAAACCCTATGTACCAGCCTGTAATAACGGCATTATCGACTCCGATGAGGAATGCGATGACCCGACCCATGCGGGATGTGCCAATTGCAAAGCGGCATCGGGGTATAAGTGTATCAATAGTCCCAAACGCTGTACGACCGATTGTACCAGCCAGAAATCCGAATGTGCCAGGATAGAATACGGCAACGGCAAAATTGATAGTGACGGTTATGAACAATGCGATGACGGCAACACATCCGATGGCGATGGTTGTTCATCCACAGGGCTGCTGGAACCAGGGTATGTCTGTCCGACACCGGGCAAAGCATGTGTTGCGGCAGCCTGCGGTGACGGCATTCGTGCACTTGGTGAGGAATGCGATGATGGCAATGCGAGCGATGGCGATGGCTGTTCCAAACGGTGCCGCATCGAGCAAAGTGCAACTTGTTCGAGCAATCCCCTTGGGGGCAAATCGACTTGTACCAGTGGGTCTTGCGGTGATGGCAAGGTCGGCAAGGGCGAACAGTGTGATGGCGGTTCGAACTGTAAAAACTGCAAGAATACATCCAAATCGGGCACGTGCGGCAATGGCAATAAAGAACCGGGCGAAGATTGTGATGATGGCAATCTGAAAGGCGGCGATGGATGTAGTCCGACTTGCCAGATAGAATCTGCTTTCGAGTGTTATGACAATGGCAAAGAGGAAATCTGCCGCCCCGTATGCGGCGATGGCATCACCATGTGGATGCTCGGAGCGGATGTCAAAGAAGAATGCGACGATGGCAATGTCAATTCCGGAGACGGCTGTTCGTCTGACTGTAAGATAGAATACGGCTTTACCTGTACGGATTTTGAACATAATCCCTATCCCGATTCGATTTCACTGCCCGTAACGTACCGGGATTTCAGAGGTCGCGATACATCCGGTTCGGGCAGCAGCAGCGGCTATCAGAGCTCATCCTGGATCAGCAAGCTTAGCTCCCAGGACAATGCTTGCGGTTCCCGAAAAATTGAAAAAGATTCGGAGGGCATGCCGTCGTGGCTTTTCTCCCAAAGTGGTTATTCTGCTGGTGAAAAATACTTAAAAGAGGGCAAGGGACATCCCGATTTTCAGGGATTTGGACGAAATCTCTGTCTCGGCATGGTCGAAAATGCGCTCGGTGCCGATGGCAAACCGGTCTTTACTTCAAAGGGGCTGGATGCGAGTTGTTGTGGCCCTTTGAGTGCCAGTGAATGTGAAGCCAAAGCGGCAGCCTGGCCGAATGGGAGCGGAACCTATAAAGTCCGCATCAACAAAGATAAAGTCAGAAGCCATGTATTATGCGGCCCATCGTTTAACACGTGGTTTAGGACAGATTCCGATATCAATCAGGAAATTCCCTATACATTGCTCTTAACGAAAGATCCGAGCGGGACGGGGAAATATGTATTCGATTCGGACAACCCGCCTTCGGGTGCCAAAGGTGCAGGCGGTCAACCCTTTACCACGGGCTATTTTTCGCCATTGGATGGCGCGGGATACAATGATACGCGATCCATCAGCCTCAATGGCAATTACTATTCTTTGGCGGGCGACTTTACGACCGAAGTTCACACCTATTTTCAATATAAACCAGACAGTTCCGGAGATAAGTCTACATTGAACTTTACTGGAGATGATGACGTTTGGGTCTTTATTAATAATAAACTGTTCGTCGATCTCGGCGGCATGCATTCCAAGCTGGTAGGCGAAAATTCACTCGTGGCACAAAATTGCTCCAATGGTCAATTATGTGACCCCAATTTCGAGGTTTATAGCGGAGGCGTATATGATATGCATGTTTTCCAGGCAGAACGGGAATATACAGGTTCCAACTTTAAACTCACGCTGACCGGCTTTATCAATTCGGGGAAATCGACATGCCAGTCGATATGCGGAGATAACGTAGTCTCTGCACTCGAAGAATGTGACGAAGGTACCAATGCCGAAGCAGCCAACTTTAAGGGATGTACGACAAATTGTAAGAAACAGTCATACTGTGGCAACGGCATTGTCGAAGCTGGTGAGCAATGTGACAATGGATGGGGATGTCAGACAAATGCTGCGTTATGCTCTGAACTTGGAACGACTTATAATTCGACAGCCAGCTGTGATAAGAGCTGCAAATATACGAACAGCGTTTGCGGCAATAACATCAAGGAAGGCGATGAACAATGTGATGGTACCGATACACCCGCGGGAGAAACCTGTCTTAAAACCTGCCGTCTGGTGGGATGCGGAGATGGTATCGTTTCGGGAAATGAAGAGTGCGATAATGGTAAAAACAACGGTCTTGGTGCTTGCACCAAAGCTTGCACAAAGTCGCGCTGTGGTGATGGCATCGTCGATGAATTTAATGGTGAAGTCTGCGACGATGGCAAAAATGACGGAAGCTATGGTGGATGCGGGTTAAATTGCACCTATCGTGCACCTTATTGTGGGGATGGCGTTGTCCAGTCTGCTTATGAACAATGCGACAATGGCACCGCCAACAATACGGGAGCTTACAATGGATGCAATCCGGATTGTACGCGCGCAGCCTATTGCGGGGACGGCATCGTCAATGGAAATGAGCAATGCGACGGTACTGCGAGCTGTTCAGACAAATGTTTTATCATTATCAATTAGTATTTGGGTTACCACTCAGCCGGGGCTCTGCCCCGAACCCTGCCAAGGGCATGATGCTCATGGAACCCGCAATCTTTAAATTGAATGCTTTACGTTATCTCAAACCAGTGCGGAATGGGGCCCCTCCCTCATTTCGAATCATTCCTTAATTTTTTTGTTTGTTTTACGTGTTTGAATACACTTCCTTGAATGAAAGTCAAAGCAGACGGCTGAATAGTATCGTATTTTGTTCTGTTGTAAGCATGTGGATATCTTGTTTGTTTTAGTCACAGAGGAGGTCAGAATGAAGAAATGTTTTATCGCTGCTATTATACTCATCGTTTGTATGGCACTGGCGTGTGGATTGTTCTTTTACAAGACCTCCAGTCCTCAGGCTGCACAAGTTAATATCGAAGGTCTTTTCCCTGGCAAGCAGACGCACATTTTTGATGTTCAAGATGGGTTTTATCTAGTTGGTATCTCCGACCCAGAACCCATGGATTCGAGTCCGGATTTTCTTCGTTCGGATCTTTACACCATCGATAAAGGAATGCACCCCATTCATATCGAATCCGATGTGACATCAGCCAAATTTACATCCGATAGGGATATCATCTATTTTTCGCATGGCAATCTGATGCGTCGAACTTCAGAGCAAGCCACTTCGATCATTGCGCAAAATGTCGAAAGTGATTTTGCACTGTCTCCGGATGAAGACAAGATTGTTTACGTGCGGCATCAAAGTTCAGATGAGACCTCAAAACTATTGTCTTTAAATATCGGCTCTGCTGCCCCCTCGGAAAACGTCATTGCCTCGGGAAACGGCGAAATCTTTTGGCCTGTATTCACACCGGATGGAACGCAATTGCTTTTTGTGGCAGCTTTCGATGGCGTCTTATCCTGGTACCGTCTGGATTTGAATAATCCGGATCCTCAGGTTTTACAAATTACAAACCAAGGCCTAAAACCCGGACCGGATGTACTTTCCCCCAAATATATTCCGGTACCGCAAATGCTCGAAAGCCTCAAGTTTATAGACAATCAGACGATAGATTATGAAACAGGAAACGGACGGATTTCTTTAGATATTTTCTCGGGACAGATAGTAGGAGGTGATGATGAGAACATGGATTAATCTATCTATTGGATTATTGGCATTCTCCGGTTCCCTCTTATTTTCGGGTTTAGTTTTTGCTCAAAACTATAGTTTCCCTCTGATTGAATGTGACAAATCGGGGGGCTGTTACGTTACTGCATACTACGATTTGAACCGCAATTCGGGTGCAATCCGGGATTGGAACTGCAAGACCGAGACTTACGATCAACACACCGGTACAGACTATGGTATTGGCAGTTTTGCAGGAATGGATGCCAATGGCAGCCGTCCTGCGGTTGCGGCAGCCGATGGTACAGTCGTCGCCGTTTCGGATGGTGCCTACGACAGAAATACCACATCGACGTACTCATCCTATTGCGGCACATCGACTTCATGCGGCAACTACGTCAAGCTCAAGCATGCCGACGGCAAGCAGACGATCTATTGCCACATGAAGAAGGGATCGGTCAAAGTTTCGAATGGTCAGAGTGTCAAATGCGGGCAGGAACTTGGGCGCGTCGGCAGTTCCGGGTGCAGTACGGGTCCACATTTGCATTTTGGCGTTTATCCCTCGGGTTCGACGGATGATCCTTATGCTGCGACCTCTGGATGCGGCGGATCCGTCTCTTATTGGGTGAGTCAGGGAAGTTATCTGGGGCTGCCAGCCTATACGTGTTGTAATCCCAATTGCTCGGGAAAAAGCTGCGGCGACGATGGCTGTGGTGGTTCCTGTGGATCATGCTCTGGCCAGAGTGTCTGTGAGAATAGTCAGTGTGTCTGCAAACCTGCATGCAACGGCAAACAGTGCGGGGATGACGGATGCGGCGGATCCTGCGGGTCTTGCTCGGGGCAGAATGTCTGCGAAAATAACCAGTGTGTCTGCAAACCCGCATGTGACGGCAAGCAATGCGGGGAAGACGGATGCGGTGGATCCTGTGGGGTTTGCTCGGGCCAGGATGTCTGCGAAAATAGCCAATGCATTTGCAAGCCCGACTGCACCAACAAAGCTTGTGGGGATGATGGATGCGGCGGATCCTGTGGTGAATGTACAGGCGCACAGGATGTTTGTGAAAATAACCAATGCGTTTGCAAACCTGCATGCGATGGCAAACAATGCGGGGATGATGGTTGCGGCGGTTCATGCGGCGAATGCCAGGATGGCTACATTTGCGAAGCCAATGCATGTGCATGTGTTCCCAAAT
>DGWW01000283.1 GCA_002395385.1 Myxococcales bacterium UBA4248
GCCGAATCGATGGTAAAATCCGCCTCACGACCGGCCTTTTTGACCAGGTCTTTCATGATGAATTCAGCCATGGGGCTGCGACAAATATTGCCGTGACAGAGAAAGAGTATTTTCATGATGTCAAATGCGATTGTTCTCTGTGACTTATTTAATGTGACTACTCAGCCGCCAGCCTTGTTGTTTTAACAAACGGATTTGTTCGCATCTAACGATGCTCACGTTTAATTCGGAATTCGGAATTCGGAATTCGGAATTCGGAATTCGGAATTCGGAATTCGGAATGCGTAATTCGTAATTCGTAATTCGGAATGCGTAATTCGCAATTTCATTATGCATTCATCATTATGCATTCATCATTATGCATTCATCATTATGCATTCATCATTATGCATTCATCATTATGCATTTATAATCCCGTGCTATTGCGCTGTTGGCGCAATACGCACTGGGTGCGCGGCTATGCGGGCTAATGGCCCTGCATACGCCGCGCATTTTTTTTGAGTATGTGCTCTCAAAAAAAAGAAAAGGCCGCGTATTCGCTTGCGAATAGCGGCCTTGAAGCGTGCCGTAGTGGCCGTCAAGGCCACAAGGCGCGGTACTAGAATTTATAGACGAGATGCAACTGCAATCTGAGGAAGTGCGTCACCACATCGTCGTCAAAGCTGGGGGTGTAGTCGAAATTGAGGCCAATGCCAAGCGGGCCTGCAATGTAATAGGTACCGCCGACACCCAGGCGGAGTCCGAACCATGCGTTATCCCATTCCGTGTGTATGTGGTGCTTGTCATATTCCATGTTGACATAAACGGCACCGATGCCGAGTCTGCCGAAGATTTCGGCCGCGCCAAGGCTGTAAATGAATTTGGCGCCAAAGATGGTGGCACCATAAAAGCCGTTATAGTCGCTGTCATCGTCGTTAAAGAGTGCGCCAAGATCCTGCTCGACACCGAGTCCGAGCCAGTCCAAAAAGCGATAGTGTGCGCCAATTGTAAATGTAAAGCCGTTGTAATCGACGCTGTTCTTGTGGTACATGCCGGCAAAGCCGAAACCACCATTGATTTCAAATTCGCCGGCGTTTGCTTCCTGTGACGTGGCCATATTGAGGCCGAATGCAAACAGCAGAGTTGTCAGTGCAAGTACGATGTTTTTCGTGAGTTTGTTTAAAAGCGCCATACCTTCTCCTTATAGTTTTTTTAAACACGCAAATTTTTTCAAACACGCAAATTTTAAGAGATCCGTCTTAATCTCCTTAAATTGGCTTCCTACTATATAAATCCCCTTGAATGAGGCAAAAAAAAGCCCCCGTTCTAAAACGGAGGCTGAGACATTTTATTCCATTCTCGGACGAAATCTCTGCTTATGCGAAGATGGCGAGGAGTGAAACGAGCAGAGCGTAGATGGAGAGCGATTCGATGAGGGCGAGTGCGATGATCATCGGGGTGAAGATCTTGCTGTAGGCGGAAGGATTGCGGGAGATACCTTCGAGCGCGCCGGCGGCTGCGCGGCCCTGGCCGATACCGCAACCGAGTGCCGCGAAGCCGATGGCGATACCGGCAGCGACGAAGCGCATGGGATCAACGGGTGCAGCACCACCGTCTTGTGCGAAGGCCATTGGTGCAAAGACGAAAAAGAGAACTGCGGCGCTGGAAGCGAAAAGAGCAATTTTTTTGGTTAAGGACATTTTCTATCTCCAATAGGATGGCCGTTCATCGGCCGGTTTACAATGAGAATTATTCCGAAATCGCCATGGAAATATAGACGACTGTGAGAATACAGAATACGGCGGTCTGGATGACGACGACGAGTGCGCCGAGGCACATCATGACAGCGGGAATCATGGGTGCGCAGAGTGACATGAGGACGGCCACGACGGCATGGTCGCCGTACATGTTGCCCATGAGTCGGATCGAGAGTGTTACAGGGCGTACCAACTGGCTGATGAGTTCGATGGGGAACATGAGTGGTCCCAAAACGGGGATTGGCCCCCACATTTCCTTGAGGACGTGTAAGAGACCTTTTTCACGGATACCGGCAATGGTCGAAACGAAGAAGACGATCAGTGCCATACCGACGTTGGTATTGAGATTATCGGTTGCAGGTGCAAGGCCGGGAATGAGTGCAAACACGTTGTTAAAGAAAATGAAGATGGCGAGTGCAAATACGAGAGGCAGGTATTTGCGAGCTTTTTTGGGGTCATGAATCTGACCGAGCAACAGACCGTGAACGAGATCGATGACGAGCTCAAAGATGGTTCGCGGCGTGAGCTTTTCGTCGGGGAGTGGTTTGAATTTTTTGTAGCTGGCAATAATCAGGATGGCCACGACGGCCATCGAGAGCAGGGTGAGTGCCACGTGGATAAAGGAAACGTGGGTTCCATTGAGCCATGTAAAGCCTAATGAGCCGAATTGCTGCCACAAGTCATGAATTTTCGGAAAGAAGAAATCTATCCAAGTACTGATGCCTTCGGCCTCAGCCAGAGCAACTTGAATCATGGTTATTCAACCTTTGTCTTTTTTTGCAAATCCGCCTCAGAATCTTCATTGTCTAAAGCGGGTTTGACGAATAAAGGAACCGTATAAAGCGGGATATACATGACGCTGACACCGATGAGAGCGGCGACAGGCGTAAATTTGAAAACGATGATGGAGATGACCAGAAAAGCGGCCAGAATCAAGGTTTTAACGAGTGACCCGACCTGAATTTTGAGCGCCGCATTCGAGGCAAGCTCTTTCATATCACCATTTTGTTCAGCTTGCATTTTTACATGCATGCTGAGTCTAGATGCCCATACCACATACACGCACAAAAGTGCGAATGAAAAAATACTAATAATTGCAGTTTGTAACGCAAAAGTGGAATCGAAGATCCACGAAACCACACCAAATACAGCGAATACGAGGATGAGTGAGACAATGACGCATACCTGAAATGTTTTGGGGATTTTATTCCAAAATTCTCTCATTGCTTTGTCCCTGTCGTTTGATCGAGTTTACTGGCTTTTTTGATATTTTTGATGGTTTCTAAAACGGTGGCAGCGACCCCACAGCAAATCCAGAACACAGTAAAGATGGGCTTTGTTCCAAATATTTTATCGCAGAAGTTTCCTATCGCATAGGAAAAGATCAAAGCGAAGAGCAGGAACAGTCCCATGTTTCCGAATTCCGAAGCGAGTTTAAAGCTTTCGGCGCGCAGTTTTTTGTCTTCCTCTTTGGTGTCAGAATCGGAAGATTTCCCGTCATCTGCGAGTGACGATGCGGAATCGGAGTGTGCTATTTCGGCCGTTTCCGCGTCGGAATCTTCAATTTTGTCGCCATTCTCATCCCAGAGGTAAGTATCTTCCTCTGGGATGGTCTGTTGGGATGGGACTGCGGTATTTTTGTGGTCTTGCGAAGTCACTTCAATCACCCTTCGAGAGCATTTTACAAAAAAAAACGGCGCAAAAACTGCGCCGCCTGGATGATGGGCTTTACAGCCACAGTAATTATAGCAGATACCCCGGTCGACCGATATAGACGGGGCTTCCGAGACCGGTTTTTTTGACAGGAGTTCCGCCGGCATCGACTCGCTGTGAGCCGCTGACGGCAATGGCAACATGGTTAATGCCCTTCCAGCGCGTGCCGCTGTTCCAGTTGGTGTGGTAGAACAAAAGGTCACCGGGGATGACATTATTAACGCTGCTCACAGTGCCGCCTGCATGGTAACATTTGAGAGCTTCGCCTTCGGAGCTTCCCCATCCGAAGTTGACGCCGGCTGCAGCCCAGCAGCGATGGCAGAATGAAGAGCAGTCATAGTGTCCTTTGGATGAGCGGTATGCCTGGCTGTAAGTCCAGCCTTCGGAACGGTATTGTGAGTAGAGTGCGTTTGCTTTGTTCGCAGCTTTTTGGCCAGCATCTTTCATTTTTGCAGAAGCAGAACCACCAGATCCACCGGAGCTTGAGCCAGATCCGCTTGAGGAACCGCCTCCCACAGTTGTGTACTTTTTGGAAATCCATCCAGTACCATTTTTATAGGAGATCTTTAGCCAACCGCTTGATTCCTGGGTGTAGGAGAATGAATCACCGTTATTCAGCGTTCCGATGATTCCGTAGGAAGTGCCGGCACCTTTGCGGACATTGAGTGCAGCTGTGGTAACCTTACCGGTCTTGGCTTTAGCAGAACTGGAACTGCCGGAGCTGCCTGAACTTCCCGAGCCGCCAGACGAAGAACCACCGGCTTTCGTATATTTTTTAGAGATCCAGCCGGTTTGGCCTTTGAATGAAATTTTGAGCCATCCGCTTGATTCTCCGAGTGCCGTCACGGTTGTGCCGCTGCTGAGCTGGCCTAAAATTCCATAGCTGGTGCCGGCACCTTTGCGGACATTGAGCGATGTGGCAGTGACCGTATACTGCGACCCGCCGCTCGAACTGGTGGTGCCACCGCCGGATGAAGAACCTCCGGAAGAAGTCTGCCCACCGGAATAGGACGTGTATTGGCTACAAATATAGCCTGTCTGCCCTGAGTAGTTGATTTTGTGCCAACCATTCGTTGTACCAAGCACATTGACTGTGGTCTTGTATGCCAATGCGCCCAATTTTGAATAACTTGTCCCGGGTCCTTTACGAACGTTTAAGCCGTTCGACGCTGTTACTGTTGCTTTTGCCATGGCAGGCCTCCACTATTTTGGCCCGGTATCGCATGGATACTGAGCTTGTTACACTTACACTATAGTATGAAGTGAGGATTCTGCTTTGTCAAAGTAGTTTTTTCGTTTTATGTCGATATTGTTACCACGCAACCCCATTGATTTATGCAAAGACCTGAAGCCAGGTCAATCCAGGCATCAGGCATCAGGAAGTAGACAATAGTAAGTATTCTCTAGGGAAATGGTGTGATTTCTGAATACAGATTAGACAATGTGTTTGACAAACTCATGCCTGAGGCCTGATGCCCTGGTATTGTAGTGACTTGGGAAAAAAGCTCAGCCCTTCGGCTGAGCAGTAACTCGATATTTCGTTGAGGTTTTGAAGAATGCAGGACGCTGCATTACAGGCATTTTCCGGATTTGCAGGTGCCTTCACAGGCAATGCTCTCGGTAAAGTAATAATACTTCCCATCCAATCCTTTTTTACAGGATGTGGTTTCGGCATAATTCACACCTTTACGGGGAGTGCATACGGCATTGAGGTCTTCGGCCCCCTCTTCGCATTCAAAGACACAGTCTGCCCATGTCTCGGTTAAGTTGCGGCAAACCGGGTAGCCCTGATTTTCTCCATCCCCGCATACCATCGCAGACCATGTGTGGTTTTCGACATGGCAGTAGTAAAGCGCATTGTTGACGCAAACATCGGGTTCGTCCATGGTGCAGCTATTTCCCACGGTTGGAAGTTTATTATCGCAAACGCCATCTTTACAGGACTTGTCGCATGCCTCTGTATTCGTAAACCAGAAATAGTTGGCCATTTGGGTTGATCCGGCCCGACAGACGGAAGAGGTTGCAACGGGTTTGCCATTGACTGTGTCGCAGGTGCCTTTGACCTGTCCGACTTCGGAAGACTTGCATTTGGTTGTGCATTCTGCAGTGCTTTTTTCATAAGGAATGGCACAAACTTCGTCTTCACCACAGACCTTTTCGGCGATTTCGCCAGATGCACAGGTATATGCCTTGCCGTCAAAACAAACCGGTTCAAACGACTCTGTACAAGAGGTTCCTGCTACCGGTGCAGCCTCTGTGACGCATTTGCCGTTGTCACAGGCTACAGGACATGGATTATCTGTAAAACCATAGAGATATTTGCCACCAGACTGGACTTCAAGACATAGATTTTGCTGGACATATTTTCCGTTACACGTCAGCGGAGCATCTTCTTCACACGGTAAAACGCAGTCTGCAAAATTGTCTTTGGCCACCTGGCAGGTTAGCTTTTGTTTCGTCGAACTTGCCAATTTTGCACAGTCCCGAAGGGTTACAAAACCATCTTCATTGCAAAAATGCGCAATCTGACCATCGCAGGATTCCTGCCATGCGCTGTTGCAGGATTCCTGCGTGACTGTATCTGCATCTGTGGCGTTGGGATCTGTTTTGTCGTCGGGTTTTGTTCCATCGTCGGGTTTTGTTCCGTCGTCGGGTTTTGTTCCGTCATCGGGTTTTGTTCCGTCATCGGGTTTTGTTCCATCGTCGGGTTTTGTTCCATCGTCGGGTTTCGTTCCGTCATCTGGTTTGGTGCCATCGTCGGGTTTAGTGCCGTCATCAGGTTTTGTTCCGTCGTCTGGTTTCGTTCCGTCATCGGGTTTTGTTCCGTCATCGGGTTTAGTGCCGTCATCGGGTTTTGTGCCGTCATCGGGGAGTACCTGATCCCCTGGTGTTTGTTGAGAATGATTAGATTTCGATTTGCTGGAATCGTCTGAAGAACATCCGACAAATGTGATGACCAATAAGGATGCGAAAATGATTTTTATGCATTTCATAGGACGACTCCTAAAAGAGAATTGGGTGACGCTGCGACACAAAAGAATTAAAATGGCAAATCGATCTGGGTATCTTTGGGACGCCCCTCTTTTATACTGGATTTGCGTCTTTCTTCCTGTTTGCTCAGAATATCTTCGGGGACTTCGACGCCTCGGATAAATAGATTTTCTCCTTTTTTGACCGGAATGTCTTCAAACAAAGAGAGGTAATACAATCCTTCTTCTTTTTTGTTGCCAGTCAGAGAATATTCAATTTGTTGTTTAAGGGCATCGGTATTGATCGTTTCATGAACGTAAACCGGATTGGCGTTTGTGACCAGTCGAATGGCTTTAATTTTCTCATCAATCGTGCGTGCGTTGTTGATGGATTGAATCAGCAGATCACTCTTCTCCGTGACCATGGCTTCCAGGGATTTCGATCCTCCGATGGGGCAACCGAGAAATCTGTCGTGGACAGAGCAGGCGAGAATGATATGAATACCGCCATATTCATAGTAGTCGTCCACCACGAGAGCGTCGAACTTGTTTATGATTTCATCTGAACTGTGTTTTTTGGCTTCTTTCATCAAATCATTTTGGAAAGAATAGGGCATGTGAATTTCGACGATTTCGGCGGCTGTCTGTGTCAGGGCAGCTTCCAACATATACCATGTGTATTTGAGACCGACGTCGATATATTTGTTGAAATCGTTGTGAGATGATCGGTCGTCGCGCATCTGGTTGCGCATGGATTTTGTCATACGCCGATCATTATTTTGTTTGAATTTTTCGACGATTTGCGAGGTGTTGGGTATTTTGGGATTGACCTTGCCAATCATGCGTGCGTTTTCTATTGACAATTCTTCTGCCTGACTGACAATTTGCTCCCATTCCCTTTCGATTTGCCGCAGCACAGTTTGTCTCATCGTGTGCCATCTCTGTGTCTGCAGGGCTTTTCCGGGGATGATGGGATTTTGAACGACGACTCTTTGCTGTTTATCTGGAATTGCGTTTGAAAACAGCGCATATTGGTATCCCATTTCGTTGATATCATTCATCGGTGTTTCTCTGGCATCGCTGTCCAGTACACCGCTCATGGTGAGATAAGTATCCGGAAATGAGACCGGTCCGTCATCGGTATGCTGATAGACCCCAAACGAAATGCCGAAGATATTCTCATCCTCTTCGAACATGGGAATGGCCAGTTTGGGGTAGAGTGCAAAAACCGGGATTACGACAGATTCATCTTGAACCAGTTCACGCATTTTTTTGACCGTCGCTTCTAAAAAAGTCTTTGCGGTTTTACTGGTATAGAGCATGCCATATTCTTTGGCATAATTGGAGATGGCAATATCTCTGGACTCCGACATGTTCAGTGGGGAATCGATTTGGAAGTATCTGCCGGATGTATAAGGGAATACATCTTCGAACCAGGCGCGGACAGCACCTGCCGTATTGGGTTCGCCTTTGGGGATGGTGGTTGTTTTGCTGTCGTTAAAAAAAACTTCCCATTCGGAATCGTTGTAAGCACTGGGGGCAGCCATGGCCAGGAATGGGGTCAAAATCAATCCGGCAAGACATGTCATTCGCAGGAACTTATGCATCATCGTTCTCCTTAGAGGAAGTCTGTCCAGCTGTTGTATGGATTACGTCTGCTTGAGGACGGATATCGGATATATGCCACTGCCCGATTCTGTATTATCCGCAGTGGGGGAGGTTCTTAGTTTATCCAATGTATTGCAAAATATCAAAAGTAATGGTGAGAATATGGGGATGATTGTTACTGTTCAGCCCTGGCGTATGATCCTGTTGCCCCAGAATACTTGAAATCTCTTTAATTCA
>DGWW01000092.1 GCA_002395385.1 Myxococcales bacterium UBA4248
TCCTAAAGAATGAAGTTTTTTAGCTTTAGAAGCATACATGAGTTTTGCATTCCAATTGCTCATTGCTCATTGCTCATCTAAATCAGTGGACTTTTTGCAAATGCAGGGTGGCATAATAAAAACCGCATGTCATTATAAAAACAAGCAGCATCCCCAGTGCAATAGCAAGGTTTTGGAATCCGGCCATAACGCCGACCGAGCAGCACACAAAACAAAAAAATGAGATGAGCAAAAAAATTCCGAGGTTACTGATGCGATGCATAATTTTGGCTCACGATGTAAAGTAATAAACGGCGCATATTGCGTCATGCTTATGGTATGGTTGTAACGCCATAGTTCTTTTAGAGCAAATTTCCCAAGGATGATTCATGTCAAAAATGCCCGAGCTTCCCAAAGCTTTGAATATTGAAAACCACAGTCTTTCCAATGGGATGCGCGTCCTGATATGTCAGCGTCCGGAGCTTCACCGCATCTGTATGCTCGTCAATGTTGCCTCCGGATGCCGCAATGAACGGCTTCCGGGAACAGCACATATGCTCGAACACCTGATTTTTCGCGGTTCAAAACAATATCCAAGTTTGCGCGAACTTTCAGAAGCATTTGAAAATCTTGGTGCTGATTTTAATGCCTATACCGCACGAGAAGTAACGAGCTTTGATGTCTCTATGCCGGCACAATCGCTCATTCCTGTTGTCTATCTGCTCGGAGATGTGCTGAGTACCCCTAAACTGCAAGGGATTGCAGCTGAACGCGATATTATCCGCGAAGAGATTATCGGCGATTACGATGCCGACAAAACACTCATCAACGTCGATGACTGGATTGTATCGTTGTTCTATGGAGATGCCGGCAAGCCTATTGCTGGTGACCCGGATGACCTCGCCAATATTTCGCGTGCCGAAGTCATGGCTTTTTATGAAGCACACTATGCAGCTTCGAACATACTCATTGTAGCTGCAGGACCGGTAGGGGATAGTGCTGAATTCATTCAGGCATTGGAGCATGCATTCGAACCAATAAGGGCCAATGCCAGTATTTGGAAGGCTCGCAATATGCCCGAGTGTTATCGTTCTGCTCTCGAATCGGGAATACAGGTCAATCCCCGTCTTTGTATCAAAAAATATGATGGGGCAACACAGAGTGAGCTGTCAGTTGGTTTTTTGTGCGGTCCGACATTGTCACAGAATTTTTCAGCACTCGAAATGCTCGTCCGCGTCCTGGATGACGGCATGGCATCCCGTCTTTCGCGACGTCTCGTCGAAGAACTTGCTCTGGTTTACGATGCTGAGGCATTTTTGAGCACGACTCGTGAATCTACTTTAATGCAGATTCGTGCCTCGTGCAGACATCGAAGAGTATGCAAAGTCATTGATGCCATTTATGGGCTGCTTCGGGAAATTGCCGAAGGCGGCGTCAATTGCGAAGAATTTGACCGTCTTCGCTGCCGCGTCGTATGGGAACATGAAGGCATGCACGATGGTGCACCGCAACTTACGCAATGGCTCAGTACAATGAAATTACAGCAAATGCCATGCGATATTCGCGTGCATTGTGAAAATCTGCTTGCAGTGACCGTAGATGATATCCGGCGGATGGCTGAGGATTTGCTGACACGTCGACCTCACATCACGGCGATTGTCGGCGATATCGGCACCCGCGGGGCAGAAGAAATTCGTTCGGTCATGCAAAACCATTTAAAATGTAATGAAATTAAAATAACAGCCTTATAAAGGTTACGATTCAGCCCCCTGTGCTTTAATCTAAAGAACCGAAGCCAAGTCAAACAAGGCAGTAGGCAGTAGGCAACAGTAAGTATTCTTTATGTAAATGGTATGATTTCTGAGTACAGATTGTGCAATGTGTTTGACAAACGCCTGCCTGTTGCCTGATGCCTTGGTGTTGTAGTGACTTGGGAAAAAACTCACCCTCCGGCTGAATAGTTACTTATAAAGCTGTAGAAACGGCTGTTTTGGCCAAAGAAACCCAAAATCCGGAATCGGCCCCACTCCGGTCCCCCTTAAAAGGGTTACCTCTCTCTCCCATCCCCGCCCGCCGACTCGCCGTCCAACCCAAAATACAGCGAGTTTGCACACGTAGCCCTTTCCGAAAGAATCAATCGTAAGAAGGCAAATGCGGTGTGCAATGGCCTGTACAGTGCAACAGCATGCTTTCCCGCGTCCGGAAATCCTCATGCTGTAAACCGCCCCTCGGTTGACTGTACATTATGTCTGGGGAAAATATCCGATGTCAGACGAATCCGGATGTAAACATATTGTACCTCATCGAAATGGAAGGCCAATTCCTTCAATACTAATGATGCCATCGAGAATTGCGTTGTTACATTTTTTTTTGCACGGATAACGAATGTGGAGATTTTGAGCAAGGAATGTTGCGGATCTGGCATCGTGCTACATGCTCAAACGGTGGATATATCTGGTCTTGAGCTGTATTTCGCGCGTATGGAGGCCGCAGGCCGGAATAGCGCGAAAGCGCGAGCGTATGGAGGCCGCAGGCCGGAATAGCTGCGCAAAAAATCATCTTTACGATCAATGGGTAGGAAGCCTTTTGCTGTGCAATGCGGCTTCCATGGTGTCCCGTCTATCCGCGCACTGCGTTTGCGGATACGCCGGGACTTTTTTTTTGAATAGAAGGGATCGGTGCTGTTCGAATCTTGCGATAAAAGACAAGGTGTAGTAAAAGATAATGCTATTTTTGGGTCGTATGATCGGCTCTTTCATTATTATTATTTTATCGTGCGCATTTTTGCGTCATATTCGGATGCATTGCATCATTTGTGCATAGAATCATGTGCATTTACAGGGGTTAAGCATGAGCGAAGAAATCAGGAATGAGGAAGGATTGAGTCCCGAGGTGGAAGCAGCTGAAGAAGTGGACGTTTCTGCAGACTCATCTCAGGAAGTATCCTCGGAAGTGACACCGTCTGCAGAGGTTGAAGATGTTCAGGATGAATCTTCAGGTTCTGAAACAGCCGCAGAAGTTGAGGAAGCTCCACAGGAGGTATCTGGAGAAGCTGACGAAGTCGGACAGGTTGTTGATTTGTCGCACATGTCCTGGGAAGATCGCGTTTCTTATTATCTTTCTTTGGAAACGGTCGAAGGTTATGCCGAAGCCATTCGTCTTGCAGATTTCCACAATCCAGGCGATGTCCAGGTAGCAGAGGTCTGGGGGATGGCACTCAACGCCCATTCCGAGATGGCGCTTGACATTTTCATGGTTGCCAGCCGTCTGATTACGAGTGAGCAGGAAGTCTGGTCGAACATTCTCGAAGCCCATGCCGTCGCGATCGAAAATGCATCGGATGAGGGGCAGCAGGCCATTGGCGAATGTGCGGGTTTAATCCAGTGTCTGCGCGGACTTGACATAGACGAAGGCAAAGCTCGTCTGGCCAATTACGAAGATGCCCTTGCCAAGCGTGTGATTGAGAATCTCGGCGTTGTTGCATCCGGGAACTGGCGCAAGGTAGAGCAGGCCGTTGAAGCTCAGGTCAAAGCTGAAATTTCGGATGAGACGGCAGCGGCCATTGAATTGGCTCACCGTACGGCAGAATATGCTCTGAGCGCCAACTCTCTGGATCGTGCAGTTGGCTATATCCGCAATGCCAGCCGCAAGCAGACCAACGATATTGGTTTGAAGCTCCGTTTGGCTGTTTTGAGTCGCGACCAGAAAAAATGGAATGCATACGTCGACGTCCTCAACAAAGAACTCATTGGTGTCACCGAAAAACTCGAGGACAAGGTTGATCTTTACAATGAGATGATCCGCATCTATCGCGATGAAACCAAGCAGGAACAGATGGTCGTCAAGACCTACGAGCAGTTGATTGCAGTCGATCCCGACAATGATGCCGCTCTGGAAAATCTGGTCGAGATTTATGAGAAAATGCGTCGCTGGCCAGATCTCATCAAAGTTTTGGATTCAAAGGCAGAGTCGGCACATGGCGAAACAAAAGTCGATTATTATTTGAGAATTGCCAAGATATATGTGGAGAAACTTTCCCGCAAAGTCGATGCTATCAAGTATTTTGAGAAAGTCGTAGAAGTTGATCCGACCCATACCGAAAGCCTCGAACAGCTCAAAGCGCTCTATACAGAGCGACGTGACTGGGAAAAACTCATCGACGTTCACCGCAAGGAACTGCAGAAACTTGAGACCGTTCCGGAACAGATTGAACTGCTCAAAGTCATGGCAGATCTCGCCAAGACCAAACTGAGAAACAACGGTGTTGCCATCGATATCTGGAGTCAGGTACTCGAATATGATCCGGAAAATGCCGAAGCGATTGATGCTTTGGAAGGTCTTTATGAAGGCGAAAAACGCTGGGCAGATTTGGCCGGCATTACAGAGCGCAAAATTTCATTGATGAGTGATGATTCAGAGAAATTTACCGCGCTGCAGAAACTTGGATCATTATATAGTGACAGAGCCAATGACAACGTGAACGCCATCGCGACATGGCGTCGTGTTCTGGCTATCGATCCCAGCTATGCCAAGGGCGTTGACAACCTGCGCAAGCTTCTCATTGAAGAGCGCGATTGGGATTCTCTCGAACAGTATTATGTGGATAACGACAATATCCCAGATCTTGTCAAACTGTTTGAGCAGCTCTCCAAGACTTTGAAAGAAGACGCCGACAAGAAGGCTGTTCTGTTGAGAGCGGCCAATGTTTATGAGAATGCGTTGAACGACAGCGACAAGGCAATGGCTACACTTGAAAAGATTCTGGCCATTGATGAGAACGACAATGTCGCAGCCAAAGCGTTGGTTCCTCATTATGAATCCCGCGGGAAATATGAAGAACTCGCGAAAATGCTGGAAATCATTTTCAACGGATGTGAACAGGGCGATGAGCGTTCTGCTTACGGTTTGCGTCTTGCAAAATTGTATGAGACCAAACTGGGCAATGACAAGAGTGCATACGAATGGTATCTCAAGACAGTTACCGAAAACATCCACTATACACAGGCATTTGACGGATTGGAGCGTTCTTCTGGGAAAACAAAGCATGCACAGAATGTCGTCAAACTGTTCAGCAAACATCTCGAAAATTGCGACGATCCACAATTTGCACGTGAATTGAAATATCGCATTGGCTGTCTTCAGCTGGAATATCTGAATGCCTCAGAAGAAGCCCAAAAGATTTTTGAAGGCTTATTGGCAGATGATCCCGAAGATATCCGTGCATTGGGTGCTTTGGAACGCATACTTGAACGCGAAGGCCGTTTTGATGAACTTCTCGAAGTCAATAATCGCCGCATGGGCCTTGCCAAATGTCCGGAAGATTTGGCTGAGACTTTGCTCAGTGCCGCAAGAATTCAGGAAAATCATCTTCAGAACAAAGATGCAGCCATCGAATCCTATGAACGTGTCTGTGAACTGATTTCGGAAGATCCACGCCCGCTGGTTGAGCTGCATCGTCTGTATGCAGAAACAGAAAATTACGAAAATCTCGCCAGAATCATTGAAAAACAGCTGGAACTGCTCGGCGTTGGCAATGCATTTTCAGAGACCCGTACGGAAGCTGAACTCAACGAAGAAGGGTTTACTTCGGTCGTCTATGGTGCGCGTCTCGTCAGAGAAGAGGAGGGCGCATTCTGGGTAGAAAAAGTCATCCGCGGCGTTGATCCCGAAGACGCCATAGCCCTTTGGTATGAATTGGGCGAAGTTTATCGTCTGCATCTTTCCGAATACGATGCCTGCGTGAACTGCTATGACAACATCCTGGTGCTGAACATCGAGCATGAAGGTGCAATTGCAGCACTTGAATCATTGCTCGAAAACGATGTTTCGACAGAAACTGTCTGCCGTGCTCTTTCGAAAGTCTACGCAAGCCAGGAAAATTATGAAAAACTCCAGGCTGTACTCAGAAGACTGGCAGACGCAGTTCACGATCCAGCGGACAAAATTACCTATTATGTCTGTGCATCCCAGATTAATTCCGAGATTCTCGAAAATACAGATGCCACTCTGGATTGTTTGGCTCGCGCGATGTCCTGCAATCCTGCAGGCGAAATCGTCAAAGGTGCATTGAATGAGATCGCAGCAAGCACGGACAATTGGCCGAGAGTCGTTGCCATCTTTGAGGATGTAGCAAAGGAAGTTTCGAAAGATGAAAATCCAGATTTGGCAACACAGTATGCCATGGAACTGGGAAATATCTGGGAATCCCAGCTTGACAACCGCGAAAAAGCCATTTCCTACAACAGGCAGGCACTCGAAGTTGGTGGCAAGCACCAGGAAGTGCTCGATTACCTCAAAGAGACGTTCATTCGCCTTGAATCCTGGGAAGATGTCATTGCCGTTTTGAGAGCTGAAGCCGCTTTGATCGAAGATGACGACGAGGCTCTGCTCAATCTGAATATGCAGATTGCTTCCATTCAGGAAGAATACCTCAACCGCAATGATGATGCGATTACGACATTGCTCGAGATACTTGAGAAACATCCGGACAATATGGATGCCATGGTGTCTCTCGATCGTTTGTATGCAGCCTGTGAACGTTGGGAAGAGGCCGTCGCGAACTACGAAAAGCGTCTCGAACTGGTGGAAGATACGGCCGAACGCGATGAAATTGAATGCCAGATGGCCGGTATTCTGAGCGAGCATCTGAATGAAGTTGACCGTGCATACGAGATTTATAGCAATATTTTGACGCATGATCCTCAAAATGCGCTTGCCATAGCCGGTCTTGAGCGCATGCTCGAAAAAGGCGAAGGCACGATAGTCGAACAGATCTCTGAGCTGTTGCTGCCCATTTACGATGCGACAGACAATTGGGAACGACGTTGCTGGGTCAACGAGCAATTGCTGCGCGTCGTTGTCGAACCGGATCGTCGCAGGGATTTGCTTCATGAAACAGCCAATCTCTATGAACAGCGTGGCCAGGAACATGAAAAAGCTTATGAAGCTTATGCCCGCAGCCTCAAAGAAGATCTCCTGAGCCAGGATACGCTCGATCAGTTGTTCAATTATGCCGATGTTCTCGACAAATGGTCTGACCTCGTCAAGGTCATGGAAGAATCGACCGTGGATGCCGAAGATCCTCTTGCCGCCAAGAATATCCGCTGCATGGTTGCCAACATTTATCGCGAACACCTGAATGATACGGATTCTGCGATTGCGACATTCAACTCCATCCGCGAGCAGGATCCCGAGGATATTGAGATCCTTGATGCGCTCGAAAATCTCTATCGTGAGAAAGAATCCTGGAAAGAATTGGCCGAAGTCCTCATGGCGAAATCCAAGCTTGTCGAGGATCCCGAAGACCGCAAATCTCTGCTGTTCCAGGCTGCAGCTTTGAACGAAGAGATCCTTGGCGATGTCGATGCGGCAATCGCAATTCATACCGACATTCTTTCGGATGAAGCGGGCGAACCGACAGCCCTTGACAGCCTCGAAAGACTGTACATCGGCAAGGAAGCATGGCCTGAACTGCTCAACGTTTATGCCTCCAAGATTGAGAATGCTGAAGATGATGAAACCCGTAAAGCACTTTACAAGAATATGGGTATTCTTCAGGAAACCAAACTTGAAGACAATGTCGGTGCCATCGAAAGCTACCAGCAGGTATTGGCGATTGATGCCGAAGATCCCGAAGCACTTGAGGCTTTGGACAGACTGTACATCGCCGTGAACGACATGACGAATCTTCTTGAGATTCTTCAAAGGAGAGAAGCTATTTCTCAGGATGATGAGTCCAGAATTAATTTCAAATTCCGCCAGGCTGAATGCTGGTACCGCAATTTGGATGATTGCGCCCGTGCCATTGAGGTTTATCACGACGTTCTCGAACTTGAGCCCACACACGAAGCCAGCATCGCTTCTTTGGAAGAAATCATTGGCTTGGGTGGTGAACCTGCCGTGGAAGCAGCCAAAGTGCTCGTTCCTATTTATCAGGGACTTGAACGTTGGGAAGAACTGGTCAAGGTTTATGAAGTGCTCGTTTCCGGCAGTGAAGACAATGAAGAACTCATTTCTCTCCTCGGAACCATCGGTACGGTTCATGAGGAAATGCTCGAGAATCCCAAGGCTGCTTTTGATGCCTGGTATCGTGCACTTTCCCATGATGTCACGCGCGATTCGAGTTGGGATAAGGTCAACAATCTTGCAGAAAACTGCGAATGCTGGCCGGAACTGGTCGAAAAACTCAATGCTTTGACGATGGAACTCTCGAGCGATGCCACATCTGCTATCATCGTAGACAAGCACATGGCTGCGATTTACGAAGAAAAACTCAATGAGCCCGAAAAAGCAATTGAGGCGCTTCGTGCAGTGCTCGAAATGGATTCCAACGATATGGAAGCCATCCAGGGACTCGATCACCTCTATGAAGTCCTTCAGAAATGGCAAGATCTCTCTGATATCCTCCACACAGAAATTGACCTCGCAGAAACCGACGAAGACCGCCTTGCATGCTACTATCGTCTGGGGGCGGTTCAGGAGATGTATCTTGAGAACTATGATGAGGCAGTCAATGCTTACAATGAGATGCTTCAAATTGAGCCGGGCCGTCCCGAAGCCATCGAATCTCTCGTCCGCATGTTCACCGAAGGACATTGCTGCAAGCCGATTGCCGACATTCTTGAGTCCTATTATCGTGGCGTTGAAGATTGGGAAAATCTCGTCAATCTCGATCTTCAGCTGATTGAACATCTCGAAGATCATGATGAGCGTTACGACAAATTCCTCGAAATTGCCGATGTCTATCTCAACAATCTCCAGATGATCCCCGAAGGGCTCGGCATCTATGGTCGTGCTCTGTGTGAGCGTCCGGGCGATGATGAATGCCTCAACAAGATCGATGAATTGAGTGAGGTCATTCAGGATTGGAGCAATAACGTCGTCTACTATCAGAATGCCTATGATGTTTGCCAGGATGATGTAATCAAACAGGATTTGATGCTCCGCAGAGCTCAGACTTTTGATGTTCATCTGGAAGATCCAGCAAATGCAGAGCAGTGTTATCTCACAGTTCTGCAATATGATCCGGAACACCTCGTCAGCCTCGAGGCTCTCGATCGCATCTATTCAGCTCAGGAACGCTGGCAGGATCTCGTTGCCATTATCCGTCGCGAGATTCCGCTCGTCGATTCGGATGAAGTCCGCATCAATCTGTACATGAGATTGGGTGCAGTTCTCAATGACATGCTTTCGGATGGCGATGCTGCTATCGAAGCCTACAACGAAATCCTCAACATCGACCCAAGCTACTGGGATGCCCTGACTTCACTTGAAGCCATTTATGAGGGCAGAGAAGACTGGACTTCGCTGGATGTCATTCTCGATAAAGAATCCGCCGCAACAGCCGATGACAACCAACGTGTTGAATTGTGGGGCAAACGCGCTCAACTCAATAGTGAAATCCTCAACAAACCGGATGATGCTGTCGATTTGTGGTACCAGGTAATCGATTTCCTGGGCGACAATCTGACTGCTCTGCAAAACCTCGAAGTTTTGTTCAACCGCTCCGAGCGTTGGACGGATGTTGCAGATGTCGTCGAACGTCAAGTTCCGCTAAGCACGGAGGATCCTGAACTTCACCTTGAGACCTATCGTAAATTGGGCCGTATCTATCGTGACAAACTCGAAGATGATGAGCGTTCCATCGATTTCTGGCGTGAGGCCCATGGCGTTGAACCGACCGATCTCGAAACTTTACGCGCCATTGAAGCTCTCGATGAAAAACTCGACAACCAGGATGAACTCGCTGAAATTCTGAGCAAGATCCTCCAGACCGGTCAGCTTCCATACGAAGAACAGCTCGCATGTGCCATCAAACTCGCCGGAGTCCTGGACAATCTCGGTCGCGTCGAAGAAACTATCAATACCTGGCTCTATGTTGTCCAACTGGATGCCACTCAGATGCAGGCTCTCAATGAACTCGAAAGACTGTATACGAGCGAAGGTCAGTGGGAAAATGTCGTCAGCACACTCGAATCGAAGATTGCTATCATCGATTATATCGAGGATAAAATTGCCCTTCATCTGCAGATTGCAGATATCTGGGAAAATCAGGTCGGCGATATCGATAAAGCTGCTGCAGCCTATCAGAACATTCTCGACCTCGATTCCGAAAGAGAATCTGCATTTACCTCTCTCGAAGAGCTCTATACCAAACACGAGAAATGGGGCGAACTGCTCAATGCCTATCTCGAACGTGCAGATATCGTTAAGGATCCTCAGCAGCGTCTTGCACTTCTGTTCAAAGGTGCCAAAATCGCCGAAGAGAATATGCAACAGCCCGAAATGGCATTCAACGTTCTCGTTCAATATGCCGTTCCTCAGTATTGGAAAGATGAAACCGTCTACTCGGAAGTTCAGAGACTCGCTGAAGCGACAAACAACTGGGAAGTGCTCGTCGCTCAATACGAGGATATGATTGCATCGGCCGAACCCAATGCCGCCGATACATTTACACTCCGCCGTCAGGTTGCCACCTGGTATTTCGATCATCTCAGCAATGGCGATGCTGCATGGAATCACTTGCAGACCATCCTGGCCGTGGAACCCAACCACCACGAAGCTCTGGATGCCATGGCCTCGATTTACGAGAAACTTGGCAACTGGGAGGGTATGGTTTCTACACTCGGTCAGAGACTCGATTCCACGACTGTTACCGATGAACGCATCACCATCTTCCTCAAATTGGGTAAAGCCTACGAAGATAAGATTGGTGACGTCAATCAGGCCATCGAATGCTATACCCAGGCTGACAAACTCTCCGGTGAACGACTCGATGTTATGAAAGAACTCGAGCGCATCAATGAATTGGCAGAAAATTGGGGACCCTTGGTTGACATCCTCGAACGCGAAACCAAAGTCATTGAAACTCCGGAAGAGAATCTGCCTGTCCGCTTCAAGATTGGTACGGTTTACGAAAATCACCTGGGCAATGATGAAAAAGCTGCTGAATCCTATGCTGCTGTCGTTGCAATGGATGAAACCAACCGCGATGCCCTCATCTCTCTCGAAAGAGTCGACGCAAGACTCGAACGATGGGAAGATTTGCTCGAAGTTTACAACAAACAGCTCGCAACATTTGAAGATCCCAAAGAACAAATCGACATCTACTGCAAAGTTTCTAAGGTCTATGAAAATAGCTTTAATGACCTCGATAATGCCATTACGTGCATGATTCAGGTTACCCTCATTGACCCGGAAAATCTCACCGCAATTTCTGAACTTGAGAGATTGTACGAACGTGCAGAAAGATGGCAGGATCTCATTGATATTCTCAATGTCCACATCAACACACTGAGCAATGTCAACGAACATGTCGAGCTTTACCGCAAACTCGGTGAAGTTTATCGCGATAAACTCGGCGATGCCTATCGCTCAGTCGAATCCTATCAGTCCCTGATCAGCATTGCCCCGGATGACATTCCTGCACTCTATGCTCTGGCCGATCTCTATCAGGATGCCGAGGATTATATCAGCGCCATCGATTACCTCAATCGTGTCATCAACGCCCTGACCGATCCAACAGAAGCCATCAAGGTTCACCTGCGCATCGGTTCCCTCTATGATAAATATCTCCAGGACGACCAGGCCGCCGAAGAACGCTACAAAGCATGCCTCGATATCGATCCGAGCTACATGCCCGCAATCGATGCTCTTTGCGCATTGTATGAACGCCACGAGGATTGGGCAAATCTCGTCCAGATGCTCAAACAGAAAGTTCAGTTTACACGCGAACTCGATCAGAAAGCTGCCATCAATGTCATGCTCGGTGATGTCTCCTATAACCAAATCGGAGACACCGTCAATGCTTATGCATACTACAATGAAGCTCTTTCACAGCAGCCTGACAACGTATCTGCCGCTTATCCTCTGGCCGAAAAAGCACTCGCTGACAAAGAATTCGCTCGCGCACTCCTGCTTTATGAAATTGTCATTAATGGCGTTTCATTCAGCGGTGACAGCTCACAACTCGACACGCTCAACTATAAAGCCGGTTATTGCTGCCAGAATCTCGCACAGCACGAAAAAGCACTCGAATTCTACCGAGCATCCTATGAGCTCAATCAAAACTATGCACCGACACTCCTCGGCATGGGCGAAGAACTTCTCGAGGCCCAGGAATATGACCGTGCATACAATATGTTCCAGAGCTTGCTCGAACACTTTAGCGAGGAACTGACTCAGGAACAGGTCATCCAAATTTACTACGATTCGGCGGTTGCCAAGAAAGCCACGGGCGAGCTCGGACTCTCCAGACAACTCCTCGAACGCATCCTCGAAGCCGACGGTACACAGACCAAATCTCTCGAACTCATCATCGAAGTTTGCGAAGAAATGGCCGATTGGGAAGCCCTTGTCTACTACATGAATATCCACATGGAACGTCAGGAAGACAAGGATATCAAGTTCTCCGAACTGATGAGAATTGCCCGTATTTATGCGGATAATCTCAATGATACCGATCGCCAGATCGAAACATACTATCGTGCGCTCGAACTCGAACCCGGTTCCCGTATCGTCCTCAACGAACTCCTCACCATTTACCACTCCACGGGACAATGGGAAAATGCCATCGCCATCATCGACAGATTGTGCGAAAGCGAGGAAAATACTGATAAAATTGCCAAGTTCTATTACACCATCGCCGTCATTTACCGCGATGAGCTCAACATCGATCAAAAGGCCGTCGAATACTTCAACAAAACACTCGACACCAATGTCGGTGAACTCCGCGCCTTCGAGGCCATTGACCGTATCCTCACCGCGCAACGCGATTGGGAAGCGCTCGAAAGCAACTACCTCATGATGATCAAACGCGTCTATGACGACAACAGCGCTGAATTCGAAGATACCAAACGTCTGCTTTGGTACGGACTCGGTGAAATCTACCGTACACGTCTCAATGAGTGGGATCGCGCTATCGAAGCCTTCAAGAAAGCCAGCGAACTTTCACCCAAAGACGAAAAACTCCATACCATCCTCTCCGAACTTTACATCCGTATGCCGGATCATGGTCAGGATGCTATCGACGAAATCCGCACAATCATTGAACTTCAGGGCAATCACATGACCCCGGATCAGGAAAGAAGAAACTATCGTTCACTCTTCTTCCTCTATTATCAGCTCGGAGATCTCGACAAAGCTTGGTGCATCAGCGATATTACCGTCGCCAAAAACCTCGCAATGCAGGATGAAATCGAACATCACGATAATGTCGATGATATGCTCGCTCAACGCCTGCCGAGACTCAGTGCCGATGCAGTCACCAATTTATTGCTTTATCCGACCTTGTCCTCTGACCTGACGAAACTCTTCAGTCTCTTCCAACAGAGCCTGCGTCCGGCATTCTGCCACAAGGATAAAGACGAAGGCATTAAGAGGAGAAACAAACTTCCACAAAACGCCGACTCCCCGTTCTGGAAGATCTATACCAATGCAGCCAGTGCTTTCGGTATCGCTCCGGCACCCGATGTCTACGATTGTGAATTCCTCTCCACAGGTATGCGTCTCGCCAATGTCAATTACAATGCATTCAAGATCGCAAATGATATGAAAGCCGGTCGTTCACTCTCTGAACTCCGCTTCATCATCTCCCGTAACCTGTTCCTCTTCCAGTCCTTCTTCATGGCCGGTATCGATCTCGGCGCACCCATGCTCAAAACCATGGTCATCTCCGCCATCAACTTCTTCAAAGGGTTGGTACCTCAAGATGCCAATCAGAAGATCCTCTTCGACACCCTCAAGGATGTTCCTAAGGCACTTCAGAATGACATCCGTCGTTCCCTCGAAAACCTCTCCAAGAGCGATGTCAACGTGTCCGCATGGCTACGCGCTGTCGAACTTTCCTGCGACCGTGCCGGCCTCCTGCTTTGCTCCGACTATGCAACCGCTGTCACCTGCATCGCACGCGAAGATATCCACCTCTCCAAACTGACCGTTGACGAACGCGTCGCAGAACTCACCAAATTTGCCATGAGCGATGAATACTCCATCCTCCGCGGCAAACTCGGTATCAAGACCTACGACGATTCGAACGACGTACCTCAGCAATAAAAATGGGGTAGGGGGGACGCCCCCCACGCGGCTATGGCTGCGCCATACGCCGCTCCCCCCGCGCGGCTTGCAAAGACGTGCGATCGCCCGTCTTTACTACGCCGCGCATTTTCTACGCTCTAAGTCGTATAAGCCGATGTCATCGACATCGGCTTTTTTTGATAGTTAAATCTTCCACTAAGCGTGCATTTGCACGTCATGCACAAGGATCAATATGAATAAATTTGGCGTCGTCGGATGCGGGAAAATGGGGACAGCACTCATGATCGCTATGAAAGATGTATTGAATGTTCCCATCTTATGCTGCGATGTATATCTGGAAGTCGCGAATAAACTGGCAAATGCACTTGGCAACAATGCAACTGCAACTGACTGTGTCGAAGATATTGCCCAAAATTGCGATGTCGTCCTGTTATCCGTCAAACCCGGTGTTGCCTGCGGGATCTTAAAGCGATTGAATACCGGTATTTCAAAAGTCATTTTTTCCATCGTCGCAGGTTTGAGTAGCACAGACATGAAAAAAGCCATCGACAATGGCACCGAGGCTCCTGCAAAATGTGAAGTGGTGCGCATGATGCCCAACACGCCTGCACTCGTCGGTGCATCTGCCATGGTCATTCTCAAATATGGATTGAACACAGAGACTCAAAAACTGGCAGAGAATATTTTTTCCAAAACGGGCGAGTGTTATTTCGTTGAAAATGAATCTCTGATGGATGCAGTTACCGGGCTCAGTGGCAGCGGTCCCGCACTCTTTGCTATGATGGCAGAAGCACTCGCCGATGCCGGCGTCGCAGAGGGATTGTCGCGCAATCTGGCTTTGGCACTCGCAAGACAGACCATGCTCGGAACTGCAAAATTACTCGAAGTGCAGCATCCCGCCATTTTAAAAGAGAATGTCATGAGCCCGGGAGGAACGACGGCTGCTGGTGTACTTGCTGCTGAAAAAGCCGGTTTCCGTTCGGCAGCCGAGGCTTTTGTCCGGGCCGCAACTCAAAAATCACGCGAGATGAACCATTAAATGAAGGCCGTATTTGCCGCAGGCAAATAGGCCGTAATGTCGTGCGTATTGCCGACTTCAGGAAGGCAATAGCACGCCCCCCTTCGATTCCAGCAGAATCGTCACAGGGCCATCATTGACGAGAGCGACATCCATCATGGCACCGAATTGCCCGTATTGCACAGGAATTCCCTGTATTTCGAGCATTTTGCCGAACTCCTGATACATGCGGTCTGCCTCTTCGGGAGGCATGGCCTCGGTAAATGCAGGGCGATTGCCGTGGCGCGTCAAAGCACAGAGTGTAAACTGGCTCACGAGCAGAATGGCCCCTTTGATATCCTGAATCGACAGGTTCATTTTGTCTTCCGAATCGGCAAAAACGCGAAGTTTGGCAATTTTCTTCGTCAAAGTCACAGAATCTGCCTGTGTGTCGCCTTTTTCGATGCCCAGTAAAATGAGATAGCCCTGAGCAATTTGGGATATTATCTTGTTTTCGACGGTGACAGATGCTGTTTTTACCCTTTGAATCACGACTTTCATGATTAACTCCTTTAAATAAATACGCTTTTTTTGCGCAAAGCCCCTTTTTAAGGTAGGCTTCAAACGCCTCAATGCGCTTTTTGCATGGAGTTGCAATTAGCTCAAGTCAAATTGTATTTCGGAGGTCATCCATGCGCGTTCGTTCCGGTGGTTTCAGCAACGCAGCCGAAACAGGCAACAGTGAATATTGGGCTATCGATCCAACGGGAAGTTTCTTTGTGCTTTCGACGGGATTAGCCAATCATGCCGATATTTCATCACAAAAAGTCTGTGAAGACATTATCAAACTCTTGATTCCGCACCGTTCACAGATGTCAGAAATGTCCGCAGATGCACGCCCGGATTCACGTCAAATGCTGATGAGCACACTTTGTGGTGCCATGGCTCGTGCAGAGCGCAGTATGTTTGAACTCGCAGAACAAGCTGTTCAATACAAGGATATGGCAGCAACGGCGGATTTACTCTACTTGTCCAATGGTTCCGTCTATATCGGGCATGTCGGGTACAACCGCGTTTATCTGTTGCGTGGCGATATGGGACGTCAGCTCACGATCGATCACACCGTCTATGAATATCTCAAATCCCAGGGGAAAAGTGAGGAAGACCTGGCCAGAACAGCTTACAAGGATCGCATTGTACGCGCACTAGGTATGAATGGTGGTGCCGATATCGACACACTTCAGGTTGACTTAAGAAAAGGTGACAGAATCGTCATCTGTTCCTATGGGGTACATCGCTGTATCCAAAATGCAACACATCTGGCACAGCTCTATCGGTCGATGGATCCGCAGCGTGCTTCGGAATTCCTCGTCAATTATGCCATTGAACATGGTTGTACAGGGGAAGCTTCGGCCATTTGCATCGAGATATCCGATCCGGGGCTGAGAAGTTCTTCACTCGAAACCGAAAGTAAAATCACAGCACTGGAGCAGATCTGCTTCTTCAGGGATTTGAGCTATCAGGAAATGCTCCAAATCATGCCAATCACATTCGAAAAATCATTCGCCGCAGGCGAGGAAATCATTCATGAAGGCGATGTCGGTGAGGAGCTCTTTATTCTCGTGGAAGGCACCTGTGAAGTTTCAAACAGTGGTGTAAAAATTGCAAAGCTCGATGTTGGAAGTTCCTTTGGTGAACTTTCACTCGTCGACAGTCAGCCCAGAAGCGCTACCGTTCGGGCACTGGAACCAAGTCGGGTACTCGTCATTCGAGCCAATGATTTTGAACGGCTGACATTGAGTGGTGCACTGGCTGTCAAATTATTATGGAATGTGACACACGAATTGTCGGAGCGTTTAAGGAAATCATCTGCAACCATCAAACGTCAGGGGTTAATGCTCATTGAAAATGGCATTTCCAAATGAGTTACCATTAACACAAGGTATAGAGCGCATTTTCCGAAATCTTCACATGTAGTAGGAAAAGTGCTGATAAACTTTTTAATAGATAGTCACCTTAAATTTGTGTTAGATAAACTTGGTCTTTTAGGGCTTCTTGTCTTTTTATAGGAAAGCGTAATGGACAATGCTGGAAATTCATCACTGGGCAATGCTGGTGGCAGACGAGTAGGTGAGCCACGAGAGTCTGGTGTGCGAGCTTCAATCCATGGTGCAAGGCCGGCTGTACCCGGGCGCACAAGGGCTGACAGTGTCATTGCAAGAGCACCCTCAATGGCCATATCACGTGTTGCACCTGCTGTCTCACAATCGGCAGCGAGACCGCCTATTCAAAGGCCAACGAGTGTACCGCCTTCGCGAGTTCCATCGCCAGCAGTCGCGGCATCTGCGCCGCCAAGCATGCCATCCTCGCCTGCAAGACCGGCAGTCGTCTATGGTACGCCTCTCGAAGAAGATTTAAATCTGGCTGCAACCGCTGCGCTTTCGCCAGAAGAACTGGAAGCTGCCGGGCTGCCGCCTATGCCCGAAGGGCTCGACGACGAACCGGAGATCGATCTCGAACAGACGACGACGACGCTTCCCATCGGGATGAAAATCGACGACCGTTATGAGATTATGAGTGTTCTCGGCGTCGGTGGCTTTGCCACGGTTTACCGTGCACACCATCTCACCATCGATCGCGACGTTGCCCTCAAGGTCATGGACCTCAAAAAAGGCGTCGATCCCAGCTACTCTCAGCGCTTTTTTCGTGAAGCCAAGATCGCAGCCAAAATCCATCATAATAACGTCGTTTCGATCTATGACTTCGGTCATGTCGCCGAAACAGGCCAGCCCTATATTGCCATGGAAATGCTCCATGGTCACGATCTGAGCCACGAACTCACCGAATCCGGCCCACTCAGCCCACAGCGTGCCTTCGTTCTCTTCCGCCCTGTTCTGGACGCACTCGCCCAGGGACATCGGCTCGGTATCGTTCATAAAGATCTTAAACCCGAAAACCTCTATATCGTCGATCCAAGAGGACCACACGAAACGATTAAAGTCCTCGACTTCGGTGTGGCGCGCATCAACTCCAGCGAAGTCGCCAAACTCACGAGCGCCGGACAGCTCCTCGGAACGCCCAGATACCTCGCTCCGGAATACATTAAACAACAACTCGTTTCGCCCGCGATTGACGTCTATCAGATGGCGCTCATCCTTTCGGAAGCACTCACCGGAATTCCCGCTGTTTCGGGCGATCCGTTCCATGCAATGATGCTCCATTGCAGCGGACAACTCCAGATTGCCGGGTTCCTGCTCGAAGGTGAAGTCGGGGAGGTCTATAAAAAAGCAATTGCTATCAACCCCGAAGATCGATACGCCGATTGCGAAGCTTTTGGACAAGCACTCGACAGCGTCGCCGAACACTTCTCCAGCAAAGTACCACTCAAAGGAGGCGCACCACAGCTTACGCCAGACGGACGTACCTCTTCAAAAATGACGGCAATGCCGTTCGATTCCAACATCAATACGGGGGAACCCAACATTTATGGCAGTGACATCGAACTGCAAAAGGGAAACGGGAAAGTACTCATCACACTCGGTGTCTCGCTCGTCCTCGTCGTCGCTGCATTCGTAATTTATTACTACTATTCCAATTTTATACAACAACCACAGGCAGAAGTTGTCGAACCCGAACCACTGCCTGATCCTACCTATAATTTCACTTTTGAAACGATGCCTCCTGGCGCTTCCGTTTTAAGAAACGGAACACACCTCATCTGTTCACCAACCCCATGCCAGGCAGATTTTAAGGCCAGCGAGCTTAAACTTTCTCAGCTCATGGTCTTCAGACTCAATGGCTATACCGAGGAACACTACGAAATCAGAGATTCGACTTTCGATGATGTACAAGGAAAAATCCTCATCGAACTGAAGGAAAAACCCAAAGAGATCTCCGAACTTGTTTTCACGCTCAAGTATGAACCGGAAACGGCTTCTGTTACAGATGTAAAAATGAACAACCTAAAAGTATGTTCTGGTTCACCATGCAAATATACATTTGCTCTCGACCGGGGATATACGGAGCTTGAATTTAAAGCTGACGGCTATAAAACCGAGAAGATGCTCCTCAGCAAGGAAGAGTACGATCAAAACAGCG
This sequence comes from Myxococcales bacterium UBA4248, assembly GCA_002395385.1. GTDB lineage: Bacteria > Myxococcota_A > Bradymonadia > UBA4248 > UBA4248 > UBA4248. Next base: position 19,109 of record DGWW01000092.1, read on the forward strand.
GCGTCATGAAACTGACGCTCCAAAAAGAAGTGGCATCTCCACCTCCTCAGCCCGAATACCGACCGAGACCAAAACCGAGACCCAAGCCTAATCCTGACGCCAATCCAACACCTGCGCCTGCGCCTGCGCCTCAAAAGCAAGAGAATCAAAAATCTCAAAAACCTCAAATCGTTTTTTAATTTATGTTCAAAGCCGCTTATGCTCACGCATTACGCGGCTTTTTTTTCGCCCTATCGCTCTGCGATACGGGCTCATTTCTTTTTATTAATACCCCCACAGCAGGTAAAAGGCATGTCCCCCGCGAGGTGCCCCGCCCCAGGCGTACCCCAAAAGCAGCCTCAATGGCAATCGGTACCCCAGCTGAGCATCCACAATCAAATTGGCACCGATCGCAAATTTGGAGCGCGAAATGTCCCAATCCTCATTCCAGGTATATCCCCATTCGCCAAATCCCTGTATGCCAAGCCGATTGATACCCGCCGGCAGTGTAGAGCTTCCCAGTGCAAATTCACGGATGAGCGCCGAATAGCTCGCATGACCATACAAATAATGCCTTCCGTACAACAGCCCCATCGGATAGCCATGCATCATGACATCGGATGTCCCTAAAGACAGCCCCTGTGAACTCGATATCGTAAAAGGCATGCGTTCAGTATCTTCCGACCAGGTCCCCCCGCCAGACAAGGACATATTGAACTGATGCGCATCACCATAGGGCATAGTCCATGCTGCGCTGGCACGGGCCTCCAGGAGCATCGCATAAGCATCCGCACCGATCCAGGGCGCTTCAAATCTCAAACTACCACGCAAAGTGTAGCCATCATTCGAAAACAGAGCCCGCTCACCCTGCCTCAGATAACTCCAGCCCCAGGATGCTTTGAGCGCATTTTTCCAACCGAGGGACGGAAGTTTTACCGGGGTTGCCATCGGATCTCTTTTGGACCAGGATATCTTGTCACTCGAATCCAAGTAGTTGAGGTGATACGAAAATGACACGGCTTGTGACATGATCCTGCCAGACCAACTGCGGCTCGTCGCAATATCTGCAGAGAGCGATTGATAATTATATTGAATGGATCGCGTTCCCGCGACAAAATGAGCAGTATTCTGTAACATCCCGAAATTCAGGTTCAAATGCCATAAGGCACCAGACCACAAATAAGAAAAATTCAAGTCAACCGCGTTTTTTCCCGAGAGATAATTCAACCCCAGGCTGTAACCGTGATGTTCTGAAATATCATTCGCCTGGACGCTCAGGCCAATGGTAGCGAGTTCCTCTTCGGAATAAGAAAAATTGGGGGTCCAGGTCAGGGGCCACAACCAATGCCAGGGACGGTAATCGCGCAAAGGTGACAAGGCTGCTTGGTGTAAAGGCGGATACTCAATTCCGCCCCTGCCGTAAAGCAGGGGAATATTATCAGAATCTGACCATTCCTGTTTGAGATCTGGATCGAGGGGGCCGCTTATTTTCCCAATCGTCGTTCCCTGTGAAGTATATTGTGTATAATAGACATCACCATCGGCAGACATGGCCGGATGCATGATGCCGTCCAGAAGATTGGTCAAACGTCTCGAAATGCCACTGGAAATATCTATGGAATACAGATTAAGTTCACCGCCTCGGTCACTGACATAACCTATTTGATGATCATTCATCCAGAATGGTGATATTTCGAGATAATCATCCTCCGTAATCGCATGCCACCCGGTTTCATCCATATATTTAATATTGGCATGCATCTGATCCGGATCAAACACGGATGCGGCAATAATGTGATTTTTAACGGCAATATCTTCTATTTGTTCAAAAGGACGGCCCCGATAGCATTCCTTTAATGTTCCCTTTGACGGAGAATATTGATATAATATATTTGTTTCGTAATCCTGTACGATAAAATAGAGATCGTCGCCATCGATATCAAAGCTTCGCACTCTCGCAGGCAAATCCAGCAATTGAATTCTATTATCTTTTATATCATAAACATATAATCGTTCAAATTGACGATAGCCATTTTCAACGGGGATGTGCATAAAGTAAAGCAGAGAAGCATCATGATTCCAGCGGTGAGTGCACGTCCCCCAGCATTCGAAGAGCTTCTCCTCCTTTTGTGTTTTGAGATTGCGTCGCACGATAGAGCGAACATGGACGCCATCGTTTCGAACATAGGAAATCTCATCTCCGGATGGCAAGACCTGCGGCCTGGTGTGACGCCATGGTTTCATCAAAGACAAGTGATCTGTGAGTTCAATTCGCTTTTGTTCATACTCCTTTTCAAAAGCCGAAATGACAGACGCTTTCCACGCCTCATACAAATCATCCCATGTCTTGCCCCATACTTTTAGGGCGGCACGGTTCATGGCATAAGGAATCCAGTCATCGCCATATTCATGATTCCATTTTGTCAATGATTCACTGCCATAAGTCTCGGCAAGATATGCGACAAAGAAGGAACCATACAGATAATAGCCCGAATCTCCAGGCCAGTGCCGGGTACCTGCCGAAAGCGCGCCAAGAGACGGAATGACATGATCCAGAGCGGCATTCCTTAGCATTGTCCGATACAGCGCATTTCGCAACCGGCCGCTGTTGCTCAGGCTCGTTTCATAATAGACAGCAAGCCCCTCTGTATACCACCGCGGCGCAGTCGCATTGTTTCTGGCAACCTTCCCGAATATCACATTCAAGACGTCGTGCAGCCCGCAGCCCGTGTCCATGTGCAGAATATGTGTATATTCATGATAAATGAGCTGTCTGACCCAGTCGTCGAACAATCCAAGTTCGTCAGACAGTGCCGGAGGATAAGGAAGCAGCCGTATTTCATTTTGCGGAACAGTCCGGGCAAAGCCATTGGCCTCATCCCGGTTGTCCGTAATGCCAATATGCGTTTTTTCTTTGGGCGTAAGCGCAAGCAATGGAGAGAGCCGGTCATGCGCCTCTTCGGCTATACTCAGCGCTCTCCGGGCAAAATCCTCATGGGTTTCGGGAAAATGAATGATAAAATGTTCGCTTTCTAATTCTTTCCAAGAAATATGAACATCATCGTAACCAAAAGATAGATTACAATTAAAGAAATATATTCCTAATAATATAAATATTTTAAATGATATGTTTCTTAGAATCATGAGAACCAATTTGTTTTTTAATTCCTGCACATCACGAGGATGTATGACCATCCTCTGCATGCCCGATCATTCTATCATAAACGAGAACCAGAGCATCTGAAATTAATTCGACTGCATGATTAATTTGTTTACTCAAGTTTTGCACCCGCATTTTCAATGTTTTTTAGCGGTAATACAAGAAGTGCCGAAAAATAATGATAATTTTGAGAGTTGTATTAGGAAGCCCGCTAGGGCTTCTATATTCATAGCCCCCGGTTGGAGCCGAAGGCGACTACCGGGGGAGCAGAGCATGACCTTAATCCATAGAACCCCAGCGGGGTTCAATATTGAACGCCTACGACGTTCCTCTTTTGGGGGCATTCACCATCCCCCGGCGTTGCCGGGGCTATTGATATTAAACGCCTACGGCGTTTAGATGAGGGGTTGAACAGTTATGTT
>DGWW01000199.1 GCA_002395385.1 Myxococcales bacterium UBA4248
CCCTTTGGAATCCACAATCATTTTTACTTTATGCATGCCAGGTGCCTCGAACACATGTTCCTGGCTGCCGGTCTCCGGACACGATTCGAAAGAATATTCGGCCTGTCCATCCCCATTCATGTCCAGATGACATTTTAAAGGTATCTGCGATGGATTGACGATTTCCCACTTCACTTCAGTCATCAGGGGCGCATTCCCACGATGGCGAGCCTTTGAGTGAGCGAATCTGAGCGCTTTCTTTTGACGGTGTTTCGGGCGCGTCCCCTTCTTCGTGATGCGACGAAGAACTACAGCCGATCGCCATGACCGATGCCGCCAAAGCCAAAAACAATTTTCGATTGCGTTTTAACAACATACGCAACTCCATAAAAAAAACGAGTCATGGCCTATAAAGCAATAAACGCCTTAAAGTTCTTAAACTGAAACGAACCGATTTTTTTCGGTTATTTTTAAATAACACACACGTTTAGAATGTAACATAAAAGTTCAATTGATAACCACCAAAAAAAACTTCATTGTTACATCGTGTTATGGTTACACCGCTTTCGCCGTTCGGCGATACGCGGTGCCTGGCCGTGGCTATCCGGCCTTCGGCCGGATACGCCTCGGCGCGTTGGATGTGGAGGGACTGGCGTGCGCAATTTAAAGATGTAATTGCTTGTTATTCAAAGCGTAAGGCGCTAAAATACTGAGGGTTATTGTGTATTTTTTTTGAAGTCCAACCACCCAAGGAGGTCTTATGAAACACAATCGATGGTTTAAAATTGCCGTATTTGGTACGGCTATTTTCATGGGATTTGCTTTAAATTCATGCAGCGATGAAGAAGAAAACGCCATGCTCGCAGACGACGATCTCGTGGAAGTTCAATCTGCACTATCGACCGCTACCATCACTAAAGGTGCCGTCTCTGTTCGAACGGGCCCCGGTACATGGTATGAGCGCATCGGAGGACTGCGTCATGGGAAAACAGTCAACATCAAAGAGGAACACGGGGCATGGCTCAAAATAGAATATGGTGATGTTGATGGATGGATTTTCCGCTCGGATACGGATTTTGCCTCTCCCCAATCTTCCGCCGGCTGCTCACAGGAGATCGCCGATTTCATTCGCGATAATTATCCCGATGGCTACAATGTTGTATTTGCTTACAACGGCAGCGATCAGGCCGCAGAATTTCACGGCCAGGCAAACTCATTCTCAAAAGAATATCATACGCTCAATATTTCTGACGGCGCCCTGACGAAAGATAAATACAAAAAAGTCGCAAAGTACTCCGAATTCAAGAAAGGCGTTCTCGATGTCGGCAATGCCGTCATTAAATGTCTTGCGGACAATCCTCGCGAGGGATTTGATGACAGCAAGGTTTCGCAAGTCAAGAACCTGACCGTGATGACCCATGGTTTCCCCAATGGCCTGAACTTTGGCAGCAATAGTTTTGACACGGGCGACATTCCGGATTTTGGTTCGGCTGTTTACGGATATTTTAACAACAGCGCGCTTCGCGTTCAGCTTTATGCTTGCAGCACGGCTCGAAACCCAAACACAAAAGAGGATTGGTTTGAGCGCTATTCGGGTAATCAAATTTTAGAAGAAGACCCGTTTAAGAATGGCGATAAATCATTCGCTCGGAAACTTCAGTTAGAAATGGGCCCCGACGTAACCGTTTTCGGTCATACGACTGCCGGCCACCTTTCGGGCAACTATGCCGCGCGCTGCTATGGTAAGATGGCCGATGGCGCGGTGAACGGCAGACACATGTTCGATATCTATTTCCCGAAGTCGTTCGTTGAAGAACAGGCGACACGTCTTGGCATAAGCAAAGATGAAGCTCGTTTGTCGATGTACAAGTACTATCGTTCGAATGGAGCATTCCCGGGAGACAACAGCGGGCGCGATACCTTTATGGATCCCGAAGGCAAAGGCCAGAAAATGCGCAATGCATGGCTGAAAAATAATCCATAAGCCTAATTCTTTTTGACTCGCAAAATGTGACTTTAATTTGATACCGGGAGGTTCATTATGAATAAAATCAATAGGCTCATGAGTTTGGTTGCCGTTGCGCTTTGCTGCACTTATGGCTGTGATAGTAGTGAGAATTCCTTTTGCATCGGTGATGGCTGCGAGAACGATGGTTCACATGCTGGTCTCACGACCACTGGCTGCGATACTTCTGACGACTGTAAAAAAGGCGAGAAGTGCCTCGATAATGTCTGCACTTCGAAAGACAATACCTGCGAATCCGATTCGGATTGTAAAAAAGGTTACGTCTGTAAAAGTAATGTCTGTACGAAAAAATCAGGAAGCACAACGGGGGACAAGCCTGCACCGGCTTCCTGTGCAGATGATAAGAAAAACAATGATGAAACGGATGTCGATTGCGGCGGTTCATGTGATAAATGCACAGACGGCATGCAGTGCGGTGCGAATGCTGACTGCATGAGCAATAACTGCGACGGCGGTGTTTGCAAAGCCGGAATCAATCTTTGTGCCGATGGCATACGCTCTGGCGATGAATCCGATGTCGACTGCGGCGGTTCGTGCAGCAAATGTGCAGACGGTAAAGTCTGCAATTCGGAGTCAGATTGCGCCAGCAACATGTGCGATGGTGTGTGTATCTCGTGCTCGGACGGCATCCTCAATGGCAATGAGTCCGATGTCGACTGCGGCGGTTCATGCGGCAAGTGCTCGGACGGCACCAAATGCAATACGGGCGATGACTGCGCCAACGGTTTCTGTGACGGCAATGTATGTACGTCGTGCAGCGACGGTGTACAGAATGGCGATGAAGCAGACGTCGATTGCGGCGGTCGATGCGGTGCCACCTGCGCAGCCGACAAACCCTGCAATACAGACAATGACTGCGAATCGTACAATTGTGTCGAGCATATCTGTAAGAGCGTCGAATGCCCGGATGTGGCAGAGGCCGGTGAAATCATTATCAACGAAGTGTTCGCCAACCCGGATACAGAAGCCAAAATGGCGCACTCCAACAACCAACAGATGAAATACATCGAGCTGTATAACAAGTCCGATAAGACCTTGCAGCTCCACAATCTCTCCCTGACATTCGCCGGTAACGAAGTTCACGCAAAGGGCTGCATTCCTCCCAAGAGCTACCTCATCATTCATCCTTCGGGACAGACGCTGACGGCACTCGATCTCGACGCCAAAGTTCTGGCTTCAGACAACATCGAAACGGCTATCAGCGCAACCTCGGGTGATGTCAGGCTCGTAAAACGTGCAGACAGTGCGGTCATACATTCTGCGACAGTTCCCGAAGCAGAAAAAGGAACTGCTGCTGGCCGCGATCAGGCAGAAGACAGCAGCACAAATGATGAAGCACTGGTGCCGCATTCCTCAGTTCCAACCATCGAATCGGGTGTTAAAAACCTGTATTCTCCGGGCCTGCCCAATAATGTTGGCTTCCCAATGGGGTAAAAAATCCAACGTTTGACAGTGGGGCATGCCTGACAGTGGGGCATGCCCCACTGTTTATTCCATTATTTTTCTTCTAAACCCTCTGGGATAGTCATAATCTCAGATGCCGGCGTTTCCCAATGGGGATCGTATTGTGCCTCGCGGCCTTCGGCGATGCGCAGGTTTGCCTGCTTTTCATCCTCGAGGATGGCCATATCTGCCGAGACTTCTGCAGGAGCATTGGGAGGCTGGGGCATTTCATCGGGTTCTGGAATGCGTTCTTTATCGTCGAGCTGAATCTCGTTGCCATTGGCATCCTTGAGTGTTGGCTTAGTAAAACCGGCTTTGATGGCATCAAAGCCAATGCCAAAGACGCTCATGACGTTCGAAACAGCAATAAAAGCATGTGGATCGATGGCTTTGACAGTTTTGAAGATTTCCTGAGTTTCGCGTTTTCGGGCGACGAGATAAATCGTCTTGCGATGTTGTTTGGTGTACCAGCCAATTGACTCGAATAGCGTGGCCCCACGGTGATGTTTGTGAATGATGCGATCGGCGATTTCTTTGTATTTTGAGGTAAAGATAAAGAGCTGAACGGATTGACGTCGGCCATTGCTGACCATATCGACGGCATAAGCCTGTACACCCATAAAGACGAAGCCGTAGGCGACTGTGCCTAATGTGCTGTTGGGTAAAAGGATCGAGGACGTGATGACGCATGCATCGAAGATGAGATAGACACGTCCCCAGCTGATATTCTTATATTTGGCGACGATCATGACGATGATGTCCGATCCGCCCGTCGATGCGCCATGGAGCAAATAGGTGGCCACGCCGGCACCACCGATGATACCGCCCATAATGGCGCTGAGTAGTTTGTCAGCGATGATGGGATGGGTGGATATGTCGATACAAACGAGGCTTTCGATTCCCAGCTTGTTCGCCAGAACGGGCAGATTGACGAGCCAGGACTCCGGTATCTTGATGGCCCACAAAAGAAAGGTAAGTCCCAGAATGCCAATAACCGTCTTGATGCTGAATTCATTGCCCAGAATCAACCATGCAATGGCACACAGGATGATGTTAAACCCAAGATACCAGACGAAGATCGGGATATCCGTCATATAAAAAAGCATGGCTGAAATACCGCCGAACCCGCCGCCGACAAAACCGTGTGGAAGTACGAAGATATTCCATGCCGCAGCATAGAGTGCCAGGCCAAAGAATATCCAAAAGATATCTTTAATGTGTACCCAAAGTTTTGTCATGCCGTTACTCATGTTCGCCTCCCGCGTCATTGGTTCAGTCGTGGCGGCGTTTACAGCATTCTGATACAATTGGCAATGCACAATGCACAATAGAGCATGAGCGAAGTTAATGCTCAGCCGGGGGGCTGAGCTTAATTCCCAAGTCACTACAATATCAAGGCATCGGGCATTAGGCAGTAGAATGTATCCTTTGGGGAATAATATGATTTCTAAAAATAGCCATTTCTTTGTGGCTGAGCCACTCATGCCTCATGCCTCATGCCTCATGCCTTGAAATGATTAAACCCCTAAGCTTCAGAAAGAGCATAAGGGCTGAGTAGCAACTGAGCAAAATTGATTAAATATTGTTAATTCATGACACACAAATGACACAGATGCGGTATATGGAAGGTTTCGGAATTTTTTTTGAGAATAAAAGTTCCGCCTGAGTACCGAAAAATAAAATCTAAGTGTGTGAAATAATTGTTGCACACATTCCGTTAATGTGATTGAACGTTACTATAACGTTCGGTATATCTATGAAGGTAAATCCATAGCTATGCATGCATCGTTAAAACATTGTTTGTTATGCGTATTTCTCATCTGTTTTATGTGGTCTTTCGAAGCAGAGGCCGAAGAACTTAGAGAAATGACACTTTCACAGGCCATTGAAACTGCCCAAAAGGATGCCAGTACGTGGACCCAGTTCGATGCCCGTGCAGAGATGGCACAGGCAAAATATAAAGAAGTGGAATCCCACTGGTGGCCGATTGTTTCAATAGATTCTTCACTGATGTTCTGGACGGATGTTGCGGAACTGGAAGTGATTGACAAAGAGGAGATACAGACCAACCTGACGAACTCCCTGGCTGAGGCATCGCAACAGATGAATCCGGCCATGCAGGCAATATTTCAGCAGATGATGCCAGCCGTCCAGACGATTGGCGGATCCATGATGAATTCGTTGCCGGAGTCCTTTCTACTCAAAGATGATATAACCTTTACGATCGGTGCATCCATCAAAATGCCTCTTACCCCGCTTTTTAAAGTTTATCAGGCAGGAAAACTCGCCCAGGTTGGCATTGACAATATTGAAGTTGAACGACGTGCAAAAGCGCTTTCTATCAACTATGAAGTGACCGAAGTTTATCTCAAACTCGTCTATGCCCAACTCATGAGTGACGTCGCCCAGGAGGCCTATGAGACGATCGAAAAGCATGTAGAAATGGCGCAAAAGTACGAGTCTGAGGGAATGATTTCACATACCGATGTACTCTCGGCGCAGGTAGAGCTTCTTAAATCGAAGCAGAATGTCGTCGAAGCTCGCAACAGCACACGGCTTGCAGGATTAAAACTCGCGCAGGTCCTTTCGCTGGGGCGGGGCGTTCAGGTCAAAGCATTGGAAAAACCCCAGGATTCTTTCGACGTTCAACTAGATTCGCTGGAGTCCTACCAACAGCAAGCCATTGAAAACCGCACTGAACTTGAACGCATTGAATTGGGACGTGAAGCTGCTTCCCGTAAAGAAAAAATTGCCCTGCTTGATTACATCCCGCAAATCGCGCTGATTGGTAGTTACCAATATGCGGCGGGAATTGATATTCTCGACCCATCACATCAAGGGCTGATTGGACTGATGATGAGCTGGACCATCTTTGATGGTCTTGGTCATCATTACGAAGCAAAGCAAGCCTCACTGGAATCGACCGAACTTGAGAGCAAATCAGACGAAGCTCGTGAATTGATCGAACTCGAAGTTGCACAAAAATACCTTGCGCTCCAAACCGTGCTGGAACGCGTCGAGCTGACTCAGCAGGCACTTGCACTTGCCGAGGAAAACCTGCGGACGGTAACAGCACAGTTTGCGCAAGGTGAATCCGTTAACACTGACGTACTGACAGCACAGGCTAAGCGTACCGCTGCCAAAGCCGACGACGTCAAAGCTCGCATCGACATTCTCATTGCCTATGCTGAGCTTAAACTCAGTTTGGGACAAAATCCGACGATCGATGCGAACGCACTCATGTAAGAGGTAACTATGCCAGAAGGTAAATACGATCAGCAGGTTTTAAAAGCTGCCAGAGAACAATTTTCAGATTTCGGTTTTTTTGGTGCCAGAATTGATACCATCGCGACTTCAGCGCGCGTCAACAAGCGCATGGTCTATGAGTTCTGTCACACCAAAGACGGCCTGTACATGATCGCATTGAGTGATGTTTCACGCGAAGCTATGGAGCGTTTTCAGCAATGTGTCCCCATGCTTCAGAGTGCCCATGATATTCGTGAGGTTTATGAAATAACTCTCAATCTTTTTGAGTCACTCACCAGTTTCGTTCGCCTGTTGGCCTGGGAACGTATGTATATGACGATTCACGGGCCACGCATACTCGAGACGGCCAATGATATTTTTGCACGTATTCGGCGTATCATTGCTGCAAAGTTTCCTGAATACAATTTTTCTCCCCCCACATTGGATGCCGTTGAGGCACTGTGCCATAGCTATTTGCTCACACTCGCTATGTATTCACAGAAAGAGGATACAGAAGAAGGGGAGGAGAGCCCTGCTGAACACACCGAACTGATAGAAGAGTCTGTTGTAAGCACCTATACCAAAGAGATTATATTGGATTGTATTGCGAAGATTCTTTGCAAACCATAACGATTCGACACCTATTATCCCAAGGACTTAAGCCGAATCCACACAAGCATCAGGCAGTAGGCAACAGTTAATATTCATTAGGGAAAGGGGATAATTTCTGAATAATGATTGGGCAATGTGTTTGGCAAACTTCTGCCTCCTGCCTCCTGCCTTGTTATTGTATTGACTTTGGAAAAAAAACTCAGCCTCCGGCTGTGTCGTAACCTAATTCTGCCTATTTGCCAGATGTTGTATTGACAACGTTGCAAAATGGCGTAGATAAGCACCATAATACGCCGTTCTGGCGTATTGAGCGTTAGCGAAATAGCCAGACGGAGCGCATGCGTATGGCCGTAGGCCATAGCTGCGCCAACACCAAAAACATTTACATTTCGAAAAACCTAACGATGAAAATGAGATTTTTCACTTTTGCTGCTACTTGTCTTGTATTAGGTGTCAGTCTGACCGGTATCACTGGATGCAATGACGAAAAGATTGACACACTCAAACACAATCTGACAACGCCCAACAAACCTTCTGATTATTCTAAAATCACGGGTCTCATCAATGCCACCGAGATTGACATTGCCAGCAAGGTCCCGGGGCGCGTATCTGCCATGCACGTGCTCGAAGGACAGCGCGTCAACCAGGGAGATGTGTTGTGTGAGCTGAATCTCGACGAACTCGATGCAAAACTGCTTCAGGCAACGACTTCGATCGATGCCGCCAAGGCGCAACTGCGGCTCGCCGAAAAGGGCGCGCGTCCGCAGGAAAAGAAAGCAGCCCAGAATCAGGTCGACCTCGCACAGGCTCAGGTCGATGTCACCAAAAAGATGCTCGACAGGACGTCCAATCTCCTCGACGAAAAGGCCATTGCACAGGCCAAATACGACGAAGTTCAATTTAAATATCAGGCGGCTGTCAATCAGCTCGAAATGGCCGAAGCCAAACTCGATGCCGTCAACAAGGGCGCACGCACCGAAGAAATACAGGCACTCGAAGCCATGGTCGCCAAAGGTGAAAGCGTCGCAAAGGAAATCGAGATTTATCAAAAAGAACGCGTCCAGGTTTCGCCGGTCAATGGCGAGGTTTCGAAAGTCGTCGTTCACGAGGGTGAGTTGACCAATACGGGATATCCCATCATTACTATCGTCAAATTGGACGATGTATGGGCGAGTTTTGCAGTGAGGGAGGATCGCCTCAAAGATATCCATAAGGACGATGTTTTTGATATCGAAGTCCCTGCACTTGGCAAGGCCATTCCCATGAAAGTCTCATCGATTTCTCCGATGGGAGATTTCGCAACATGGCGAGCGACATCCGACCGCGACCGCTTTGACCTCAAGAGCTTCGAAGTCAAACTGCGCCCCGTCGAGCATGTCGAAGGACTGCGCCCTGGCATGACTGCCAGATGGTAATGAGCTAAGAAATGTTCTTACTCAAAGGTTTTCTCAATTTTTTCAGTCTTTTCTTTAGGCGTCCAAAATTCTGGATCGTCACGGCGGTCGTTTTTTTGACAGTATGGGTGGTTGCGACGGTTTACGGGGAGCGCGTTATTCTCGATATTCCCGTGTATGTCGTCGATCACGACAACAGTACGGTAAGCCGCACGCTGCGCAATTTCTTAGAAGCCAGTCCTGACCTGCATGTCATTGGTTCGCTGGATACGCCAGAAGAAGCAAAAGACCATATCTACGAAGGGGATGCCGTAGCAGTGATTTACATTCCTGCGGGGCTGTCTCAGGCTGTTAAGACACAGAATGGCGGAACGGTCATGGCTTATATCGACGGCACGAGTATGATTGCCGCCAAAAATGTGAGCAAAGCCATGCAGACCGTCGTCAAAACGACATCGGTCGGTGTGAGCATGATCGCCGTGCAAAAACAGGGCGTGCATGACAGCAAACTCATGGGTATGCTGCAGCCGATCAATCTCGATGTCGAACGGCCTTTTAATGCACTGACGATTTATAGCGAATACCTGTTGCCGGTACTCGTCTTCTTTTGTCTGTATATCTATACATGCATTATGACATGCGCGGTCTTTCAGGAGACCCCTAAAAAAAAGGTGACCGAACATGTCATTCGTCGTCGGTTCTATTATTTTGGCCGATTGGTCGGTGTCTTTGCGCTTTCATTTGCCCTCGGAATGGTCATTTACCTGTATTGCCTGCCGCGCGTCGATATCGTCCTGCATTCGACGCCGCTCATGGCGATTACGTCGCTGGCCGTTTTTATCATCCTCACGGAGTTTCTGTTTTCGATCATCAACATCACGCTGCCTGTGGCCGTTGCCATGACGATCAGCTACCTGATTTGCATGTGCTCGGTCATGATGGCGGGTCTGACCTGGCCGCTCGAAAGCATGCCGTGGTACATTCAGGAAATTGCGACCTGGCTGCCGCTCACGCCGTTTTTGCAGTCCGTACAGGTCTTTATGTACAACAATGCCACCTGGTCGGATTTGTCCGTCTTTGGGTGGATGTTCCTCAAACAGTTTGTCGTCTTTTTGTGCATGGCGTTTTGCATCATGCGCATCAAAGACATCAAGCTGTTCTTTACGTGGTTGTACCGCCGCATTAAAAAGAAACGCGCGGAATCTATCGAGATGCAAGCTGTTGCAGTAAAAGAAAAACAAGAAAAGGACGGGAGTGACACACCCGCCACGGAAGACGGAACCGCTGTCGCCGAGTGTCAAACACCCTCCACGGAAGACGGAACCGCTGTCGCCGAGTGTCAAACGCCCTCCACGGAAGACGGAACCGCTGTCGCCGAGTGTCAAACGCCTTCCACGGAAGACGGAACCGCTGTCGCCGAGTGTCAACCCCCCTCCACGGAAGAAAAATCGTCTGTCGACGAGTGTCAAACGCCATCCACGGAAGAAAGATCGTCTGTCGACGAGTGTCAAACGCCTTCCACGGAAGACGGAACCGCTGTCGCCGAGTGTCAAACGCCCTCCACGGAAGAAAGATCGTCTGTCGACGATTCAGGAACAGCCGATTGTGGTGAAAGAACCTCTGTCATCGATTTGGGAACATCCAATCCCGATGAAAGTACGTCCGACACACAGGAGGATAAAACATGAAACCATTCCTCCGCGATATACTTTCCCACTTCTGTTTCTGGCGCACGTTAGGCAATGAGATAAAATTCAGCATTATCAAGGTCTTTCCGCTCTTTATCGCGCTGGCCATTCCTATCATTTACCCCCTGGTCATGTCGCTGACCTATTCGAACCAGTCGGTCGTCGAACGTTCGGCGGTCGTCCTCGATCTCGACAATTCTGCCATCAGCCGGGATCTCGTCATGTCGATCGATGCGACGCAGGGAGTCATGGTCAAGCGCACAGTCGATGATATCGAAGAGGGCATACAGGCCATCATGTCGCGCCAGGCCGACAGTTTTATCTTCATTCCCGAAGATTTCTCTTCGCGCATCAAGCGATTCGAACAAGGAACCGTAAAAATCTACGTCTATGCGACGAACATGATGCTCTATGCCTCCGTGCTCGGCGGTGTCCAATCGACGATCCTCGACAAGAATGTCGAACTCGCTATCGAAAATGTCGCCAATCCCAAAGGCATTACAGGCGAACGTGCCACCCACACCATGGATCCCATCCATTACGATCAGCGCATGCTCTACGCACCGACACTCGCCTATTCGTCGTATCTGTGTCCCATCCTGTTCGTACTGATTTTCCACCAAATGGCGCTCATCATCATTGGGTTTACCATCGGGCTTCACCGCGAACTGGACGAAAAATTCCGCAAAAAGAAGCTCTGGTTTATCGATATCTTTTGGCGCTACCTGTGGTATTTGCCGTTTATCTTTTTGGGGACCTTCTTCGTTTACTATGGTTACTGCAATTTCTTTGGCTGGCCGAACGGCACGCCTTACGAAATGATGAAGCTCATCATGCTGCTGGTCTGCTGCCAGATCCCATTGGGCATTGCCATTGCGTCGTTGTGTTACGACCGATTTTCGCCGTTCCAATACCTGCTCGCCTCTTCGCTGCTTTTCTTCACCCTGAGCGGCTACGTCTGGCCGGTATTTGCCATGCCCGACAACATCGTACCAGTCCTCGACTACCTCGGCATCGAACCTGCCGCCTCGGCCATGCGCAAAATTACCTTTAAAGGTGCCGATCTCGTCGATTGTCCGCGCGAAATCAAAAAGCTCCTCTCACTGTGCATCATCTATACGATTGGTGCGCTCATCGTGGTACACCGCGATTTGCCGCTGCGTCCCATAAAAACATGGTGGGCTAAACACCGCGCCGCTAAAACGCTCGAAGCGTCGAAAGACGAGGCCGAATCATCAGAATCTGAACAAACGAAGGCAGAATCTGACACACAATCCGATGCGGTTTAAATATTGTGGCGCGCGCTATTGCCTGATGGCAATACGCGCTGCGGCTTCGGCTATCCCGGCTGATGGCCGTGATACGCCGAAGCATGCATGATGCTGTGATTAGATGTCGCGGCTTTTCATGAATTCTTTGCAATCCTTAACAAAGGCATTGCACTGACCATCCTTGTTGACACGGTCTAAGAATTCCTTAGAAACGGACTCCCTGGTCGCACCTCGCGGAGATTCTTCGCAATGGTCAATATTGTCCTGAATCTTATCGAATAAAATAAAGGCTGCCTGATAAAACCCCGAATTGGTTTGATCGTGCGTGAGGGATTCGAGGCTTCCATTCTTTTGGTAGCTCTCGTTGTACTCAGAGCAACCTTTGGCCAGGTTTTTGGGGTCTACAGATTGGACTATAGCGCTATTCAGATTGGAGCAGTCCCTTTCCGTACCGAATTTGTCATACATTTCGCTGACGTATTTCCATATTTCCGGCTGGACACGTTCGTCCGTTTTTTCTTCCTGACAGGCTGATAATGAGGTGATTCCAACACCGATCATGGCAGCACATAGAGCGATAATTCTTAATCGTGTCATATCATTATCCTAATGTTGACTATTCTCAGGTGGGGCGGGTGCGACGTCCGGATTGGTTTTGATGCATTCGTCATCGACACAATATTCATCGGGCTCGCAATCACACATGGATATTGAGGTTTCTTCGTCGCTGCATGCATCGCCTAAAAAGGCGAGCAGCAGCAAAAAAGCAGATAGTTTCTTCACGGGAATTCATCCTTAACCCAGAGGGAATCCGGCTGTATTGGGAACGCCTGGGGAGTAGAGGTTTTTGACGTCTTCTCCATCGGGGATAGTTGCAATGGGGATGGTATTGTGCGGTACGAGCACTTCATACACATCGTCTGTCTTCGAGACAGTGCCGCGTCCTGCCGAAATACCATTGTAGGCATCGGTATTTGTGGGCTCGATCTTTACATTGTCAATAATGGCAAGGCTCTCTTTGTTCTCGAGTTTCATGAACATTTCACTGGTATCAATGACATCCAGCGAGACACCAGCCTGAGTGGCATCGATATCCAGGGATTCCAGTTTTTTATCGGCTGGATAGAGGACGTGGTAGGTCTTTCCATCCATACATCCTTTTAGGGGGATGGTGGTGTTGGCGCCATTTTTGGTGACGATCAGACTGAGGTTATTCAGGCTTATTCGTTTGCTGGTTGGATTGTAAAGCTCGATGAATTTCATTTGATTGCTTTCGGAGTGCATCATTTTTTGGGATTCATCGGGGCGAGTAAAGACTTCGTTGATCACGAGTTCATTTTCTGCAGCAGTTTCGCAGCCATCGCCTGCACATACTTTCCCGGTAGCACCGCTGCTTGCGACGCATTTCCAGGATTTGCAGTCATCGTCTACGTTGCAGTACTTATCCATTCCGCATTGTGGGCAGCTGCCGCCGCAGTCGACATCTGACTCGCCCTCATCTTTTGTGTTGTTGGAGCAGGTCTCGGGGATCGTCGGCTGGGGTTTGGCCTCACATGTACCGGATGTGCCACATACCCCTGAGGCACAATCGGTTTCTGAGTTGCAAGCCTTGCCGATTCCGCATTTGGGACAATAGATGCCGCCGCAGTCCTCATCGGTTTCTTCGCCGTTTTTCTTATTGTCGATACATGAATTGCAACTGCCATCCGTGCCGCAGCGTGAATCTTCACCACAATCGAGATCTTTGCTGCAGCTACTTGTAGAGGGGTTGCCACCGTCTTCTTGTTCACATATCTGTGCTTCGCTGCAGAACTGGCTCTTGCAGTCGGTATTGGCTTCACACCTTTGGCCATCTTCACAAAGGTCACAGCTTCCGCCGCAGTCCGTATCGGTCTCGTCGCCATTGATGAGTGAATCGCTGCAGGTCATGCATAAACCGTTTTTACCGCATCCATGCATGATGAAGCCGCCCGAGGATTTGCATTCATCTGAAGTTGAACATTGGTAATCAACGCATACGTTATCTTCGCATTTGCCGGTGGCGCAGTCATTGTCGCGTTTGCAGCCTTTGCCGACTTTGCATGCCGGGCAGGTGCCGCCGCAGTCGACGTCGGTTTCATCGTGATTTTTTTCGCCATCCTTGCAGGTCGGCTCGTCAGCCAGAGCACATCCACCATTTCGGCATACATAGGTATAAACGTTCGGACAATCGTTGGCTGTGTCACAGCTGCCGATTGCATCCCCCTTGTCGCATCCGTGGCTGCTTATCGCCATGAGCATGACTAAACCGAATGAATAAGCATAACGTGTTTTCATTACAACCTCCCAGACAAAAGAAAACCGGAGGTAGTTTAGATGTATTTTTAGCAAGTTTAAAGGATTTTTTTGGTATTTGTGATTTCTGGGTAACTACTCAGCCGGAGGCTGAGCTTTTTTCCAAAAGTCAATACAATAACAAGGCATGAGGCATGAGGCATGAGGCATGAGTTTGCCAAACACATTGGCCAAAAAAAAACCGCCCCAAGGGGCGGCTTTCGAATGGTTTAGAGCGGATTATTTGCAATCGTTGCTAAAGAGCTTGCCATTCACGCAATAGCCGGGGGAGGCTTTCACATTATTACTTTCTGTAATTCCCGAATGCAATACCAGTGCATCGGCTTTTACCATGTCTGTGGGTAAATTCACAGATGTTCCAGCATTTGTATTATCTACAACGGGAACCGTGACATGTGCACCCTCCTCACTCCCGCATGTAATATATGCTTCACCATAAGCAGACTGGGCAAGATTGCTAGCATTAGACATTTTAATACCAAGCGCACCAGATGGCAATGACAGCTCACTACAATTATGAACAACAACTGGCTGTTTCGCCCCAACTGTGCCGCTCAATGCAGTTGTGCTCTTTTTCTCGGCGTCTTTACGCTGAATGGTTATCGAACAGGATGAAATATCCAGATCGTCTGATGAAATATTGACTATCTCGACAAACTTACAAATAGCACCATCTTCATTATACACAAATGTGGATGCTCCCTTTTTATCGTTGAGCATGACCTCATTGACAAGAAGGTCACTTGCAGTTGCCGATTTGGCGATATTACCGGCACATACGCCGCCTTCACATTGACCGGTCACGCAGTCCTTGCCATCCGAGCATTTCTTGCCGTTTTCGCAGGGTGCGCAGATGCCGCCGCAGGACTCGCCATGATTGCCGCAATCCACCTTGCATCCCGAACTGAAGGTGCCGCCATTGGCGCAGTAGCCGGGTGTGGCATTGAACGAAGATTTGGTGCTGTGTAATACCATTTCTGCCGAACCATCTCCGTCAACACTGCGATTTTCTGAAACACCACTGGTTTGTTTGCCTATCATGACTGGTTTGCCATCATCTGAATTATTGGAAAGCCATAAAACATAATTATCAGCACTATTGGTTATTGCACTACCTGGCAAAACATTGGAAGTTGCGTCATCGGGCAAGGGGATGGGATTGGAGCAATTGTGAACAACAACAACGCCATCTGCGGGTATGGTTCCCGAAAGCTCTGCGGTTTTATCTCCTTTTTCTTTTATCTCATTACCCTTTGCGAGATTGAGTGTAATGCCTTCTAATGAAAATGCTTTATGATTTGTATTGACGATTTCAACATATTCACATTGTTTGTTCTCGACTTGGGGTGGAAGATCAAAGTTTCCAGAGGGAGAGCCCATAATTTCATTGATGACCAACGCATCCAGAGGTGCCGAATCCGGTTTCTCGCCTGTACACACACCACCCGTGCATTCGTTGGTTTCGCAGTCCGAAGCCACTTTGCATTTTTGACCCAATGCACATACTTTGCAAGAACCGCCGCAGTCGACATCGGTTTCGTCCTGATTTTGTTTCTTATCATCGCAGGTCGGTTCGGTTTCGCACATCCCCGTCTGTGTATTGCAGCTGCCCGATTCGCATTGGTTGTCTTCCGAGCATTTCGAGCAAACATTGCCCCTGCAGACGCCCGACTCACAATCGGATTTGACCAGGCAGTTCTTGCCCAATTCACAGGGGGTGCATTTGCCGCCGCAGTCAACCGCACTCTCATTGCCGTTGAGCAGGTTATCGCCGCAATGATCCTGGCAGTTCAACGAAAGCAAGCCGCCATTGGCGCAATATCCCGGCGTGGCAAACTTCTCGTCACTCCCTGTCAGCGACGTCGTTTTTACCATTGGCGAGGTAGGTTCAAAATCCGTCGCGTGATTCATGGATGAACTAAAATCTTTTGCTGTGGCCATAAAATCAACGGCATAGGATTTTTCACCGTCTTTGTCCTCAAGATAAATATTGTAATCACTTGTCGTAGTAAACAAAGATGACTTGTATTCTACGCGAGCGTCATTTGGTGGATAATCAAGACCATCCTTGCAGGAGTGGACCAACAGAATCTTTTTAGCGTCCAGAGCACCTCGCAGTTCAACATTTGTGGCTTTTCCGTCCCCATCTCTTTTCTTGATGACGAGTTTGACGCCTTCCAAAGAGATATTGCTATCCGAAACATTGCCAATTTCGATGAAGTCACACGTTTGATTGTTCCGATTATAGTAGAAGCCAAGTTTGAAGGAGGAGGATGAATCATAAACCTCGTTGATCACGAGGGCGTTGACATCGGTTATACCGGGATCTGTGCCGGCGCATCTGCCATCCTCGCAGACGGTTGACATACAGTCTGCCCCCGATCCACAGATTTGTCCTACACGACATGTCGATCCACATTTGCCGCCACAGTCGATATCGGTTTCGTCCTGATTTTGCGATTTGTCATTGCAGCTTTCTGGAACGGCACAGTAACGAATCGTCTCTCCTGTGGGCTCGCCAGTTTCGTCCAAGATGTCCTCAGAGATGCATTCAGCGCCGGATTGCTTGCAGTGCTCAGGCTTTTCACAAACTTTGCATGTGCCGTACTCGGGTTCGGTATAGACGCCTTTATCGTCTGTCGTACCATCTTTGGGATCTTTATAGCAGTAGCCGCCTATACAGTCACTCCAAATCTTGCATTCGCCATCTGCCTTGCATTTCTCGCAAAGCGCACCGCCGCAGTCGACGCCACTTTCGTCTGCGTCCTTTTGACCGTTGGCACAATGCGTAACGCAGCCTTCGTGGTAGAGGCCGCCGTTGAGGCAGTAACCCGGCGTCGCGGATGCCGCATTCTTGCCAATCGCCGTCGTCTTGTTCATGTTTGCATTGATATTGAAATCGATTTCGCGGTTGTACGACGACACATATTGGGCAAACTTGACCGTCACCTTATCGCCGGCCGTTTCGCCCGAAATGAGACTAAAGCTGTAGGTACCGCTGCCGACGATCGAGAGATCGGCTGATTTGACGGCGACGACTTTTTCGGGCAGTGGCAAGGACTCGCAGTTGTGAACGACGACGAGCGATTTGGGCTGAATCACATTTCCGGAAAGATCGATTTCGTAGGCGCCTTCTTTGTCCTCGCGCTGTACGCCGAGTTTGAGGCCGTCCAATTTGTAGCCTTCGTCGTCGGGGTTGGCGATTTCGACGAATTCACAGGCCTTCACGTCGTTATTGAGCGCAAAATTTGGGGTACTCTTCGAGACATCCAATACTTCATTGATGACGAGCTTTTTCGGATCTGCGATCTTGAATTCTGCAGCAGCACAGACATTGCCGACGCAGGACCCCGATTCACAGTCGGTGGCAACATTGCATTTCTTGCCAATCGCGCAGCGTTTGGAACTGGCTGCACACATACCGCCGCAGTCGATATCAGTTTCATCCTGGTTTTGTTTTCCATCCGAACATGACACACAGGTATTAGCTTCGCAGGTCTCGTCTGCACTGCAATCAGAATTCGTTTCGCATTTCTTGTCCTGGCAAACGTTCCCATCGCAAATGCCCGATTTGCAGTCGTCGTTGACGATGCAGGTTTTGCCGACATTACATGTTTGTCTGTAATCCTTGTTTTGTGCTGTTGCTACATAAGCTTCCGAAACGCATGCACCGCCACAGTCCTCGGCAGTTTCGAGCCCGGTGTCTGTTTTGCCATTGCTGCAATGTTCCGGAATAAAGCGTTTGCAGCTCTTGGACATGGCATCGCAATAAAAATGGTTTGGATTCCCGCAATCCTGCTCTGCCGTCGTGGGCGAACAGCTTCCGGATTTATCAGAGTCTTCACCGCATCCCGTAAATGATAAACCCAGTACAGCACACAAACATACCAGATAGAGACGATTTTGCTTCATATTTACCTCCCAAAAGGAAAACAAAACGGTATTAGTTTAAATAAACTATCTGCAAAATCAAAGATTTTTGCAAAAACAATGCACGCCTACATGTCGCCATAAAAGACAAGTGCCGCGTATTGCCAACGGCAATAGCGGCACTGATTGCGCGGCGTATCGCAGATAGACGCGCAGCATCCTAAAAAGATATCCGATGGATTATTGGCACAACGTATTAAATTGTTTGCCATTGGCACAATAGCCCGGGCTGTTCTTTTTATCGCCGATAGTATTGTGCATGACGAGGTCTTTGGAAGAATCCAAATCGACGTATCTCGTGAGAGAAATGCCTTTTTTACTGCCGGGAGCAGGGTATGTTACCAAGTCGCCCAAAACGGTTCCTCGACGCAGAACCAGACGGTATTCCATATCATTGGTGATTTTGATTGTGGCCTTTAAGTGATGGGCATCTGAGGGCAATGTCATGCTTTCGCATTCCGAGAGGATTAACGCCTCATTGCCTGGCAGTATCCCGGTCAAAGCAATGGATGTCGCGGTATCGATCGTTTCGGTTTCTGATTTGTATTTGAGAAGTTCCAGGCCATCGAGGCGGAGTTTGGCATTGGAAAGATTGACGATTTCGATGAATTCACACTGATTGTCGGATGATGTATCAAATATGCTTGCTGTATCTGGCTGTCCCATGACTTCATTGATGATGAGATCGGCTGGATTTGCGTCAAGGATGGCACCGCCTGAACACTTGTTGAATTTGCATTCATCCGAAAGACAGTCGGCATTGGTGTGGCATGCTTTATTGGCACCGCACTGAGTGCAGCTGCCACCGCAGTCGGTGTCGCTCTCATCCTTATCTTTGACGCCATTTTCGCAATGGGGAACGCAGCTGTCGACAAACAACTCGCCATTGGTGCAATAACCTGGAGAATGCTTGAGTTCAGTATTGATATCATTGTGATTAACGAATGACGTGCCGGAGGCTTCATTCCAGACCTCGGGGACGCGCGAGACCTGAGCGTTGGGTTTGACCGATTCTGTGAGTGCATGTAAGACGGTCGAACCTTGTAATAGGCTCATCTTGTAATAGCCTGTGTTGACAAATGCGCCAGAATCCTTGATGCCAACGATATTGACGACGCCGTCGGGCAAACCATTCAAAGCACTGCCCGAGACGACGACGGCCTGATGCGGGGGAACGCATCCTTCGAGTTTTGCTGTGACGTTTCCGGTTGAATCCTGGCGTTCCCCTTGGATGGTCACATCCCGCAGACTGATTGGGGAATTGGTCAGATTGGCAAATTCGACGAATTCCACCTGCGTTTGAGTGGCCGTCTTGTCGTAGACAGACATCGAAGCACTGGGGGAAACGCTGTTAAAGAATTCAGTCAGGACGAGATCGCCGGCTTTGGGATCGGCGCATTCGGTGCCATTACAATACCCGGATTGGCATTTGTAGGATTTGCAGTCGGCATTCTGTGTGCATTTTCTACCGTTCGGGCAGGCATTTGCACACGAACCGCCGCAGTCGATGTCTGCTTCATCGCCATTTTGTTTGCCATCACTGCACGAAATGCAGGCACCTTCAACACAAATGGCGTCCCCGCCGCATTCGGCGTCACTCTTGCACTTTGCTTTGGCACAGGTGCCACTGACGGTGTCACAATTCTCCGACAGGCAATCCTTATCAGAGCTGCAATTTTTGCCGATATCGCATCCGCCGCATTTGCCGCCGCAGTCGATGTCTGCTTCATCCTCATCCTGTTTGCCATTGGTGCATGTCGTCATGCAATTCTGGTTAAACAACCCGCCGTTTGCGCAATAGCCCGGCGAACTGTTCAGTGTGCTTACTTGCTTGTGATAGACGAGAGGCGAAGTAAGAGAGAGGTCTTGAGCGCGTGTTTGTGACTGGCCTTGTTCAGCGGAACCCGTTCCCAGACGGAGTACCGGTTCTGTCTTGTCGCCTGCTTCATTTTCGAGCCAGAGATGATAATCCTGGGCATTGACAAATTGGTTCTTCCCGAGTGTGATGTCCTTCATATCGTCGGGCAGTGGCAGACTGGCGCAATTGTTGGCGACGACACCGCCTTTGGATGGAATGACGCCCGAAAGCGGAACAGAGACCGGTTTGTCTACGAGTTTATCGGTGGCTGCATCATATTTCTGGTACTTGAGGTTCCATCCTGAAAGCAGTCGATCGCCGTCGGCAACGCTGACGATTTCGACAAATTCACATTGTGCTGTCGTGGATTGGGTGCCGAAATTAACGCCGGATTTGGGTGCTCCCATGACTTCATTAATGATGATTTCGTTGGGCTGCAAGGGGAGGAGGGGATCGCCTTCACAGATGAAATCCTGGCAATGGTATGAAAGACAGTCGATATTGGCCTGACATACTTTACCGCTGGCACAGGCACCGCAAATCTGTCCACCGCAATCGATATCGGTTTCGCCGCCATTTTTTACGCCGTCGCTGCACGAGGAACATGCACCCGAAGCGTCGCAGATACCGTCCGGACAATCCGCATCAGAAGTGCATTTGACCGTACCGCATGTCCCGTTGTCACAAAAACCGCTCGTACAATCGATATTATCGAGACACGCCAGGCCGTTCTCGCATGGCGCGCACAAACCACCACAATCGACATCGGTTTCGCTCGGATCTTTCTGCCCGTTGTCACAAGTCACTTCGAGCGACATACACACACCATTGCTGCAGCTTTGTGAGATGCAATCCGAATTCTTGGTACATTTAAGGCCAAGCGCGCAGGCATTGCATACGCTGCCGCCGCAGTCGATATCCGATTCATCGCCCGATTGAACGAGATCATCACAGCTATGACACGTTCCAGATATGGCATCGCATGCCTGGCCATTGGCACATCCGGTTTTGACGCAGGATTCTGGCTGGCAGACGTTGTCTAAACAAGATCTCGAAAGACAGTCGTCATGGGTGAGACAGGCTTTGCCTTCGGCACATTTGCCGCAGATAGTGCCGCCACAGTCGATGTCGGTTTCTTCCTCATTCTTCAGTCCATCGTGGCACAAGGTGTCGCAATTGTTCTTATAAAGTCTGCCATTGGAGCAATAACCGGGCGAATGATTGAGCGTGCTGATCGAATTGTGCTGCAGAAGTTCTATTTCGAATGGTGTGTATTGTAGTTCGGGCAGCGCGGCCGATATTCCGGCTTTTTCCACGGCAGGAACCGTTACTGTATGAAAAATCTGCTCTGAGCTGTTTCCTGTACTGCCGGGGGGCGTTTGAACGAGTGTGCAGCGATATTCGCCGGTATTGGCGAGTTGATTGGGAGCACTCAAAGAAAGAATGTTCAGACCACCAGCTGGTACGGGAATGTCCGTGTCCGATAGGACTGCCACATCCATGGAACCAAGACATCCGGACATTTTAAACGATACCGATTTGGCATCTTCCGCATCCAGTCGCTGACAGCGCACCGTTATTGTTCCAAGGTCGACTTTCTTGTTCGAAAGGTTGACGATTTCTATAAATTCGCTTTGCTGGGTGTCAACACCGTCGAAAGTTTTGTTGACGGCTGCATTGTTCAATACTTCGGTAATGATTAGATCGCCTGCCACGGCTTGTTCGCAATCTGCTGCATAATCCACACATTGATTGTTGACACACAGATTGAGCGCACAATCAGCGTCTCTATTGCATTTCTTGCCAACCTCACAGAGGTTCGGGCAAACACCTCCACAGTCAACATCCGATTCTCCGTCTGACAAAATTCCATTCAGACATGGATTGAGAACGCAATGGCTGTCCCGACAGATTTGATTGGACTCGCATTGCTCCGAGACATTGCATGATTTCGGCTCGATGGTTTCGGCACAACCCGCAGCGATTGCTGTGACTGCTACCATGAAGATTAATGCGCGCTTTCCATTCATAATGTACCTCCCATAAGACAAATGCCTATTCTACATTATGAAGTTTTTTTTAGGGAATATCCAATGCAATTAGCAATGAGCAGTTAGCAATTAGCAAT
>DGWW01000140.1 GCA_002395385.1 Myxococcales bacterium UBA4248
TTGTCGGGATTGACCGGGTTGTCGGGATTGTCGGGATTGTCGGGATTGTCGGGATTGACTGGTTGATCAGGCCGTTCAGGATTATCTGGGGGTGAAGGAGGATCACAGACGCCGCCTTCGTCGATTTCACCATCGCAGTCATTATCTAAACTATCGCATATTTCTTCAGAAGGTTTGCAGCAGACATTGCCTTCGTCAATTTCGCCATCGCAATCGTTATCAATATTATCGCAGATTTCTTCGGAAGGTTTACAGCAGACATTGCCTTCGTCGACCTGCCCGTTGCAGTTGTTATCGACACCATCACACACTTCTGTCTGAAGCGAACATCCTTTGACATTGGGCCCGCCGAGCCTGAAGGTAGAGGCATATTCCTTACCATCCCAACCGTAGTTATCGCTCATCTGTGCACTTTCAATGCGATCGAAACCGTTGCCATTAAAGGTAAAGCAGACGGCTTTTTCGGAATTGCGGCCACAGATGTCCTTTTTCTTGTCGCCATTGATATCGCCGATATGGATCGTGCGATAAATTGCAGGTTTATCACCGCCATTTGCATCTTTAAATTCGTCAATGGAATAGGTCGTATCGGTATCAAAGCCATTTCCGTTCGAGAGATGACAAATCACACCGGCATTGGCCCGTGCGCAAATATCCTCTTTACCGTCGCCATTGAGATCGCCGAACTGAATTGTCGTGTAATGTTCGGGATCCGCCCAACCATTGGTGTCGGACCAGTTGGGTCCCCGGATAGCATCACCCCATCCGTTCCCATTGGAAAGATGGCAAACGATACCGCCGTTATCGCGTGCGCAGAGATCGGCTTTGCCGTCACCATTGATATCGGGCGTGCGAATCGTGGCGTAATACTCGGGATTATCCCATCCGTTGGCATTGCTCCATGCGGGGCCATTGATCTGCGCCCCGAAAGCATTGCCATTCGATGGCCAGCAGCGCCATCCGGAAATGCCGCGCCCACAGACATCCGCCCGGCCGTCGCCATTGATATCGGCCACTCGGATTGTTGCATAATACTCAATTTCGCCCCAACCGGCGCTATCGCCCATATCTCCGATACCGATGCCATTGCTTTCGAATCCCGACCCCGTCGCAAGGTGACATTTAAACTCATCCTTAAAGCGTGCGCACATATCATCTTTGCCATCGCCATTGATATCAGCCAGTTTAATGGTTGCATAGTATTTGGCTGCATCATAGCCATCGGTGTCGCTCATAGGAACATAACCGGTTTCGGCAAAGCTCGTTCCGCTCGAAAGCCAGCATCTCAGACCGACGGCACCTCTTGCACAGACATCTGCCTTGCCATCGCCGTTGACATCTGCAAACCGCATTGTCGTGTAATATTGTGGCTTATTCCACCCCTTGTCATCGGTGAATTCATCCAGAACGATGGTCTTTTCGCCGATATTTGATTTTGGATAAATGCAGTGCATACCCTGGGCGCCGCGGATACAAATTTCGGCTACGCCATCGCCGTCAATATCGGTATTTTGAGGTTCAAATACCGAAATATGATCGAGGCCTCCGCCACCGCTCCCAGAGGGACAGGTATAATTGGCACTTTCTACATAATTAAACGGATCGTCCGTACTCCCGTTGACATAAACTGTAAAATGCAGGTGCTGCCCTGTCGAACATCCCGTTGTTCCCATTTTAGCTATGACATCGCCGCATGAAACCTGATCACCTTTTTTTACAAGTTTTTTCTTGAGATGCATGTAGACGGTTTTAAAGCCATTGTCATGCTGAATCGTGAGCGAATTCCCCATCGAATTGTCACATACAGTGCAAGTACCGGCCGAAGGCACGTATGTGCATTGCCCCGAAGACGTCGTTTCACTGACAACCGTACCATCAGCAGCAGCGAGTATGTCGATGTCACCGTTGCACGCAATATCAATCCCGCTGTGGAAGTGAGATGCCCGATACCCATAATATGTCGAAATATAGGTACAGCTCTGCCCCGCAGGCCACGCCAGTTCCTGTGCATCTGCAGTCGCACCAACCAACAGGCTACCCATGGCTGCGATGATTCCCAAACTCAATATGAACCCAATGCGCTTGTTCATAATCACCTCGTTCGTAAAAATTCCTCAAAAATTTTACACTTCCCAACAAAACGATAAACTTATTTATTTCTAGCATTCAGCATCAGCACAATCAACCACAATTAATGCGAAATAAAGCCATAGCAATCCCTCACAACATGCATTACACTGGCAGATATCACTTTCGGTTTTTTACCGAATAACACCAAAGGAGGAATCTGATGAAAGGCAATCTAAATATTGTGACAGTATCAGTGATCGCATGTTTACTATCGACAGGATGTGTCAAAGATATCAATTCCCCATCGTCGATTCCCCAGGAACCGAATACAGTAGAGCAGCAACCTCAAGCAAACGATCAAGCAAACGATGAAGAAATTGCATTGCCTGCGCCAGAAATGGTCGAAGCAGGACAGGATGGTCAGCTAGTCCCCAATCAGCCGGTGCAACCGGTCGTCACCCCAAAGCCGGTCGTACAGCAGCCGTCAGCCCCTATCGACTTGAACCTCAAACAGCCGGAATATGCCCCGCTTGCAGCAGACCAATGGGACATCAAGCTCCCGGAACCCGAGTTAAAACCAGGCGATCCAGCTGAAGAACGCACCTCCGAGGTCGAACAAAAACTCAGTCAGGCACTAAAAAACATCGAAGCTGGCGACCTCGCCTTTTTACACACGAACGAACGGGAATACTATCCCGCACCTACAGGCGGTGCTCCCAATCGCGTCGGTGCTCCCCAAATAATGATGGCAATGAAAGCCGAATCAACAGCTCCCGCTGTTCACGCAAATAAAAAAAGCAAAGCGAAGCATAGCAGCCGAGGGGGAAGCGATCTCTTAGGAGGTGTTCCGGCTGGCAGAATGCCTGCTCCTCACCATGCTGATTATCCCCCCGTCGAAATGAACACTGACGAATTTAGCCAGTATGATCCGAATCGGTTTATCAATGCAGCGGCAAATCCGCTTTCGACATTTGGAGCGGATGTCGATACAGCATCCTATGCCGTTTTCAGACGCTCGATAAACGAAGGCAGAGTACCCAGAAATCAGGATCTGCGCGTCGAGGAGATGATCAATTACTTTAAATACGATTATCCCAACCCAAAGGCGGGCGAACCATTCTCGGTGACGACAGAAATTGCCGGATGCCCGTGGAACAAAGACACAAAACTGATGTTGGTCGGCGCCAAAACCCGCGAACTAAGCCAGGAAGAGCGTCCTGCATCCAATATTGTATTTTTGCTCGATATTTCGGGATCGATGCGTGGAGACGACCGTCTTGCACTGATCAAAGCATCACTTCTGAGCATGCTTCCCAAACTCACAGCGCAGGATAAAATCTCGATCGTGACCTATTCTGGCGCAGAACGGTTTATTATCGATGGTGTTGCGGGGGATCACCATGCAACGCTCATGAAAGCACTCACGTTGTTCGATGCCTCTGGCGTCACCAATGGCGAAGCGGGCATTAAAATGGCGTATGCCGTCGCCAAAAAGAATTACATCCCAGGCGGCAACAATCGCATTATCATGGGCACGGATGGTGATTTGAATGTCGGCATTTCGAATACCAATGAACTCAAAGCCCTCATCGAAAAGAAGCGCGAAAGCGGCATTTTCCTGTCGGTGTTAGGCGTCGGACGCGGCAATTATAAGGACAACCGACTCGAAACATTGGCCGATTATGGCAATGGCAGCTATCATTATATCGATACACTTCGCGAAGGACGCCGCGTACTCGTCGATGAATTCATGTCAACAGTCTTTGTTGCAGCCAAAGATGTCAAATTTCAGGTCGACTTTAATCCCGGAAAAATCAAAGGCTATCGCCAGATTGGATACGAAACGCGCAAACTCAATGCCGAAGATTTTGCGGATGACAAGAAAGACGGAGGCGAGGTGGGGGCTGGCCATCAGGTAACAATCCTGTACGAGATAGTCGAACAAGGATCGGCAGTGGATGTTCCCGAGCCATCTTCAAAATATCAGAAAGTCGAAGCCGTCAAGAGCGACGAATATGCCACCGTCAAACTGCGCTATAAAAAACCGGATGGCGATGTGAGCACAGAACTGAGTTGGCCGATCAGCAATTCATCTGTGCGCACCACGATGAGCGAGAATATGAATTTTGCCTCGGCGGTTGCGGCCACAGCCATGATCCTGAACAATTCCGCATTTAAAGGTACTGCGACTTACGACAGTATTTTGGATCAGCTCAAAAATATCTCTTCGCTCGACAAGGATGAATACCGTGCAGAATTTGTCGCATTGGTGCGTCGATTAAAGGGGCTTTAAAAACCGCAATGCCCGGCGTATCGCAGATAGCCGGGCATCGAGGCGCGCATTTGCCGCAAGGCAAAAAGCGCCGCAGGCGAGCTGCATAGCTGTGCCATGTGGGCACAGCTAAAGGCGAGCGGTTAAGGATTGCAGCCGAGATCGTTTTTACATCCCTCTTGAAATCCTTTGCATAGATTATTGGACATCGGCATGACGACCATATCGATGCATTCACTGTCTTGCGGAACGCTTCCCGTCATACTTTCGGGATATATCCAATCGACCGCATGATAATTGCCGTCATAAAAGAAAATACACGCATTCAGAAGTGAGATACTTTTAAGACGCGGTGTATAAGCTGATTGTACAGCAAAATCGATATCGCACGGCATCTGAAGATCAATATCCTCTCCCATGGCTGTCAGCATCGGTGCATACAATGATTTAGCACCACCACGCAGCCAGTTGATTTTTTTTAGGGCATAAAATTTAAGATCAACATTATACGTATTTAAATACAGGCCATAAGCAGTTTCAAGGTTAGGAAGTTCTAATTTGGTCAAATTAGTGGAACAATCCGACTCCCCTGTATTGTTGTCACCGACCAAAATAATATAATCATCCGGAGAATCGTTGAATAGACCAATGGGTTTGGTACATGTCTGGAACTGTCCAACCGTCCGCAGATTATTCATCGTAATCGTTTTTACATTGGGTTCCATGGTGATATAATTGGCACAGACGATATCATTATTTTGATAGTTCGTATCTGTAATATGCAGATGATCTATGCAACAGTTTGTTCCGTTCTTGTAATACCCATCCTTACAGGATGTATAGACACAGCGGCCATTTTCACATGAGCCGGTTCCGATTTTTGTACACGACGAAAGAAAACCGCCACAACGTGTAGAGCTATCTTTAGAGCAGGCTGATCGTGTAAGGTCCGGGCCATACCCCTCTTTACACTGGTGAACCATGCACTGCCCATCCTCGCAAGTCGTTTCAGAAGCATTAGAAATTGCAGTAGTGCAATCCTTTCGCATTGTGCCACATTCGGTTGCAGAATCGACGACACATGCGGTACCATCTTTATTAAGGTGAGATAGGCGCTCACACGTCAGTTTGCATTTACCTTCGACACATGTTGCCGAAGCGACATGCTCAGAAAGACAATCAATGGCTTCCTGCCCACATGCCTTCACGGTGTCTTTTATACATGAAGTATAATCATCGCCGGGGTTGGGATGCATACCGACTTCACACGTCTGGACATGGCACTCACCATCCATACAGACATTCGTCACGGAATGGTCAATGACATCGCGGCAGTTTTGTTGCGCATCACCGCACTTTTGTGCATCGTCCGATTCGCAGGTCGTATAGCCATTGCCGTCCCGAATACCGGACTGAACGTGATACGCATCCGCGCATGCCGACACGGTGCATACGCCATTGTCGCATTTGCCATCCAGGCCATGCTCAAAACCTGGAATTTCATTGCAGTTAATGCCGGAACAATCACTCAATGTCTGTTCGACACAAATATTGCCTTCGTCGGTTGCCTCAAGACGGTAGCCGTCCTGGCACCCCGTCACCATGCATATAAAATTGTTACATTTGCTTGAGCCAACCCCTGCATACCCCTTCTGGATCAAGACCTGCTCACAATCCGAATCGCTTTTGCATTCTCGTTCGATCTCTTCACACAATTCACCATTAAAGCTCGATTCATCATCGCACTTGTTAATGACGCACTGTCCACTCCCCGAACACAGCATTTCTGCGATATGATCATATCCTTCATACTGGTGGCAGTTAAAGTTCTTTTCGCCGCAATTTTCATCATCATTGGGGAGACATGTATTGCCATCGAGATAGAACCCCATTTTACAGGTCGTAATGAGGCATTCCGAACCTGTGCGAGTATTATCGCAGTCAAACCGCTCGGCATTGTCAAACGCCTGCCCCTGGCAGAACTGTTCCATACAACCGTAATCGGTGACTTCGACGCACTCATTGAGCCAGTTGCCATTCACCTTCGAACTGCGAATCTGATCCTTGCTCGACAGGCAGGAATCGATCCTGCACAAGTGACGATCGGGATCGCAAACAACTTCGTCCGCGCGTTCGGGTTTATCTTTTTCGCAGTCGATATCATGCTCGCCACAGTGATGCACATCTTCGTTCACACAGAATCCAGTATAAATACCCTCATCGTTGTGCTTTCCGTCCTTGTCATACTGTCCCGAAACCAATGTATATTTATCGGAACACTTTTTAATCTCGCACAGGCTCACCGATTCGACGAGAGAACAATTGACTTCGGCAATACCATTTACCGAAGTGCAGTCAAAAGCCGAAGAACCGCATGCCACAGGACTATCTATCTCGCATGCAGATCTATCAGCATTGATATGCGTTCCGGCACCACAAATTAATGGTGATTCGAGTGAACACCCCCAAAGCCCGATCACGCTTATCGCAAAGAATACACCAAAATACTTACTTCGCATTCCGTTTACTCATAAAAAGTTTTCCAACTGGATGGCCTATCGATGGCCACAAAAAACGGCGCTTAGTCTAGCAGAGTTTAGATTGATTTCTACTGATTGTTTTTATTGTTTTTAATATTTCGCCTATGTGCCTTTGGCACATACGGCTTCATAGCGTCGCTATTGGCTGCGCCAATACGCGCCGCTTTATTGTGCACAACTTAATTCGGAATTCGGAATGCGGAATGCGTAATTATTCTGCAAAACTAAAAGGCGACTCTGAAGTTTAAGGGGAATGGCTATCTAATTCGGAATGCGGAATGCGGAATGCGGAATTATTCTGCATAAACTAAATGAAAAAGCTGGTTTCCTTTTAATGCGGAATGCGGAATGCGGAATTATTCTGCAAAACTAAAGGAAACAAGCTGGTTTCCTTTTAATTCGGAATGCGTAATTCGTAATGCGTAATTATTCTTCAAAACTAAATGAAAAAACTGGTTTCCCTAAAGAATTGCACACATCAATAAAAAAATTATCTACCCTTTTTTCGATTTTGTCGGAACAGATGCTAGGAAGCTAGAAAAAAGCGCCCAGGCGCGTACTCGGTACGCGACCGACGAAACGACAACGAATGGTCATCACATAAAAAATGCATCCTACCTTTTTTTTATTTTATTCGAGCAGTTTCTAGGAGCGAGGAGGGAAGCGTACTTGATACGCGACCGACGATGCGACGACGAATGGTCATCACATAAAAAAATGCATCCTACCTTTTTTTTATTTTATTCGAGCAGTT
>DGWW01000328.1 GCA_002395385.1 Myxococcales bacterium UBA4248
GAAACGCAGCGCATTTGATATTGCAAACTGAAAGCCCCTTGGCGGGGTCCGGGGCAGAGCCCCGGCTGAACAGTTACCAATGCCGGTAACTATTTTCAAAAAAACTCTTGAATTTTCTTAATTTTTACGTAATATGCCCGCGATTTTGCGCGGCACTAAAAATTGCCGTGTACTATTTTTTTTACTTTATGTGAGGCGTCATCGAGAGCATTGGCGCTTCGAGACGTCATTTCAATAGGAGCTTTAAGATGGCCCGCAAATGTGTATTCACTGGCAAATCGCCGCTCGTTGGCAACAACGTTTCCCATGCCCACAATAAAACGCGCAAAGTTCAGCGCCCCAACATTCAGTCCAAGCGCATTTATGTCGATGAACTTGGCCGCTTTGTTCACATTCACCTTTCGACACGTGCACTCCGCACCGTGAGCAAACTTGGTCTTTTGGCCTATTGCGAAAAAGAAGGCATCAA
Source organism: Myxococcales bacterium UBA4248 (assembly GCA_002395385.1). Taxonomy (GTDB): domain Bacteria; phylum Myxococcota_A; class Bradymonadia; order UBA4248; family UBA4248; genus UBA4248. The sequence goes on from DGWW01000328.1 coordinate 470, forward strand.
TCTCAAAGATATCGAGATGTAGTCTCTGATTCGTTGCTTTTTAAAGCACCGCTTGCGGTGCTTTTTTTGTACCTGCTGCCGATAAATGCCATGATTCATCTAATGAGGGGAATGTTTTTAGCCGGTATGGTGCTTGTTACATCATGCACCAATTCCCCGGACTGTACCCAGAATATGCCGATTCAAGAAGACGGCTATGTTCCTTCGGTCGAAGCACTCAAAACCGCAGGTGCGCTTTCTGCTTGGGTCACAGCACGCGCATCCCAGCAATTAAAGGCAGAGCAAACAGCCGCTCGCGATGCACTGCAAGCTGAGCGTGCCAAGGCTGAGGAAGCCTACCAGGCAGCCAAAGCGCGCAAAGAACGCCCCAAACCCGTTCCAAGAGCGACACTGCATATCCATGATAATATTGCAGAACTGCTGCCCAAATACCGATTTGAATCGCTGATTGCAGAGTTCTACGCAGTCGAGAGTGGTCCCCGCAAATCTTTCTTTGTGCGTGATGGACAGCTTACCCCTCAGGCCAATGCTTTGCTCGCTGCCTTGGATCGCGTCGATGAGCATGCGATGGATATTGCCGAATTTGCGCCGGATCAATTGCGCAATGCCGCACAGCGGCTAACCAATATGCGCGAATCTGTCAAAAAAAACGCCCAGTTCAATCCATTCGAAATTGAGGCGATTTCACGCACACTCGACGAAAATAGTGAACAACTGGCCCAACTTGAGGGGGAAGCACAGATAGATGCCATTCTGGCCATGCTCTGTGATTTCGACAAAACCCCCGTGCCAAGGGCTGCCGCGCTCTGTGCCCGTACTTACGAGCATTTGCGAGATATCGACATGCTCGAAGATGCGCTAGAATTTGCACTCGCCGATGCCTGGTTCGTCTATGCACGCGATTTAAAATTGGGAAATCTCGAAAAATTCTCGGATGAGGAACGGGAACAATATACGACCGAAGATAATCCCAATGAAATTCATCCCAAATACCACGATCGCATCGTCGAAACGCGACTGGCAGCAGCCATGCAGGAATTCCAGGCGCTTGAGGATGAAAATGCGGCAACAGCATGGTTAAATGATCTCGTTCCCAGACACGAGCAGTATGCAAAACTTCAGCAGGTTCGAGAAAAATATCGTCAGCTCGTCGCCAACGGTGGTTGGGATGTCGTCCCACCGGATCGCATGTTCGCCGGCGGGCATGCCCCTCTCGTCAAAAATCTCAAGGAACGACTCGCCAAAGAAGGTTACTACAAAGGCACCGTCAACGATCTGTTCGATCGCTCTTTAACGGACGCCATCAAAAAGTACCAAAAACATCATCAGCTCGAAGAAAACGGCGAAGTCGGTGAAGTTTTCTGGCGAAGTCTGAACGTTCCCGCCGATCAGCGCCTGGCAGAAATCGAAGTCAATATCCGTCGATGGCACAAGACGCTCTTTGAACCTCGCGATACGTATATCTACATCAATATTCCATCTTTTTCGGTCGAGTTCTGGGCCGATGGTGAACACAAATCGACTCACCGGGCCGTCGTGGGCAGTTCGACCAAAATTTGCAATACCCGCACGCAGGAATGGGAACTGATGAATTCGACGCGGTTGATGCATTCCCGCATGACGTATCTCGTCTACAACCCATACTGGAACGTACCTCCGCGCATCGAAGTCGATGAATTCTGGCCTAAAATCGATGCCGATCCCAAATGGCTCGCTACAACCGATTACGAATTCTTTACCCCAAAAGGCGGCGGCCGCGTCCTTCGCCAAAAACCCGGTCCCAACAATGCACTTGGACAGGTAAAGCTCATTTTTCCCAATCGGTACAACATCTATCTGCACGACACCCCCAAACAGGGGATGTTCAATTACCCTGTCCGTGCCTTCTCGCATGGTTGCATCCGCGTCGAAGGAGCCACCAAACTGGCCAAATCCGTACTCGAACACGATGGACAATGGGATAAAAAAGCCGTCGATCGCTTTTTAAAATCCCAGACCGAACATCCCATCGATCTCAAGACGCCCATCGATGTCTTTATCGAATATCACACCGTCACTGTCGATGACGATGGCGAGCCGTATTTTCTGGCCGACATTTACAAGATTATTAAAAATGAGATAGATCCACCGACTGCACTCGAACGTCGATGCGATCCCAAAACCGACAGGACGAGCTCGTTCCGGTCGGGAGCGGGTGAGGATTCGGGACCGTAGATGGATGATAAGTCTGGGCGCGGGCTTTTTGCCTGACGGCAAATGCGCCCTGCGCGCGGTCGCTATGGCCAGCGGCCATACGCGCCGCTTTTATTGAGGGGAGATATTATACCCATGTCTGAACACGAACACGATTGTCACTGCCACGATGAAGGCTGTACATGCGGACATCACCACGATGAAGGCTGTACATGCGGACATCATCACGATCAAAAACCGCATATCGCGACGCCGTCATTCAAACCGCAAGACCCCGACAAAGGCGTTTCACTTGGCCCCGAAGCCGAGCAGGAAGTCGCTGAGGTCATGCAAAAACGCTATGCGCGTTTTCTCGATGGAGACGAGCATTTCGTCGTCAAAACAGAGGTTTGCCATCACTTTGGGCTCGTCAGTGCGCAACTGACCAACACAGCCCGAACGACCGATGTCTGGGTCGAAGTCAGTGTCGAATGTGAGCCCAATAAAATCGAAAATCCGATGGATGCCTATACTCAGGCGCTCGATGTACTCGATTTGGTATGGCTCGATTATTTCGACAGCGATCGCATTTCCCATTATTTGCCGTTATGGCAGAGCTATGAAATCGATTCCAAGACGGTCAATGTCCGCCTCGAGCATAGCAATCCTGCACTCGATGACGAAGTCAGCGAGTTCCTCAAAGCGCATGGTTATCTCGAAAATGGCCTCACTGCGGCAGATTATGAAGATGATGAATGAGATTTGGGAGTGACTGCGGGGCGTTGCGGGGTGTAACCCCGCAGTGGGGGTAGCGTCGTATTGAGTCCGTGTGCGACCCTGCATGGTCGCACACGGGCGAGATAGACGCGCAGGGGGCCACCGCCCCCTGTGCAAAACAAAATATAAATCATTGCTCATTGTGTCATTTCTGCTAGAAGTACCTGCGACATATTTTCTTCTACAGGAGATGACCAATGAAATTGAATGCCAAATATATCCTTGCCTCTCTTTTGCTTGCCGTCTGGTCTTATGGCTGTTCGGATGACAGTACAGGTACATCAAATCAAACAGATAATTCTGGCTTAAACATTGGAGATGCCTGCCAGACTGGGGATGTTTGCCCCGATGGCAGTGTATGTGCCAATGGCATTTGTACAGACGAAGCTGACCCATGTGCGAAGTTGGACTGCAAGGGCGAATGTAAAAATGGCAAATGCGTCAATGATGAAGATGAAAAGCTGTGTGGCGGCAAAAAATGTGGTGAAAACCAGAAGTGCAAGGATGATCGCTGCGTAGATTTGTGCGGCGGAGAAATCTGTAAAGATGGCTTTATATGCGTCGATAACACATGCACAGAAGAGACGCCCGATCCCTTATGTGGTGAAACCACTTGTACAGACGCGCAAACCTGCCTCAATGAAGTGTGTCATGAGTCGGGGGATTGCGGCGGATTAGCTTGTTTAGAGAACGAGGTATGCCACAACGATGTCTGCCATATCGAAGGCGATTGCGGTGGGCTAACTTGCAATGAGGATGAGACCTGCGACGACGATACATGTAAAATAGCGGGTGATTGTAATGGAATTGCCTGTGCCGATGATGAAATATGTTATTTCGATGGATGCCGAAAAATCGGCGATTGTGCCGGCGTTGCATGCAATGACAATGAGTTTTGCTATAGAAATGATTACTGTAAGGAAAAGGTTTTATGCGGCGAAACTTATTGTGATGTCAACTATGAGTGCGTCGATGGGACGTGCCAGCCAAGTGATATCTGTTCTGAAACAGACGAAGCCAAATGCGGGGATGCATGCTGTGGTCTGGATGAGTTTTGCGGCAAAAGGACAACCTGTTGCCCTGTGAATGAAGCGTGTGGCCAGGATTGCTGTCAAAGTGGCGAAGTTTGTGATCATGAGATGTGCCACATCGCATGCGAAGAAAACATTGAGCGCTGCATGCTGGAGAATGGTACAGAAGTGTGTTGTGCAGAGGGTGAAATCTGCACATCCAATCAGTGTTTTAAGCCCACCACGAGCTGCGTAGACAATTATATGTGTGACAATGGGCAGTACTGCGATCCCGAAATGAAGACCTGTCTGCCTATACCTAAAACAGCTAAATGTGAGGCTACTCCCAAAGGCGGCGAAGTTCAGCCGACACTTTTGTGGTATTGGGGCGAAGTACCGCCCGATCCTTTCCCCGACTACGCCCAGGTCATGAGCTCGCCGATGGTCGCCGATATCAATAATGATACGATTCCCGAAGTTGCTTTTAATTCCTATCAGACGGGCGACCACTGGGAAGGCCATGCCATTCTGCGCGTTTTGAATGGTCAAACGGGCAAGCTTTTAGCGAGCAGTGACGGCAATCCCAAGACAGACGGTGGCAGTCAGGTTGCGGTTGGCAATCTCGACGATGACCCCATGCTCGAAATTGTCACCTGTGCAGATAATTATCGGCTCATCGCCTACAAATACGTTAAGGGGGATGCTGCAGCCGGAACCGTCGATCACCTCGAAGTGATGTGGCACAGCAATGCAGCCTTTATGGAATGCGGTCAGAGCGGCCCGGGTATTGCCGATTTTAACGGCGACGGAAAACCCGAAGTTTATGGCCGATATACGATTCACAATGGCCAGACGGGCGAAGTCCTTGCCCACGTCACCTGCGATGACGGTACGCACACCCATCGCGCATGCGATTATAGCGTTGCGCTCGATATCGACGAAGACGGAAAACTCGAACTCGTGGGTGGCAATGTCGTCTTTACGGTCGATTTGGATCAGCCAGAAATCGCGGACAGGCTCAAACCGCTGTGGCATCGCGCGGATCAACCAGATGGCTATCCCGCAGTGGCTAATATTGATGCCGATCCCATGGGCATTCCTGAACTCGTGGTCGTGCGCAACTCGAGTGCTACACTCATGGCCTACAATGCCCGAACCGGTGAGAATTTCTGGGCTGCGCCTGTCTCTTATTCCGTACAGGGCGGAGGCACACCGACCATCTCGAATCTAAATGACACGCCCGAACTTGAAATTTCATTTGCCGGCAGTCTTGGCAATATTGCACTCAATTACAAAGGTGAAACGCTTTGGACGCGCGGATCTAACGACACCTCTTCGGGAAGGACTGGATCCTCTGTCTTCGATTTCGATGGCGATGGCAAAGCTGAAGTCGTCTACGCCGACGAATACTATCTGCGCGTCTACGATGGCGAAACAGGAAAAACGCGCTTTTGCCAATGCAACACCAACTGCACACATTACGAATATCCCGTCATTGCTGATGTCGATGCCGACGGTCATGCCGAGATCCTCATTTCGGCCAATACTTCATGTGGCTACACACAATGCAAGACAAACCTGACCGAAGCACTCGGCAAGGATGAATGCGTCGATGCCATCATCGAAAGTGCAAAGACAAATCCGGACATTCTCAAAGGTCAGCAGGGCGTGCGCGCCTTTGCCAGCCCAACTCGCGACTGGATTAACACGCGCAAGATTTATAATCAACATGCATACAACGTGACCAATATCTCCGACAACGGTTCTCTACCGACTAAAGTTCGCGACAATTGGACGACCCAGGGATTGAACAATTTCCGACTGAATGTTCAGCCCGGCGCTACCTATCTGCCCGACCTCGAAATTCGCGATATTTCGTCGCCCTATAACTGCACGGCGCCGATTCCCATCTACTTTGTTGTTGCAAACGTTGGATGGGCAACTGCACCCGCCGGCATTACCATCCATGTCTGGGCATCGGACAAGGCTGAAGGGCCTTATACCGAAGTGGGGACTGCAAATACGACAGAGACCATTCGTGCCAACGATGCCACTTATGTCACATTTGATTACACGCCCACATCGAGTGAAGCGCTTTTCCTGCAATTCACTTTTGGGGATGATGCACCTGTTGAGTGCAACAGTGACAACAACAAGGCAGCCTATCAAATTATCTGCCCGGTCAACTAATGTTTAATCGCGTAAGTCATAGATATTACCATCAAATGAAGCATCGCAGGCCTTCGAGATGTGTAACCCCCGGTTGGAGCCGAATGTGCATGTTTTATCCATAATTTGATTGAATGAAACGTCCCAGAAAGATTAGAATATCTCGGCGCTTTTTTGCGCTTCATTCTGAAATATCATTTCAGATGCATGCGTTTGGTAAAAACAGCAGTATGGCTGATGACTTTAGATTAACTGGAATTACAAGTGAAAAATAATTATTCAAGAATCATCTTTGGGATTTTGATTCTCAGTCTCTTTGCGATGTTCATTCTCCAGACATCGGGAGATTATGACAAGCCAACGCAACTCAAGTTTAGTGAGTTTTCACAGGCAGTCCGTGATAACCGGATAGAGTCTCTCGAAGTGAAGGATGACAAAATTACCGGTACATTTAAGGCCGCAGAAGGTGAGTCGAAAAACGACAAATTTGAGACAATTGGTTATTTAAATGCCGATATGCAGGACCTTCTCGAAGAGCATGAGGTCACTTATTCCTTTATAGAAAAGGAAAAAGATTCGATTTGGGAGCTTTTGCTCATCTACTCATTACCAACGCTTTTGCTGATTGCCGTCTTTATCTTTATGTTTCGTCAAACGCAGATTGGCGGCGGCAAAGCCATGAGCTTTGGACGTTCAAAGGCTCGCATGCTTACCCCCGATCAGCATAAGGTTACGTTTGCTGATATTGCCGGCATCGATGAAGCCAAACAGGAACTCGTCGAGATAGTCGATTTTCTTAAAAATCCAGGAAAATACCAGCGACTTGGCGGACGCATTCCCAAGGGTGTGCTTTTGATGGGCTCCCCGGGAACAGGTAAAACCCTTCTTGCCAAAGGCGTGGCTGGTGAGGCTGGTGTACAGTTTTACAGCATCTCGGGATCCGATTTTGTCGAAATGTTCGTCGGTGTTGGTGCAAGCCGCGTTCGCGATTTGTTTGAACAAGCCAAAAAGAGCGGACGCTGCATCATCTTTATCGATGAAATCGATGCAGTCGGCCGTTATCGTGGGGCCGGTCTCGGCGGCGGACATGACGAACGAGAACAGACACTTAACCAGTTGCTCGTCGAAATGGATGGTTTTGAAGCCAATGAAGGCATCATCGTCATGGCTGCAACCAACCGTCCCGATGTTCTCGATCCCGCATTACTTCGACCAGGGAGATTCGATCGACGCGTCGTCGTCCCCAATCCCGATGTCAAAGGGCGAAAGAGCATTCTCGAAGTTCATACCAAAGACAAAATGCTCGCAAAAGACGTCGATCTTGAAATCATTGCAAAACTTACCCCTGGAGCATCCGGTGCTGAACTTGAAAATATTGCCAATGAAGCCGCACTCATTGCTGCAGCACGCGATGCCGAATCCATCGAAATGAAGGATTTTGTCGAGGCACGCGACAAGATTGCCATGGGACGTGAACGCAAAAGCATGGTTCTTAGTGAAAAGGAAAAACGCACTACAGCCTACCATGAAGCGGGGCACGCCATGGTCACAGTTCTTTTGGGCACTGAAGATGTCGATCCCCTCTCCAAGATTACCATCGTACCCCGCGGGCGAGCGCTCGGCGTAACATTCTCACTGCCCGCAGAAGATCGACTCAGCATTTCCAAACGCTACGCCATTAATCGCATTGCCATCTGTATGGGTGGACGCATCGTCGAAGAGATTGTCTTTAATCAGCTCACCACCGGTGCCGGCAACGATCTCGAACAGGCAACCAAACTCGCCAGACGTATGGTCATGGAATGGGGAATGAGCGATGTACTCGGACCCATTGCTTTCGGTGATCAGGATGAACAGCCGTTCCTCGGGCGAGAACTCTCACACTCGAAAAATTATTCCGAACACACGGCACAAGTCATTGACGATGAAGTCAGGCGGTTTCTTACCGAAGGGTATGAACTCGCCCGAAGACTCATTGAACAAAATATGGATAAAATCGAACTCGTTGCTGAGGCACTCATCGAATTCGAAACACTCGAAGCCGAAGATGTCACCTACCTACTCGAAAATGGCATGGATGCTCTTAAAAAACAAAAAGCCCAAAAAGAGACTGAACAAAAGCCACGAGTTGCAAAAGTTTCTTTCGAATCCAAAATGGCAAAGGCAATTCTCGAGCTAAAACAGGACAACCAAGCGTCCAATAGCGAGGATGACACCAAATCAGACAATAAGAGTGACAACACAAAATCTCTCGAATCCGATAAAGACATAGAGATCGATCTGGCCTTCTTAGATGATGATAAAGACGAGGCCAAAAAGAAAGATGTCGATAAGTTTCCGCCGATTGAACGCAAATAACACCAAAAGCCGCATCATGCGGCTTTTTATTTGACCTCCTTTCTCCAAAACTTAAATAATGACAATACATTGGCATATACGCAATCAAATCATTGATCTGACGATTCCTAGAATCATGGCCATCTGGAATGTATCCCCAGATTCATTCTCGTCTTTCTGTGAAGAAGGATGTGCCGCCGATACAGCCCATGCAGAGCAATTGTGCGCAAATGGCGCAGATATTTTGGACATTGGTGCTGAGTCCACAAGGCCTGGTGCTGTACCCGTTTCATCAAAAGTAGAAATAGCCCGTCTGTTATCTCCGCTCACATGGGCAAAATCGCACATTTCATGTCCTATTTCACTCGATTCGAGACATGTCGAAACCATACAATGGGCACTCTCAAATGAACTTGCCGATATTATTAATGATGTCGGAGAAAGCGAAATCCCAAGTGAATCACGCGATGGTGTGATTTATCAAGCTGTTCGCGATGCGGGTGCAGGACTCGTACTAATGGCATGGAATGCGCATGACAGTGAAGTTTTGCCTTTTGAAAAATGCCTAAAAAAAATAGTGATTCAACTGGAAAATCGCCTTCAAATGGCATTAGATTATGGGGTCGATAAGCGCGCGATTGTCCTCGATCCCGGCATAGGATTTGGCAAAGGCCTGGACAATGATATGCGCTTAATTGCTCATGCTCCCAAGGCTCTCGAACATCTAGGCTGCCCAGTGCTCATTGGCCACAGCCGAAAACGGTGTCTTGCGCGTGCGCTCGGTTTGCCAATAGAAAAACTGGATGAACCTACGGCAATAGCTTCTGCAATTGCTTTTATACAGGGGGCTTCTATCGTGCGGGTACATCAACCCATTCAATCCCTTTATGCACGTCAAATTGCACATGCCTGTGTCATGCATTCATTATGATTGATTCGATTTTTTCCATTTTTGAAGGTTTTACCACGAAGGATTGGCTGTACTCCATCCTCGATATTCTGATCGTCGCATACCTGATTTATCAGATATTGATGCTGATACGAGGCACCAAAGCCATGCAGATCCTCTTTGGTCTGCTGATTTTTGTGGCATTGTACCTTCTTTCGAATCTGCTCGATCTGGTCACACTCAACTGGCTGCTCGAAAAATTCATTGGCTCGTTTATCATTATCATCGTCATTATTTTCCAGGAAGACATTCGACGTGGCCTAAGTGAATTCGGCAAAACAGGCTCTCTGTCGACAAGCAAAACCGAAGATCGACTGGGGGCGTCCCCCATCGAAGAAATCGTCAAGGCCGCATCTTTACTGAGTGAACGACGTATCGGTGCACTCATTGCTATCGAAATGGATGCAGTCCTCGATCAATATATGGTCGAAGGCATTAAGATCGATGCAACCATTACCAAAGAACTGCTCGTTTCTTTGTTCATTCCCTACAAAGCCAATCCAACACACGATGGTGCCGTTATTATCCGCAATCAGCGCATCAACAGTGCCGGATGCTTCCTGCCACTGTCGGCAAATGATCGTATCGACAAAGCGCTCGGAACGCGCCATCGTGCAGCCATCGGTTTGAGCGAGTCAACGGATGCTGTCATCGTCGTCGTCTCGGAAGAAACCGGCATCATTTCTGTGGCACATAACGAGCAATTGACGCGGAAACTAACGCCCGAAGCGCTGCGCGATTACCTGCACAAAATGTTCGTCCAGAATCATCCAAAATCAGACATGACTGTCAATTCCGCAATCTTACGCAAATTAAAAGCTTTGCGGGATTTCATCAAAAAGAAAATGTGATTTCGGTGCTGATATCCAGGTGTTACTAATCAGCCGCCAGCCTTGTATGTTTTAACAAACGGATTTGTTCGTATCTAACGATGCTCACTTTTTTAGTATGAATGTTAGCAGGTCTGTAGGGACTGAGGCTAAAGTCAA
>DGWW01000220.1 GCA_002395385.1 Myxococcales bacterium UBA4248
CGGGGCAGAGCCCCGGCTGAGTGATAACCACATCCTCTAATTATTGACACACAAAGACGAAAAGTGTAGGCATGACAAGCGATTTTGCCTTTACTGGGAGGGTATAATGAAATTATCCAGAATGATTATGTTTTCTGCTTTCTTTTTCATGACATCTGCAGCAACTGCGCAGGCTCAGGAAGAAGCAAACGAAAATTCCCGTTACGATGGCGGCAGCTTCACGATTGCTGCCCCCGCAGGCTGGCAGCTCGTATCGGGCAATCTCAGCCAAAAAGAAATTCAAAAACTCCCGGAAAATCTTCGCGAACACTACAACATGCGCAATACGGATGTCATTTTTATGAACATCCCAACGCAGGATGCTGAAACCAAAGGATTCCGGGACAGTCTCAACATCGTTACCATCAGTGATCCCATTCCGCTCAATGAAGATCTGGTCAAGGAACTGAGTAACGTACTTAAACAACAGTACGAATCCATGTTCGAAAAATTCGAACTCGAATCGACCCAGATCTCCAAAGTTGGCAATCTCGAAGTTTTACAGGTCAAAGGGGCTTACTCGGTTCTGAACTATAAAATCAAAATGGAACAGTACCTCGTTCCGTCAAAACAAGAATCCCTGGTTTTAACCTGCACTTACGATACTTCAAAATCCGATGCCTCCGACATCATCGGCGCTTGCAACAAAGCTGTCGAAAGCCTCGAACTGAAATAGTTTTCAATCTTTGCCTTGAATAAACCATCCTGGAGTTTTTTAGGATTGAACTGATTCCTATGAAAAAGTGTCTTTTGCTGTTAGTGTTTTTGGGAGTCCCCTTTTTAAATTCATGCAGTGATAGTGATGATAAAGATGACTCCCGTGTCAACGCTGCGCAAAGTAGATGTTGTGATCCAGACAATTTTGTCATTAAATGTGCAGGGAACACTTCAAGAACAGTATGTGATAAAAGTTCTTTTTGGCTGTCTGGCTCTGGTTGTGAAAAGGGAGTTCTTGTCAACAACGTATGTATGAATAATTGTGTTGACAGACCAGATGGTGCTGTGTGTAACTAATAATTAGTCGCGCTTAAATACCCGCGCCCAATGCGGAAATGTATCGACCGTAAGCTGCCCGTTGGACACGTCGACAGCATCACCGCCATTGAGAACATCTGACCAGCGACCCGCCAGCCCCGGAATGATAACCGTTTTCGAAATGGGTTCATCCGACACCAGACATACGAGCGTTTCTTCTGCATTGGCGCGCTCAAAGACAAGTGTCTGCGGCGAAACCTGTATTTGTCGATAACTGCCGTTTCTCAAAGCAGAATGTGTCTTGCGAAGATGGGCTAAACGAGAAATTGCACTTTCAAGTGCGCTCCCTTCCTGCGTCTGATCGACATGGCCATCGGTGAGTGCATCGACCGAAATTGCAGGACGAATTGGAATATCAGCATCATAACCGCGCCCTTTGCGTCCCAGAATCCCCCACTCACTGCCATAATAAACCGATGGTGTTCCGGGCATTAAAAACATCATCGCATACAGAGAATACAACGAAAATGGACTCCGGAGTTTCGATGCCACGCGATCAACATCGTGATTGTCGGCAAAGTTGTACATCTGCAAATCGCGATATATCCCACCTGCCCCAAACTGCCGATTCAGTGTGTACGCAATCTCATGAAAATTTCCATCATTGTGCGACGACCAAAGCCCCTTGTAAGCCTCGTAGTTCGTCGTCCCATGCATCATTTCATCATTGGCCCATGTGCGATAGTCGCCATGAATCACTTCCCCGACGAGAAGAAAATCCGGCTTGAGATGATCACAAAATCCCCTTAAATGCCGAACAAACTCAGGTTCAAGACAATCTGCGGCATCGAGACGTAACCCGTCAATATGGAACTGCGAAACCCACCATTCGACAGCCCCTAAAAGATGTTCTTCCACCTCAGGATTGAGCAGGTCAAGTTTGACCAGTTCATCGTGACCTTCCCAGTTCGAACAAGCCACACCATCGCGTCGACGACCGTCAAACCGCAAATTCTTAAACCAGTGTCGTGTCCTGGCCATGTCCCGCTTTTCCAGAACTTCCTTAAACCCCCAGAATTCGCGCCCGACATGGTTAAAAACAGCATCGACAATCACGCGTATTCCGGCAGCATGCATCACATCAACGAGATGCGCAAAATCCGCATCATCCCCCAGGCGACGGTCGATATGATAATAATCTTTCGTATCGTATCCGTGCGATGATGACTCGAATAATGGACCAAAGTAAACTGCATCCACACCAAGCTGAATCCAATGATCCGTGAGTTTTTCCAACCCTCTCAGACGATGGTGTACCGCACCTCCATCATTCCATCGCTCACAGCCAAGCATCCCAAGCGGATAAATATGATAAAGGAATGCATCCTCAAACCAGCGTCCACTTTGATCCCAATCCATCTGACAACACGTATTTTGCATGGTTATTTCTCCTTGTTTTGAACGACAAACCCACCAAACGGTACTCGGTATACCGATTGGTATACACGGACGATTATACCACTCGGTATACAAAATCAAGTGAGAAAATAACTTTTTTTTAAACAGACAATTCGGCTTTTTGGCAATGCCAAATGCGCCTCTTCGGCGGTCTTTGCGATGCATGCGACCGCCTGCGCTCGGCTATTTAGGGATGTTCGATAGAACATCCCTAAATACACCTTGCGACCTTATGGTTTAAACATCTCAATTTCCCGAAGTGCCTTGCGGACATCGGCGAGTATCAATCCTTTAATGACTTTGAGGGGAGCAAGTGTACGCGTGATCTGCTGTTCAATGGCGGGTTCAATTGAGGCAAACAGAATGATGGGAATATGGCATTTTATTTCACGCAGTGCCCGACAAATGAGCAACCCCTGCATACCTCTTACCTGAGCTTCAGCCCTCGCCAGATTGCCGCAAAAACGCTCTGTATTGGCAAGCCCCTCGATATCGCCATACAACTCCTCCCTCGGAATCATGTCGAACCGCATATCTGCCAGAATCACATCCGGCTTACGTTGTTCAATCGCCTGGCATAATGCAGTCCAATGCGTAAAGACTTCGAGCTCAAACGCAATCAGACTCTGTGCATGCGCATACAGAAAGTCAGCATATTCGCCCTCAATCCCCCTGTCATCTACAAGATAAATCAGCATTTTATCCTCCCAAAGGGACGCCATAACAGACTTCGATAGACAGAACCACAAAGAGTATAACCCAAGCAGAATTAAAAAAAATCTAAAAAAAAATGTAACAATGCAAATCTCGACGGCATCATTAACAATGAAGGAATCCCCCTTCCTTGTCCAGCGAGGTACTGCATGTATACATCCGGATTTGTCTGACGATTAATTCCCCGTGACATAATATATGACCAACCGAGGGGCGGTCTACTGCATGAAGCTGTCCGGACGCGGACCCAATGCAGAAGAGTCATATATGCCAGGCACATCGGGATGCCTTTTTTTACGACGGTGCAAGTCGGAAGGGGTGAGGTGTGCCAAGACCGAGCGGATTTTGGGTTTCGGGCGTCGGTCGGCGGGCGGGAATGGGATAGCGGTAACCCTTATGGTTACCAAGAAGCATACAAAAGATTACATGTAGTTCTAAAACACACCTTTACACACCCGTCTACTATCAAAAGCATTCTCACAGATGAGCACTCACCACATGGCTATCGAGTTTTTGTAGATTATGCCTGTCGCCCATTCAGGGCTTAAATATTGGGGATATTCACTTTTCCCGGGTTTACGCCAACGCACCCCCAGGACAGCACACTACTCGCCCTTTCAGCACTCAAACCTAGCAATCATCTGGCTTTTTGTGATTCCCATAAAGTCAGGCATTTCTCGAAATCGACAGCCCTGAGCAGTTACTATTCAACCCTAGAGTATGCTCCTTTTTCCCAAAATACTTGAAACCTCTTTAATTCATAATGCTGAATTCATAATGCTGAATGATTTTGCAAAACCAATGGAATCTTCCAAATCCTCTTGGCATGACATTTCATTATGCATTCATAATTATGCACTATGCATGAACGAATGGTATGAGCTTTCGAAAAAAACAAGCATAGAGGCAGAATCGTAACGAAAGAAGCAGATATATTTCAAATCTCCATAGACGCTCAAAATGAACTGCGTTAAGATAAAATAAGTTTTATGTACTTAATTGCATAGGATTAGGTGTTAAAATGAAAAACAGCAAACGTAATTATTCTGCAAAACACTGGTTTTCTGCCATAATGATTGTCACTATATTTGCCGGATGCAGTGACGACAGCGGCACCAACAGTATTTCCTGTAATACCGGTTTCGAACTCTGCGGCAATGCTTGCTGTGCCAATACCTGCTGTGACGGTATTTGTGTAGACATCAGCAAAGATGCACACCATTGCGGTCAATGCGGCCATGCATGTGATCCAGGAAAGTCTTGTGTTTTGAACAACTGTCTGTCTTCCGAGGAACAGTGCAGTCCTTTGCAAACCTGGTGCGACGGTGAATGCGTCAATACTTCTTCTGACAACAGACACTGTGGTGACTGCACCACGGAGTGTGACGAGAAAGAAGTCTGCATCGACAAACAATGCACAACCGAATGTGCCCCCGGATACAGGCTCATTGATGGTGCCTGCAGAAATACCCTAGTCGACAATGAATATTGCGGCGATCCAGCGTCCCCCTGCACAGAAAATACGTATTGCAGCGAGGGAACATGCAAATGCCAGAAGGGCTATTATGATTGCGATGAAGACCCGGCGAATGGATGTGAATCTCATGCGGCATGCGATGCAGCTGAATGCAAAGCCCCGAGAATGCTTTGCGATGAGCAGTGCATCGATCCTCAGACCGATGCAGAGCATTGCGGAAATTGTGAGACATCCTGTTCTCCAGATGAGAGCTGTCAATCGGGGAGCTGTCAACCGGTAAGTGTACCAACCACCGAATGTGAAACGGGAGAGGAGGTCTGCTTTGGCGTATGCGTCGATCTCAAGGTAGATCCCAATCACTGCGGCAAATGTCTGAATGCATGCAACGAAGATGAAACCTGCAGCAACGGCACCTGCACACTCAACTGCGGCACGCTTAAATTGTGCGGCAATGCATGTATCGACACCCAGAATAGTGCCGCTCACTGCGGGGACTGCAATCGAGCCTGTCTCGACGGCCAGGCATGTGTCGGAGGTACCTGCCAGTGTGCCAAAGACCATTATGACTGCGATGGCAATACAGCCAATGGATGTGAATCCGAGACAAAATGCGAATGCACTCCAGGTGATACTCAGCCATGCTGGCGCGGTGAAGCTTCGGCGATATTCAAATCCACAGAAAATCCCAAAACCATTTGTGAAAAAGGTTCCCGAACCTGCGATGTGAGCGGCCAATTTTGGGGTGCATGTACCGGCGGCGTGTATCCAGCTGCAGTAACATGCGATCTCATGGGCAATTTAAATGGTCTCGACAATGACTGCGACGGCAAAATCGATACGGAATGCCGTTCGAAATGCGACCTCAAAGCCGGGGAAATGTCGTATATTGGGTGCGAATATTGGGGTGCCTATATCGACAATCTCATTACCAACCAATATTCCAACCATACTTTTGTGATTAGCAACCCCAATGATACTGCGGCGAATGTCTATATCTACGACAAGGCTCATGCCGCCGACAGCACGGCAAGCCCGGTCAAAACGCAGACCATAGAGCCGCACGATGTCATAGCCATCGAAATGCACAACACAGGCTACAACATGTGCAAGGGATCCGGCATTTTGCCCAATGCCTACCGCATCCGCTCGGATATGCCCATCACCGCCTACCAGTTCAGTCCGCTCGGCAACCCCGACGCGCACTCCAACGATGCATCTCTGCTGTTGCCCGCCAATGTCCTCGGCGACAAATATATCGGCATGACCTGGCACAGCGAATCCGCCCCGGACCACCGTTCCTACATTGCCATTATTGCTATCGATCCGGGCAAAACAGATGTGACATTCAAAACGACCTCTAAGATACAGGCCACCGAAACGGCAGAAATCCAAGTATCATCGAGCGAAAAGCAGGCTCAGACCCCGATAGTGGCCATGGAAAAAGGGGATACTCAGCATTTTACGCTCAACCAATACGAGGTTCTCACGCTGATGGCCCCCGGCGGTAACGAGCACAACCAGACCGGTTCACTCATCACGACGGATGAGGGTAAGAGAATCGCAGTATTCGGCGGTTCCCGTGCCACCTATGTCCCCGCGAATGCAGGCTGCTGCCGCGACCACATCGAGGAACAGCTCTTCCCGACACAAGCATGGGGCAAATCCTACCTCGCAGCACGTGCATACTCGGGCGGCGTTGCCGGCGACTTCTGGGTCATTACCGCCCGCGATGACAACACGACCATACACCTCACCAAGGGCCTAAAAAACCTCAACAACAACAATGCCGACATTCCCGAAACCATCACGCTCAACGCTGGCGAGACATATCCGGCTTTCGAAACGCGCACGCCATTCGAAATCAAAGCCGACAAGCCCATCAGCGTCGGCCAGTTCCTTCCGAGCCAGGCCTACAATAAGTATTACAACCCCGATAATCCGAGCCAGCAAATTGGCGATCCGTCGTTTATTCTCACCGTTCCTTACGAGCAGTATCGGTCCGACTACGATTTCATGGTACCGACCAAATTCAACACCAATTATCTCACCATCATCGCCCCCAAAGACGCGGCAATCCAATACGACGGCAATCCCATCACCTACATCAGCACGCGCGAGCAAATCGGAACCTCCGACTTCTATGTCGGATATATCCAGGTGCAACCCGGCGTCCACCACATGACGGCCGACGTGCCTTTCGGGCTTTACAGCTACGGTTACTACAACATGTCGTCCTACGGCTATCCTATTGGTTTAGATCTGAAGGTTTTGAATACGAATTGATGTGGCCTGGCTTTGTGGCCTGCGGCCCCATACGCCATGCCGGCGCGCCTTCTTTCCTTCGGTCAGTACGGCGCGCCTTTTTTTTTAGTGTTTTCTCGCTCAAAGTTCTGAGTTCAAAGCAATGAAGTGACGCGGTCTTTGAACCAAAACCTATTCACGCGGATAAAAAAAAAAGGCCGTATTGCCGTCAGGCAATAGGCCGATGCGCGCGCGTATTGGCAAAAGCCAATAGCGGCGCCACCTAAAGTGCATCAAACATGTAATGATCATTGACGACAAAAGTCACTTCATCACGGTCGTCAAAAAACAAAATCCCGCGTGCCACGCGGATGTGCGGCATATTCTTTCGATGGTAGAGATAATCAACATGACAGACATTTGCCGGAGACTTGAAATCCGCCGGAGACGTCACCCCACCGATATGCTCCGAACGGCCCAATCCAATATGCACGCTCAGTTTTTCATCCAGGAGCGCATCCCCAACCGGCTCGATTCCCCATTCGCCAAGGATGCCAAGCCCTAGTTCTGAAACGTTGGCACGCGCATAATCGACGGCAATCCAATCGCGGAGTTCGTTCGCCCAGGCATTGTCACCGTCAATGCAGACGATTCTGTTTTCCGATATTTCACACAAAGCGATTTCTCCTTTGTGTTCAATCGGCAAGATGCCATCTGTCGTCGAAATGATGCCGTTTTTTTCTCCTTCATAGGGGACAATGTACGCCTCGCCAGCAGGTAAATTTCCCACCTGGCCGTTGCGGACAAAACGTCCGGATAGCGCAAACCCCATGCGATAGCGCAGATCGATCGTCAATACATATATTTTTCCATTGACTTCGAAATGGAGCACCGCAGTATGTGCTTCGGTCAACCCCTTTGCCAGTTTCGAAACGCGAGACTCAATCACAGCGACATCAATGGCGAGTGCAGGCAGCATCGAATAAGTAAATCCCGGCATCGTCGCTGCCCTGAATCCATATCGTGCAGCAGCCACTTTTAAGGGTGCGGTTACCGAATACTCCGTCAATGCGATCCAGAATTCAGCTCTGGAATAGACATATTCGATATCCAGCACTTCACCGGGATAGGCGTCGAGCAGATCCGCTGTGTCGGGGACTTCATCGTTTAGGGCAATGGCGTGCACAGGATGCGAGAGATCGGCATTTCTGCGTCCCATCGATTCATAAGCATAAACCATGCATGCATGAAATGATGTTTTAGCCAAAGCCCGTGCCCATTGCATGATGATTTTCCGGCGTTGCCTCCATTTCGGTGTATCATCTTCAGCAATTGAAGGCACATCGACCAAGAACCCCATCCGATGGCCCGATTCTGTCGCAGAATAGCCAAAAACCTGTGAGAACAGCAGGTTTAGCTCCGTTCCGTTGAGCATGGGTATTTTTACAGGTTCATTTACCTCACGCAATGCGACTTATTCTCCCGAATTATGAGCGTCTGCGGAATCATCGTTAGAGTCTTCGGCAGATTCGACCGAGTCATCTTTGATTTCGACATCGGATTCGACAACTTTGCCGAGTTTTTCGGAGGCATCATCGGCCAAATCATCTACTTTATCTGCAACTTTTTCAAGGACATCGTCGGCTTTTTCAGCAATCGTTCCGGCGGCTTCTTTAACTTTATCGACGACTTTGCCAACAGCTTCGGCAGCTTTATTCGCTGCATTATCGGCGACCTCAGCGGCTCTGTTGACGGCTTCGGCAGCTTCGGACGCAGCATCTTCATCGACATCATGGATGGGACTTTCTTCGGCAGGTGCAGGCTCACTCTGATTCTTCTGTGCTTCCTTTCGTTTTTTAGAAGCAATTGTGAGATGGCGCACGCCCAGTGCAGCCGCTGTTGAAAGCGCGAGCATGCCAACGCTTGCCAAAGCTTTATATAAAACTCTCATTTTAATCCTCCTTTCCGTGGGTAATGCGTCCCCCCGGCTAATGTTCAGGCGCCCAAGCGGGCGCTTTATCCGATTCGTGAGTAGGCTTTGCCCCCCACGGTTAAGTTTTTTAATTCACCTGCCAGGTAGTGCCTTCGGGGCGATCGAGAATCTGCACGCCCATTTCGGCGAGTTTATCTCGGATTTGGTCAGAGACAGCCCAATTTTTCTCGGATCTGGCCTGAGTGCGTTCTGCGAGCAATTTTTCGATTTCACCGACGTTGAGATTGAGTCGTTTAACGGCATAATCCCTGAGTTCGAGTAGGGCTTTTTCGGGTTCTCGCAGGAAGAGTCCGCAATATTTGCCCATTTCGGCCATAGCTTTGCGGCAGTTAAGCAATTCGCGGATTTGATCCGGTTTTTTCTTGCCTTTGGCATCAATAATTTCGTTGGCACGCGTCGCAGTCTGAGCGAGTATGGCCAATGCCTTTGGTGTATTCAAGTCATCGGCCATGGCATCGACAAAAGGATCCACCAAAGCCTGGACAGCCTTATCATCAGCAGCAATCGAAGCATCTTTTGCCATGGCAGGTGCAAGGATTCGATCGGCAGCATCGAGTGTTCGGTATAAAGATGTAATGCGAAGCGTTGCCTCGTGAATGGTATCGTGCGAGAAATTGATGTTATTTCGGTAATGCGTCGTCAGGAAGAAATAGCGCAGAGCTTCGGGGTGAACCTGTTTTGCGATATCGCGGATAGTCCAGAAATTTTTGAGGGAATGGCTCATTTTTTCGCCATTGATTTCGACCATTCCGACATGCATCCAATGACGGGCGAACGTGCCATCCTGTGCACCTTTTGCCTGTGCAATTTCGTTTTCATGATGGGGGAAGATGAGATCGCGTCCCCCGCCATGAATATCAAAGGAGGGTGAGAGATATTTTGTGCTCATCACGGAGCATTCGATGTGCCACCCCGGACGTCCGCGTCCCCAAGGAGAATCCCATCCGGGTTTTTCTTCGGAAGGTTCCCCTTTCCAGAGTGCGAAGTCAGCTGCGTCTTCTTTTGCTTCATTGACGTCAATGCGCACGCCGTTGATCATTTCGTCGAGATTGCGGTGCGAGAGTTTGCCGTAATCCTTAAAGGCAGAAACTCGGAAATAGACATCACCGCCTGCTTCATAGGCATACCCCTTATCAAAGAGCTTTTGAATAAAGGCGATGATTTCGGGGATATGCTGTGTGACGCGAGGTTCGACATCTGCCTGTTCGACATCGATGCTGGCCATATCCTTATGAAGTTCGTCGATCATGCGACCAGCGAGTTCTTCGGGTGTGGTGTTTTCTTCTTTTGCCCGGCGAATGATCTTGTCATCGATATCGGTGTGATTGCGGACGAATTTGACTTCGTAGCCTATATTTTTAAGGAAACGCCTGAACACATCGAAAACCACAAAAGTCCTTGCATGTCCGATATGAGGCAAATCATAGACCGTGAGTCCACAGACGTAGATAGATATTTTTCCATCGACGAGAGGAACAAAATCGACCTTATTTTTAGCGGCAGTATCGTAAATTTTAAGTTCAACCATGAACAAATCCTTCATTAAAGATCCGGAAAACAGTTTCCAGCAAACAAACACAGTAATCCATTTTCCCCGAATTACCCCCGGGGGCAAAGCATTTTCTCACAAACCATGCGAAACTGTCTATTCATTTTAAGAGTGAAAAAGGACTATTCAGCCCCTGTGATTTATGTAAAGAACCGAAGCGGACTCACCCCAGGCAGGAGGCAGGAGGCAGCCGTAATTATTCTTAAGAAAATGCTGTGTACGGCCACTGTGTTGATCATAGCTTAGAGCTTTGAGCTTTGAGAATACAGCAAACTCCAAGCTCTAAGCTCCAAGCTCAGAGCTTATCAACACGCTCGTCATACAGAGCCTAAGAAAAAGGGGATGATTTCTGAGAACAGGTTGAGCGATGTGATTGATAAACGACTGCCTGATGCCAGATGCCCGTTGTCCTGGCATTGCAGAGACTTGGAAAAAAACTCAGCCTGCGGCTGAACCGTTACCAAATTAGTAACTATTCAGCCCCTATGCTTGTTTTTTTCGAAAGCTCATACCATTCGTTAATGCATAATGCATAATTATGAATGCATAATGAAATATCATACTCAGAGGATGTAGATAATGCCTTTGGTTTTGCAAAATCATTCAGCATAATGAATTCAGCATTATGAATTAAAGAAATTTCAAGTATTTGGGGAACCAGGAGAGTATTTCAGGGCTGAACAGTAACCAACAGTTAGGTATTAACCTTTATTCTATCTTTACTAAATATCATAAAAAAATTATAATTCGATATTCATGTCGCCTGCTTGTGCGGTGTGTGTGTCAATGTGTGTTTCCACGGTAAAAAGGGATGAATTATGGGAAAAATTCTGGGGATTGACCTT
>DGWW01000160.1 GCA_002395385.1 Myxococcales bacterium UBA4248
GTTTGTAAAAAACACAATCACCCAATCATTGCTATCTCAACGAACCAGGCAATGCCCTGCGCAATTGCATTCATAATTCCGCATTCCGAATTCCGAATTCCGAATTAAAAAAGTGAGCATCGTTAGATGCGAACAAATCCGTTTGTTAAAATAAAAAAGACAGGTGGCTGATTAGTAACGTTTGTCGTGCATAGTGTGAAAAAAAAAATAAAAAAATAAAATATTTTTAAAAAAAATTATTGCAAACTCCAAAAAAATATGCATCAAAATCCAGGAAATAACATTTGACAAAGCATACAAAATTACTGTAAACGCTTTCGGCTTTTGTATGCCCTGTTATGTACAGGGTCTATGCGGGAAAACATGGAGGTGTATCCCGCAATGATTTGGAGAATGTGCGCATGAGAAACACCCAGAATTGGCCGAATTTTAAACTTACATGTGAGATAAATGGCATTCAGGGATCGCGCACCACGCGTTAATTTTGCGTAAGACATAGAGTATTTGTCGTTTTTATTAACCTGTACTCGAGGAGATGAGATGGCATCTGTGATTCAGTCGAACTTCAGAGCACGCCGCAGCTATGCAACGAGTAAATGCATTGTCGATGTTCCAAACCTGATCGACATTCAGCGGCGCTCGTATGAGTCATTCCTTCAGGCCGATGTGCCTGCATCGGAACGCACCGAAACGGGCCTTCAGGGGGTGTTTAAGAGTATTTTCCCAATCCGGGATTTCAATGAGACCAGCGAGCTCGATTTTGTGAGCTATGCACTCGAAGAATCCAAGTACGATGTCGAGGAATGTCATTCCAGAGGCATGACGTATGAAGCACCGGTCAAAGTCGATGTCCGCCTGACGGTTTTTGACAAGGATGAAGCTGGTAACCGCACCATCCATGATATTCAGGAACAGCAGGTCTATTTTGGCGCCATTCCTTTGATGACGAATGAAGGTACCTTCATTATTAATGGTACGGAACGCGTCGTCGTCAGTCAGTTACACCGTAGCCCTGGTGCTTTCTTTGATAATGATGGTGGCACGGGTTCAGCTTCCGGTAAATTGAGCTTCTCTGCACGCATCATTCCTTATCGCGGGTCATGGGTCGATTTCGAATTCGATACAAAAGAAATGATTTGTGTTCGAATTGACCGCCGACGTAAGATGTATGCAACGATTCTGCTTCGTGCACTCGGTTACACCACCGAAGAATTATTGCGCATATATTACGATATCGAAACGATTAGCATCGATTCGACAGGTATTTATCGCAAAGTTGAACCCAAGTTCCTTCAGGGACAGCGCTCCGATTTTGACATCGTCGATCCGGCGACAGGTGAAACCATCGTCCGAGAAAAACGAAAATTCAATAAGGGCAGCTTCCGTCGTCTGGAACAGGCCGGTATCAAACGCGTTCCCATGAGCATCGAATCGCTCTGCGATCGCGTAGCTGCCGAGGACTATTATAATGAAGAGACAGGCGAGGTCATTCTGGAATGCAATCAGCAGATCACGCCGGAAATCCTCGAAGAACTTGGCCAATGTGGCATCAATGAGATCAATGTTCTCTACTTTGACGATGATGGTCTCAATGTTGGCCGTCAGCTCAGCCGCACACTCGCCGTCGATAAATGCTCGAGCCCCGAAGCTGCACGTCTCGAGATTTATGCCCGCACCCGCCCCGGTGATCCTCCCACCCAGGAAATGGCAGATGCACTCTTTGACAGCCTGTTCTTTAACCCAGAAAGATACGATCTTTCCAAAGTCGGCCGTCTCAAACTCAATCATAAATTTAAACTCAATACCGAAACTCAGGTTCTGACCAAAGAAGACATCATCGAAACCGTTCGGTATCTCATCGATCTGGCTCAGGGCAAAGGTCTTGCAGATGATATCGACCACTTGGCAAACCGACGTGTCCGCGCGGTTGGTGAGTTGCTCGAAGGACAGTACCGCAACGGTTTGGTCCGCATGGAGCGCGCCATTAAAGAGCGCATGACCATGAACCAGGCTTCCGATGTCGTGCGTCCGCATGATTTGATCAA
This sequence comes from Myxococcales bacterium UBA4248, assembly GCA_002395385.1. Lineage (GTDB taxonomy): Bacteria > Myxococcota_A > Bradymonadia > UBA4248 > UBA4248 > UBA4248. Next base: position 2,046 of record DGWW01000160.1, read on the forward strand.
TGCCAAGCCTGTCGTTGCCGTCGTCCGTGAGTATTTTGGTTCGAGCCAGCTGTCTCAGTTCATGGATCAGACCAATCCTCTGAGCGAACTGACGCACAAACGTCGTCTTTCTGCATTGGGCCCCGGCGGTTTGACCCGCGAACGCGCAGGTTTCGAAGTCCGCGACGTTCACCCCACGCACTATGGCCGTATCTGCCCCATCGAAACGCCCGAAGGTCCGAACATCGGCTTGATTGCTTCACTTTCGACGTTTGCACGCGTCAATGAATATGGCTTTATCGAGACACCCTATCGCCGCGTCGAAAATCGCAAGGTGCTCGACGAAGTCGATTATCTCAGCGCTTTGGACGAAGACGATCACAATATTAGCCCGGCAAACGTAGAGATCGACGAGAATAACTGCATCGTCGGTGACACCATCGAATGCCATCAGAATGGCGAACTCGTCGTCGTTCCTACCGATAATATCGATTACATCGATGTCAGCCCGAACCAGATGGTTTCGGTCGCTGCCGCCCTCGTTCCCTTCCTCGAAAACGACGACGCCA
>DGWW01000021.1 GCA_002395385.1 Myxococcales bacterium UBA4248
TGCGACCAGCTCAATTTAACAGACTGTGTCTGGCATTTTGGGTAGGCCAAGTAAAGCAGTCGCATATTTTGAAGGTTAGACCTGGAAAACCCCTTGCTAAACTCTTTGGTCAGGGTTCTCGAAACCTGCTTTAACACTTCTTTCCCGTATTCTGCCCGCACATTCTGATTTTGCTCGTGCTCGACAATCACTCGCCCTATGTTCCAATAGAATGACCGTGTCATCCAATGGATTAACTTGTTTCTACGCACTGAAGCGGCGCCCTAAAAAACACATTCACCCTTGCATCTCCCAACACATTCTGCTCGCAGGCCCCGCGCTATGGCCTGCGGCCATACGCGTCAGGCAGGCTGGCTATGCGCCTCCAGCGCATACGGCCTTTGTGCTCGCTTTGGCGCGTGTCACGACACGCGCCTACAGCTCGCTTGCGCCCGCTATCTGCGATACGCGGTTCGGAATATAGAGAGACATGATAACTGCAAAAGCATTATTAATTTTTTTATGTAACAAATGATTATCGCTAAACCTTTAATTGATCTGGCGATCTAGTCTAGGTTCAACTTAATCAGCGGGCTGACAGCACGCTTTTTTATAAACTAATAATCTTTGATGATTTAACTTTCACCAACTGATCGTCTTTGATCTGCCACGGTCCATTCGGTCTAATATATGCACCACAATCAATTAATATGCGGGCTATTTCTTCATGACCACAGTAATCCAGTGCGACAGCCCCAGTGCAATCAACCGCATTGATGTCCGCACCATGTTCCACAAGAATATGAATGATCCCTGAGGCCTGTTCGATATCTCTATGAGCGATATAGTGGAAATCACACCAGAACAATGCCGTCTGTCCTTTCTTGTTTACAACAGATGCATCTGCGCCGTGTTCAATCAATAACTGCGCCACATCAGCTTTTTGGCAATCAAACAATGCATTTTGCAAATTGGTAATATCAATAGAATTAGGATTGGCACCATGTTCAATAAGTAGACGAACAGCATCCACATTCTGACAACCAAACAATGGCGTCAATCCATTCTTCGAAACAATACTTGCATCAGCTCCATGGTCAATAAGGATTTTGACAATATCAACATTTTGACAACGGAACAACGCGTTCTTGCCATTTTGGTCAATGACACTTGCGTCGGCACCGTGAGCAATCAATACTTTAACCATTTCGAGATTGTCTTTGCAGTCGAACAAAGCAGTTCGGCCTATTGTGTCGACTTCATTGACATTGATTCCCAGTTTTATGAGTTCCAATGCCTTTTGTGCGTCATTGCACAAGAATAGCTTTGTGCGACCATACTCGTCTTTTTTTAACAAACGCTCAGTTTCTTTCCGGTTCATACTCGATGTCTCCTTTTAGTTTCAGAGTATACTAACTGTTCATTAGCGAACAAATATATGATTGTTTTGTTAAAGTCGGCCTATGCGCTATGCGCATACGGCCTTTGTGCTCGCCTTGGCGCGTGTCACGACACGCGCCTACGGCTTGCTGGCGCCCGCTATCTACGATACGCGGGCGCATTCTTCCTCGTAGTTATTTACTTAAATGTATCTTTTATAATTGTATTCAGTTTATCTTCCTCTTTAGTAATTTCTAATTTTAAGCTCTCAATTTTTAATGCACTCTGCATAAGGTGTTCCGCAACTTGGCTTTGCTCGGCGATGGTAGGAAGAGCAATGTCAACATCTTCAATAGAGTCTATCCTGAGTTGCTTCAATGCAGTTCCTGTTGCCATTGATGACAATTTGGATTCAATTGATTTGAGAAAACAGAAGACATAAAATGGATGTAATAAGGAGGACGGACGAATGGCGATTACTCCGGTTCCAATTGCGAGTTTGGACTGTGCAAAATTCACCGAACCTGCGTTATTACCATCAATAATCATCAGAATGTCATTTTTATTTGCAATTTGAATAGGTTGTGAAGTGTATTTTGTTGGCGATGGAAATAGGTTTTCGAAATCAACAGGTCGAACGAAAGGAATACCATTATCAGTCGTGTTATCGTGTGCATTATTATCGGCTCTTCCTCTAATGATCGTACAGCATTCTTTTAGTTTTTTTGTTTCCATGTTTTAACTCCTTCTTCTGCGTGTATCGTGAAGTGTAGCGCCCCCAAAAAAAAGTTCGGGCGCAAGGTCTAAATTCATCTCAACGTAAAGTTACACAAGATTGTCACCTGACATGAGTTCGTCGTTGTTATCCGTCCATAATTCACACTGGGTAAGTACGGTTTCGACGGCATCATCCATGCCCTCGGGGGGATAATTATATTTTCTTAGCAATCTCTTGACCATAATGCGCATGGATGCACGTGCGGATTCTTTTTTTTGCCAGTCGATGGTTTTGTTTTTGCGGAGGGATTCGGTTAATTCACGCGTGATGGCCACGAGTTCGGCATTGGTATAAAAGTCTTTTATCGCCTGGGGTTTCGTCAGAGCATCATAAAAGGCGAGTTCTTCCAGGGTAAGGCCGAGGCTGTCGCCCTCGTGGTGTGCTTCGGAGATTTGTTTTGCCAAATTAAGCAATTCTTCGATGACCTGTTCATTCGTCAGCATGCCGTTGAGATAGGAATTCATCACGCGTTGCATGATGTCGCTGAATTTCTCGGATTTGACGACGTTTGTTCGTTTATAGATACTGACGCGCTCCGCAATGAGCTTTTTCAATAATTCGATGGCCAAATTCTTCTCCTTCATTTTTGAGATTTCATCGAGGAATTTGGGATCGAATAATGAGAACTCTTCTTTGATGTCCGAGAATAAATTGATCACACCTTCGCTTTTGACGCTTTGTTTCAAGAGATCGTTGACTTTTGCATTCAATTCGGGAAGCGACAGCTTTTTGTGATTCCCTTGGTTGGTCAGACGAACCGTCAAAACGCGCACAGCTTCGAAGAATGCGGCTTCGTATCGCTGTTCCACCGGGACAAGGGACGCACAAAGCGATAATGCCTGATGAAGCATTAAAGCCTCTTTCAGGAATTGTTCTTTCTTTTCGGCACGTTCTGGGGCGACGATAAAGTTGACGGCGCCACCGATGAGCTTGCCCTGCTCCAGGCTGGATGTTGTATTAAATTTGGAATAGTCATATCCATGAAACAAATCCTGACAAATTGAGAGTTTTTCGAGGAACTTTGGCAATGCAACCTCTGCGATATTCGTATTGCCGTAGTTCTTCTTATCGCGTCCGGTATAATCATTCATCGCGCGTTTTAGCGCCGATGCGATACCGATATAATCGACGACGAGCCCACCTTCCTTATCTTCGTAAACTCTGTTTACGCGGGCAATTGCCTGCATCAGGTTATGGCCAGACATGTGCTTGTAAACGTACATCGTGGCAAGCGATTGTAAGTCAAAACCGGTGAGCCACATATCGACGACAATCGCAATTTTGAGGGGACTTTTGTTATCTTTGAAGTCTTTTGCCAGATCATTGCGATGGGCTTTGTTGCCGATGATCTTTCGCCATTCCTCGGGATCCTGATTGCTTTCGGTCATGACCACGGCGACTTTGTCTGTCCAGTTCGGGCGGAGAGACAATATCTTGTGATAGATTTTGAGGGCAATTTCTCGCGAGTAGGCGACGATCATCGCTTTTCCTGTGAGCAGGTTTTCACGGTAATTTTCGTAATGCTCGATAATATCAGTAACGAGTGAAGTGATGGTTTCATCGTTGCCCAGAATGGCTTCGAGTTGTCCCAATTCCCGTTTGCTTTGTTCGATGACGGAGTCATCGGCATCCGCTTCGCCATATAGAGCATCGATTTTTTCGAGGATATCTTTGTCGAGATTCAATTTGATCACGCGGCTTTCGTAATACACCGGGCGTGTGGCACCGTCTTCGACGGCCTGTGTCATGTCGTAGATATCGATATAATTTCCAAAAACTTCTTGCGTACTGCGGTCTTTTTGTGAAATCGGGGTTCCGGTAAATCCGATATAGGTCGCATTGGGAAGGCTGTTTCTGACGCGTCTAGCAGCGCCCACGATGCGCTGTGCAATGGTTTCCCCTTTTTCGTCTTTGCTCATGCGGATTCTTTCGGCAAGCCCGTATTGGCTGCGGTGGGCTTCGTCGGCAATCACGACGATGTTTTTTCGGTCTGAAAGTGGTTCGTCGCTTTCCTCGAATTTCTGCATCGTCGTAAAGAAAATGCCGTTGGCTTTGCGCCCGGCGAGCAATTCTTTGAGGTGCTCGCGGCTCTCGGCTTGAATGGGATCCTGGCGCAGGAAGGCTTTACACTTGGCAAATTGGCCATAGAGCTGGTTGTCGAGGTCGTTGCGGTCGGTCAATACGACGATGGTCGGGCTTTGCATGGCTTCTTGCAGCAAATGTGCATAAAACACCATCGAAAGCGATTTGCCGCTCCCCTGCGTATGCCAGAACACGCCGCCTTTGCCTTTTTTGTTTTCGTCTGTGGTCGTAGCGGCTTCGATGGTCGAGGCAATGGCCTTTTTGACGGCAAAATACTGGTGATATGCCGACAAAATCTTTACATCGGCCTTTTCTTCATGCGAGAAACAGATAAAGTTTTTGAGAATATCGAGCAGGCGTTCTTTTTGGAACATGCCTTCAAAGAACGTATCGAATTGGGCATATTGTGTGTTTTCATAATTGCCGTCTTTGGTCTTCCACGCCATGAACCGTTCTTCGCCTGAAGTAATGGTCCCGGCTTTGGATTCGCCCATGTCACTCATTACGCAGATCGCGTTATAGATGAACATCGATGGGATTTCCTGCATATAATTTCGCATTTGCAGATAGGCATCGCTTGCATCGGTTTCTTCGCGGGACGGCGATTTGAGCTCGATCAATACGAGCGGCAATCCATTGATAAATAGAATGACATCTGGGCGCTTTTCGCTCCTTTCGATAAACGTCCATTGGTTGGCGACGATATAAGTATTGTTGTCAGCATTTTTATAATCCATGAGATATACAATGGAGTTTCTTTCTTCACCATGGATATAATAACGTACAGGCACGCCATTTTGCAGATAGTCCATGAACTGCTCGTTCTTTTGCACGAGCTCGCCGTTCTCGAATTGTGTGACTTTTTTTACAGCATCGTCGATGCCGTCTTTGGGAATATCGGGATTGAGGCGTTCGAGTGCATCGCGAAGTGCCTCATATAGAATAGGGCTTTTGAAATCCCGAAATTCTACGCTAGGTCCATAAACATGTGTATAGCCCATGTTTTCAAAGAGCTCTATAACGGCATCTTCATACGAATTTTCGGTAAACTGACACATGGTGATCCTCCTTGTGGGATGGTTGACACGCGGAAATGCGTGCGCTAAAATGATAAATGGTGCGGCAGACGGATAGTCTGCCTGATTTGAAACGGAGGTGTGTGATGACAAACCGCGAAAGATGCGTTGCTTTGCTGGATGCGTTTTCTGAGGCACAGTTGGCGAACGTGGCGGCCATGTTGCAAGCTGCCATTTCGGATGCCCAGGATGATGCATACTGCAATGCGTTGTACCGTGAATACGAGCAGGATCCTGACAAGGGACAGCCCGTCAGCATCGAAGATGCCGCGAAATTGCTCGGAGTGACGCTCTGATGTGGCAGGTATAGACCATCGGAAATCGCAGGGATGTGTATAAATCGCTTTAAAATGTGCATTGCCCGACACCTCTGATTTTATAAATTGATATCCGACACATCCAGCTCGCCAGACATCAGCTTAGGAAGGAGTGCGTCGCGCAGAGCGGAGAGATGGCGGGATTGATATTCAAGCATTTTTTGTTGTTCAAATAATGAAAAACATAACGATTGAAATTTTCTTAAAGTTATGTCATCAGGAATAATAACTTCAATGGTTTTCATTGTACTTCCTGATACTTCTTTGAATGTTGAACCAGAAGCGATATTCTCAATTTTTTCTGTGTTCTCTTTTAAAAAATAATAAACATATGCAGTTCCTATATTTTTAAAAGGAACAATAGATTTAAATCCTTGATTTGTGCTAACTTCTCCATCTGAAATTGCCAAGTATCCTATGGGAGCACGTGAACTGAATAATACGGATCCTTTCGGCATAAGAGTAGCACTGCTTTTTGCTAGTCCTAGATCTGTTATGTCTATTTCTCCATGAGCTATAAATTTTGATTTGTTATTAGATAAATCTTTTGGCGTAACCCAAGCAATGCCATCATTAGTATAATACTCTTTGTTTGATTTAGATGGGGTTCCGCCACCAACAACTTTCCCTAATTCAGACACGCTGCCCACTCTCCAATCGCTCGGCATCACACCGCCCCAAGGTTCAAAATCCACAAACCACGATTTATAAATCGCCCTTGCCTGTTCCTCTAGATTCTTGTTCATGCGGTTGTTGAGCTCGATTTTGTCGTCGAGCGCAGAGAGAATCGAGGCGATCTTGCGCTGGGTCGGGAGGGAGGGAAGGGGAATGGTGAGATTTTCAATATTAGTTGGGGTAATTGATGGATATGTTGTAACAGCCTGTTCTGCAATGGATTGCAAATGTTCTGTAATGTCATTTTGTGTCAAATAATAATAAATGTATTTACTGTCAGCTTTTGCTTTGTCTACATCAATTACAGCAAATCCAGTAGAAACTAACAGATTATCAACATTATGTTTAATATAACCGTAGTGCCTTTGGTTAGGACGTACTGTGGAATATAAAATGCTACCGATGTTTACTTTTCGTCTTGCTCTGGATGGTAATTTGTTTATTGACAAATCAATGAATTGTAATGTGTTGATATTATTCTCATTTAAATTACCAGTATCCAAATAGTTGACCCATTTCCAGTTTTCTCTTGGGGAATAGGTATCGTTATTAATGTGAACGATATCCCCTAATCTGCACTGTTTCCATTCGCTCATGTCGTTCTCTCCTGTATTTGTTGCGCCCTTTGTAATCGTATCGTTGGTTTGAGGTTTTTGTTGAACCCCGCTGGGGTTCTGGTTTTGGGGTGACTCTGATCCCCCGGTAGGCACTGCGTGCCAACCGGGGGCTACATACCTTGAAGCCCTACGGGCTTCTGTTGCACCCTTTCAGGGCGCGGGTTGTGCGTTTCGAGGGAGCATAAAAGGCGAGCCGTATGCGCCGATGGCGCATAGGCGAGAGGGACGCGCGGTCTGCGCGTCTCGAATGAGGCCGTATTGCCGCAGGCAATAGGCCGAATCGCAGGGCATATGCGCCAATCGAGTCGTGCGGACCGCACGGCGCGATTCGGCGCATAGCCCGCGCCCATCACAATTCGAAACCGATGCTGGCGAGTTTTTCGCGGATGTCGTCTTCGAGTTCGTGGGAGCGTTCGAACATTTCGGAGAGTTCGGTGGTGAGTCGCGTCATTTTGTCGTCGAAGGGTTCGTCCTCGTCGGTGGATTCTTCGATGCCGACGTAGCGGCCGGGCGTGAGGACGTAATCCTGTGCGGCGATGTCCTGGAGTGATGCGACGGCGCAGAAACCTTGTTCATCCTTGAGTTTGCCGCTTTGGAAAGCGGTGAATGTATCGGCGATTCTTTGGATGTCTTCGTCGGTGAAGTCGCGGTGTTTGCGGTCGACCATGAAGCCGAGTTTGCGGGCGTCGATGAAGAGCGTTTTGCCTTTTTGTTTTTTGTTTTTGGAAATGAACCAGAGCGTGGCGGGGATGGTGACGCTGTAGAAGAGCTGTGCGGGAAGGGCGATGATGCCTTCGACGAGGTCGGCTTCGACGATTTTGCGGCGGATTTCGCCTTCGCCGTTCGTTTGGGACGAGAGGGCGCCGTTGGCGAGTACGAGGCCGATTTTGCCGTTAGGAGCGAGGTGGTGGATCATGTGTTGGATCCAGGCGTAGTTGGCGTTGCCGGCGGGCGGGAGGCCGAATTTCCAGCGCACGTCGTCCATGAGCTGTTCGCGACCCCACGGATGGTAGTTGAACGGGGGATTGGCGAGGATGAAGTCGGCTTTGAGCGTGGGATGGAGGTCTTTGGTGAAGGAATCGGCGTGGTAGGGGCCGAAATTGACTTCGATGCCGCGAATGGCCATGTTCATTTTGGCCATTTTCCACGTGTCGGGGTTGATTTCCTGTCCGAATACCGAAATGGCATTGCGGTTGCCCGCGTGAGCTTGTATAAATTGTGCACTTTGTACAAACATGCCGCCGCTGCCGCAGCAGGGATC